>JAGCNO010000178.1 GCA_017645905.1 Prevotella sp. | reverse complement strand
TGAACTCCGGTGCCAGCTGGCCCATCTTGTGGATGGAGAACTGCATGAGCAGCTTGTCAGTCTGCTTCTGCCACATGTCGCGGACGGGCAGGTAGACGAGGAAGTCGTTGTCGGGTTCGCCCCACTGCAGGAAACTCTGGCAGCGCTCCACGTACTGCATGAAGTAAGGGGCGTCGCGCCAGATGGTGTTCGTCGGACTCATGTCGACCGAGGCGTAGAACTTCCATCCGGGCCAAGGATCGTCCTTCGGTGAGTAACAGGTGCCGTGGAAGAACATGTGGTTGACACCGGCGCAGAACATCAGGTCGATGTCGGGCTTCATCTGTGAGAGACTCGTGCGGAAGTGCTCAGTAAGCCAGGTGAACGTCTCGCTCGAGGTGAAGGGCTTGCCACAGACATGGGCTGCCGACGGCGCGTACTTCAGCATGGAGAAGTCGGAGTCGTTCTTGCGGGTCTTGCCCGGATCCTGGCGCAGGCCTTTGATACCGAAGTCGGAGAGGCCGAAGCCCTCGATCTCGGGGATGTCGACGGCGGCATAGCAGTCGATGAGGTTGGCGGGTGAGCCGTGGGCCTGATTACGGGTGATGGCACCGTGGCGGTGTGCCCAGGCGGTCCACTGGCTGGTGAAGTTCTCGAGGAGCAGGTCGCCGAGGGTCTCGCGGTAGTCACTTACCACCTTCGGGTCTCCGGCCTGTAGCTGCCTCAGGTAGTGTTCCAGTTGATAGCCCCGGCGCTGCTGGAACTCTTGGAAGAGGGTGGGCGTCCATGTGGCTGCTTCTACCTCATAGGAGTCGTTGAAGAACGTGTGGGGGTAGGGGGTGCCGGTACGCTCAAAGGCCTCTTCGATATGCTGTAGGTAGTGGGCGACGGCCGTGCGGTCGAAGTGGTCGATGACCAGTCCCTCGCCACCTGGCGCGGCGCGCTTGACCTTCATCACGCCATAACGCACCCAGACGGCCACAATCTCCCAGCGGGCGGTCTGCATCTCCTTCAATTGTCGTTTCAGGAACTTGCGGAGTTGCTTGTTGCCGGCTGCCTTGATGCGGGCCTTGAGCTGTGCGGCGGGCGACCACGTCAGTCGGCCGTCGCTGACGTGGGCCGTCACGTCGAAAGGTTCTCCTTGCCAGTAGGCCATCACCTTGTTGAGACGGCAGTACGGGGCTTCCTTCTCCGGCACGGAAAGGTCGAGGGCACTGACGCTGCCGCCGATGAACGTCGTGTCGACGAACACCGCCTTGCAGGCACTCTCCTCCAACGGCACCCACGGGCCTCCGAAGGGCCAGCCTGTGCCCGTGGCCATGCTGACCTCAATGCCCAGCCGTTGACCGTTCTGCTGTACCTCGCGGAGCATTTCCATCCAACGGTCTGAGAGGTAGGGGATATTGTTCGCATCGTTGCCCTGAACGCCGTAGATGGGCGTGATCTCCAGAGCACCAATGCCGTGACCAGCATACTCCTGCATCGTCCAGCACAGGTTCTCCTTGTCGACGGCAGAGCCCAGCCACCACCAACGGGCTCCTGCCTTGGCCTCTGGCTTCGCCTCGGGCCACTGTTGGGCAAAAATGGCCATGGTAGCGAGTACCATGGCCATCGTTATAAGGACCTTTCTCATAGGGTTATTCAATAACTACGAGTGCATCGTCTTCCATCACACTCTCGCCAATCTTCACACAGATGGCGGTCACCTTACCGTCTTTCTCAGCCGACAGGTTGTTGGCCATCTTCATGGCCTCAAGCACGATGACGGTGTCACCTGCTTTCACCTCGTCGCCCTCGGCCACCAGAATGTCGGTGATGACACCAGGCAGGGGAGCCTTGACGGCGTTGGCCTTGTTGACGGCAGCCTTGGAGGCGGCAGGAGCATCGTCGGCAGCGGTAGCTGCCTTTACGACGGGCTTCTTCTTCTCAGGTTCGGGCTGCTTCTCCATTTCAACCGTGTACTCTTCACCGTTGACGGTCAGGGTGGCGATGTTATCAGTAATATCACCGACAACTACTTCATACTTATTACCATTGATGGTATACTTGTATTCTTTCATAATCGACAGTATTTAGGGATGTTGTGTGAATGACTGTGCATAGCCGTTCCACTGAGTGGGGTGGGCACTGATGGTGATGATGCCCGGCTCTGCGTCGTGAACGTTATTGCCTAAGTGCTCGTGGAGCGCCAGGGCAATGGCTGCATATACTTCGTTGTTCATTCTGTAAACTGTAAACAATAAACTATAAACTGTAAACTACATAGGAATATTACCATGTTTCTTTGCAGGAAGGCTGTCGCGCTTCGTAGCAAGCTGTGCCAGGGCGCGGCAGATGCGGAAGCGGGTGTTGCGAGGCTCAATCACGTCGTCGATATAGCCGTACTTGGCTGCCTGATATGGATTGGCGAAGAGCTCGTTGTACTCGTCTTCCTTCTCAGCGATGAATGCTTTCACGTCCTCACCGGCCTCCTTCTTGGCCTTGGCCTCCTTGGCATAGAGCACTGCGGCGGCACCGCTGGCCCCCATCACGGCGATCTCGGCAGAGGGCCAAGCGTAGTTAAGGTCGGTATGCAGCTGCTTAGAACCCATCACGATGTGAGAACCTCCGTATGACTTACGCAGGGTAACGG
>JAGCNO010000177.1 GCA_017645905.1 Prevotella sp. | reverse complement strand
TATCGCGGACAAAGTGCGATTATCAGTCCTATAGGCAAAACACTTGTTAGTTGCCGCGCAAACTCAGAAGAAACAGCTTCATTTCTGCTGAATTTAGAAACAATCGTCCATCAGCGCTCAAAATTTAAAGTTTTGGACGATCGGGATGTCCGCTAATACATCTATATAATAATTACCAATCTAATCATTCAAATTTGTAGAATCGGCATTATGATAAATAGTATAAATAATGGTAAAAGAAAAGGGATATTGTTATCCCCTTCCTTTACTCATCTCTTACTTTAGAACGGCAGATCGTCTGCAGAACCTTCACTCGCAGGTTCCTGTGCCGGAGGGAACGGCGACGTAGCGCCGTCTGCTGGCGGGAACGGTGAAGCCTGAGGAGCCGCTGCAACGGGTGCACCTGCAACCGGCTGCTGACCACGGACCACGTTGTAGGCACGGATATCGTTAAACCAACGTCCGTTGAACTCGTGGGCATCAATATCGAACTGCACGGTAAGATCTTCGCCTTGCTGAATATTGAACTGTTTGATTCGGTCTTCGCCGAAAATACGGAAAAGACATTTACGCGGATACTGTCCGGGAACTTCGATGACGTAGTCCTGAGACATCCAGTTGTTTCCTGTACGTGCCGACACACCACTCTGAGCCGGTAATACTGCAATAATTCTACCTGTTAATTCCATTGTTTAATTGTTTTTATTTGTTGATTTTCTCGTTTTCACGTGGCGAAATTACTAAAAATAGTTTGAATTACGCAATTTTCTCTGCATTTTTTTGTTGAATACAACGTTTTTTTGTAATTTTGTCCCAATTATTAAAAAGGTAATAATAACAAGAAAACTATAACAGCTATGAGATTTACAGTATCAAGCAGCGCACTGAGTGGAAAACTCACTGCCCTCTCAAGAGTGATTAACAGTAAGAACGCCCTACCCATCCTGGGCGACTTCGTGTTTGAGATCAAGGACAACATCCTTTATCTGACGGCCTCAGACTCGGAGAACATCATGAAGACCCAGTTGGATCTGACGGAAAGCGACGGGTATAGCCGCTTTGCTATCGGTAACCACGATCTTCTGGAAGCCGTGAAGGGTTTTTCGGAGCAGCCCATCACTTTTGATGTGGATCAGGAGAAAAACACCGTGAAGATATCCTATCAAAACGGACTTTTCTCGCTGCCCATAGAGAATGCGGACGAGTTCCCTATGGCACAGTCCGTCAGCGACTATGCCACCGTCATCACCCTACCCAACCTGACGCTTGCCGAGAATATCAACCGTTCCGTCTTCGCGACTGCTCAGGACGAGCTCCGTCCCGTGATGAACGGTATCTATTTCGACCTGACAGCCGACTGTCTGGCCGTAGTGGCCAGCGACGGCCACAAGCTGGTGCGCAATAAGGTCTACACCATCAAGAGTGATCAGCCCGCCGCATTCATCCTGCCTAAGAAACCCGCTAATCTGCTTCGTAACTTGTTAGGCAAGGACGGTGGCGACGTGATCATCCGCTTCGATGACCGCAATGCTGAGATCAACTATGGCGACGGAACGCTCCAGTGCCGTCTGATTGAAGGCCGCTACCCCAACTACAACAGCGTGATCCCGCAGAACAATCCCAATGAACTGCGTGTGGACCGTCTCGGACTCCTGGCAGCCCTACGTCGTGTGCAGCCCTTCGCCAACGACTCCAGCAACCTAATCCGTTTCCACGTGGAAGGCTCAACGCTGCAGCTCGATGCCGAAGACTATGATTTCTCCAAGACCGCCACAGAGCGCATGTCGTGCGAATACAATGGTCAACCCATGAGCATCGGCTTCAAGGGTTCTTCATTCATCGAGGTGCTGAGCAACTTCGACTGTCCTGAGGTCATCATCCAGCTGGCCGATCCCAGCCGTGCAGGTCTCGTTCTGCCCTCAGAGCAGCCCGAAAACCAAGATGTGCTCATGTTGATGATGCCGATGCTGATC
The DNA here is from genome assembly GCA_017645905.1 of Prevotella sp. Taxonomy (GTDB): domain Bacteria; phylum Bacteroidota; class Bacteroidia; order Bacteroidales; family Bacteroidaceae; genus Prevotella. Next base: position 12,461 of record JAGCNO010000177.1, on the reverse strand, counting down.
AATGATTAATTGACGGTTTACAGATATGAAGCTTCATCTAACAAAGCCACTCGTCATCTTCGACTTGGAGACGACGGGTCTTGATTTGGTCAAAGACCGTGTCATACAGATATCATATATTAAGGTGTATCCCGATGGACGGGAGGAGCGCGGTAACGAGATCATCAATCCCGAACGCCCCATCGACCCATTCATCACCCAGCTGACAGGCATCAGCAACGATGACGTCAAGGACAAGCCGACCTTCAAGCAGCTCGCACAGAAACTGGCCGACATCTTTGCTGGCAGTGACTTTGCGGGATTCAACTCCAATAACTTTGACATCCCCCTACTCGCTGAAGAATTCCTGCGTGCAGGCATCGACTTCGACTTCTCAAAGTCCCGCTTGATTGATGCCTGTACCATCTTCAGGAAGATGGAACGCCGCAACTTGGCAGCCGCCTACAAATTCTATTGCGGGCGTAAGATGGAGGAAGACTTCGAGGCCCACCGTGCCGATGAGGATACAGAGGCCACCTACCGTGTGCTGATGGGCCAGCTCGACAAGTACGCCCCTGGTGCCAACGAGGATCCGGAGAAGGTGCTGGAGAACGACATGGACCAGTTGGCAGCCTTCTCGAAGGCCAATAACAACGTCGACTTCGCTGGTCGCATCGTATGGCAGGAGCAGAAAGACCGCAACGGTCAGCCCGTCCTCGATCAGGATGGCAATCCGAAACTCATAGAAGTGTTCAACTTCGGCAAGCACAAGGGAATCCCCGTAGCCGACGTGTTTCATATCGATCCCGGTTACTACAGTTGGATACTGTCTGGCGATTTCACCTACAACACCAAGCAAGTGCTCACCCGCATTCGGCTTCGTGAATCGAAATTGAACGGATAAAGTGTGATGAAGAGATTTCTGCAACTGCTTACCGTTTTCATCCTGGCCCTCCCCTCCTCCGCTCAGGAGCTACAGGCCAGGATCAACATTAACCACAGTCAGATACAAGGCACCGATGTCAGCGTCTTCGAGAACCTGCAGCAGACGCTGGAGCAGTTCATCAATGAGCGCCAATGGACCGACCTACAGTTCCAGAAGAACGAGCGCATCCAGTGCACCTTCAGCATCACTGTCACCAAATATATCCGCGAGGAGAACAGGTTCGAGTGTAACGCCCTCATACAGGCCAACCGTCCTGTCTTCAATTCCGCCTATACCACCACCTTATATAATAATAGAGACGACAACTTCCATTTCGTGTTCGCGCAGTTCGATCAGTTGAACTACAACGATGAAACGGTTGACAACCAGTTGACGGCCCTCTTCGCCTACTACGCCTACCTGATCATCGGCCTAGATCTCGACAGTTTCTCCCCGCTCGGTGGAACCGACGTTTTACAGCGTTGTCTCTATCTGGTAAACAACGCCCAGGATCTGGGATTCCCCGGCTGGAAACTGTTTGAAGACAGCCGTAACCGCTTCGCCATCATCAACGACTATATGGATGAGGCGATGAAACCCTTCCGTCAGCTTCAGTATGACTACTACCGTAAGGGCTTCGATGAAATGGCCAATAATGCCGAGCGCGGACGTACCGAGATCACCAATGCGCTAGAGAACGGCCTGAAGGTGGCTCATGAAAACAAGCCCCTCAGTCTGCTGCCACAAATATGGACCGACTACAAGAAGGACGAGTTGAAGAACATCTACAAGGGTAAGGGTACTCCGAAGGAGAAGGAGCGTATCTACGACCTGATGATGAGTATCAATGCCTCGCAGAGCAACACATGGGAGGAGATACAGAAGTGAAAAGTGAGAAGTGAAAGACGAAAAGTTGAAAACTTGTAAATCATGCTTAAACATCTCTATATCAAGAACTTTACGCTGATTGATGAACTGGACATAGAACTCCACGAAGGGTTTTCGGTCATCACTGGTGAGACGGGGGCAGGCAAGAGTATCATCCTCGGAGCCATCGCCCTGCTGCTCGGTCAGCGTTCCGATTCTAAGACGCTAAAACAAGGAGCTGACAAATGCGTCATCGAGGCCAGTTTCGATCTCTCGCGCTACGGAATGGACGATTTCTTCGCTGAAAACGACATCGAGAATGATCCCGAGGACTGCATCATCCGTCGCGAGCTGACAGCATCAGGCAAGAGTCGCGCCTTCATCAACGACACTCCCGTACAACTCTCCATGCTCAAGGAACTCGGTGAGCGCCTCGTCGATGTACACTCCCAGCACCAGAACCTGTTGCTCAACAAGCAGGACTTCCAGTTGGGTGTCGTAGATATCATCGCCGACGATGCGACGGCTCTTTCCCAGTATCAGCAGACTTTCCGTCAATGTCAGAATATCAAGAAGGAACTCGACGAACTCCAGGAAAACATCGAGCGCAATCGTCAGAACCTCGATTTCCTGCAGTTCCAATGCGACGAGCTGACGCAGGCCGCCCTCGTGGAAGGCGAGCAGGAAGAACTCGAGCAGCGCAGCGAGACCATGAGCCACTCCGAGGAGATCAAGAGTGCGCTCTATGAGACCGACAATGCCCTTGGCGCGGAGCAGACGGGAGTTGTCAGCGCCCTGCACTCATCCATGTCGGCGCTCAAAGGCATCAGCCGCGTCTTCCCCGCCGTAGACGAACTGTCGCAACGCCTGGAGAGTTGTTACATCGAAGTGAAGGACATTTCTCAGGACGTTTCCCGTTATCTGGAGGACGTTGATTTCGACCCGTCGGAGCTCGACGCCGTCAACAACCGTCTCGACCGTCTCTACGACCTGGAGAAGAAATATCACGTTGAAACCGTGGAAGAGCTGATTGCCAAGCGCGATGGAATCAGGCAACAGCTCAACGGCATCGAGAACAGTGACGAGTCGTTGGCTGAACTCCAGCAGCATCTCGACACTCTTCTGAAACAGGCCAGTAAAGAGGCTGACGCCCTGACGAAGCTTCGCATCAAGTCAGCCCGACAGATTGAGGCCGACATGCTGTCGAAACTCGTCCCGCTGGGCATGCCCGCCGTACGCTTCTCCGTCCAGATAAGCTCCGAGCAGCTGGGTCCGAGCGGTCAGGACAAGGTATCGTTCCTGTTCAGCGCCAACGCCTCCACCCCACTCCAGCCCATCGCCCAGGTAGCATCTGGCGGTGAAATCGCCCGTGTGATGCTCTCGCTGAAGGCCATGATCAGCGGCGCCGTGAAACTGCCGACGATTATCTTCGATGAAATCGACACCGGCGTGAGCGGGAAGATGGCCGAGAAGATGGCCGAGATGATGAAGGACATGGGCAGCCACGGCCGTCAGGTCGTCAGCATCACCCACCTGCCGCAGATTGCTGCCCTCGGCACGCATCATTATAAGGTGGAGAAGAAGGAAACGCCACAGGGCACCACAAGCAGCATGAAGGCACTTACCGGTGACGAGCGCGTCCTTGAGATCGCCCAGATGCTGAGCGGCTCCGACGTCAGTGCTGCCGCCATACAGAATGCAAAGGAACTATTAAAAATGAAATAATGACAGTGAAAATGAAGACAAACGATATCCATCTGATACGAAGGCTGACAGCGGGCATCCTGCCCCTCCTCCTTTTCGCCTTCCTGCCTTTGTCCGCCCAGCCCTCATGGGTGAAGAAGGCCACGAAATCGGTGTTCACGCTGAAGACCTTCTCGGCCGACGGCTCGCTGATCGCCAGCAGCAACGGCTTCTTCACGGGCACGTCGGGCGAGGCCGTCAGCAGCTTCTCGCCCTTCAAGGGAGCCGCGCGCGCTATTATTATAGACTATCAGGGGAAGGAGACCGAAGTGGTCAGCATCCTCGGTGCCAACGACATTTACGATGTGGCCCGTTTCCGTGTGGCCAGCAACAAGACGCAGCCCCTACCCTTCTGCCAGACCACAATGACGGAAGGCAGCACCGCCTGGCTGTTGCCCTACCACGAGACCAAGAACCTCTACAGCGGCCCGGTCAGGAAGTCGGAGTCGTTCATGCAGAACTACACCTACTACACCGTGGCCCTCACCTCGCCGGAGCATACCGAGAACTGTCCGCTGCTCAACGACGAGGGTGAGGTCATCGGCATGATACAGCCCTCGGCCGTGGCCAACGATACGCTCAGCTACGCCATCAGCGCCCTCTTCGCCGACTCGCTCCGCATCAGCGGCATCGGCTTCAACGACCCCGTGCTGCAGCTGACTGCCATCCGCAAGGAGCTGCCCGATGACCTCCAGCAGGCCAACGTGGCCATCTACATGGTGAGCACGCGCAACGACTCCGTGGCCTATCGCCAACTCATCGACGAGATGATCCGCAAGTTCCCCGACGCCCCCGACGGCTACACCTACCGCGCCCAGGAGTCGGCCGCCCGTGGCGACTATGCCGCTGCCGACGCGGACATGGCGACGGCCATCCGCGTGTCCAAGTCGAAGGACGAGCCCCGCTACAGCCTCGCGCGCATGATATATAATAAATATGTGTATCTGCCCGACCCTCCATACGAGAACTGGACGCTCGACAAGGCGCTCTCCGAGATCCGTAGTGCCATCAGCGACAATCCACAGCCCACTTACCGGCAGCTGGAGGGCAACATCCTCTTCGCACAGAAGCAGTATCAGGAGGCCTACGACGTATACATGAGTCTCACGGCCACTCCGCTGAGGAATGCCGAGACGTTCTTCAGCGCCGCCAAGTGTCAGGCCATGCTGCGCGACACTACTGCCATGCTCGCCCTCCTCGACAGCTGTGTCGGCACCTTCTCCAAGCCCTATCTGAAGGAGGCCGCGCCCTACATCTGGGAGCGCGCCACCGCCCGTCGCGAGGCCGGCAAGTACCGCGAAGCCATCAGCGACATGAACGAGTACGAGAAGCTGATGAGTGCCAACATCAACGAGAGCTTCTACTACATCCGCCATCAGACCGACATCCAGGCCCGCCTCTACCAGCAGGCGCTCAACGACATCAGCGAGGCCATCCGCCGCAATCCCAAGGAGACGCTCTACTACGCTGAGAAAGCCTCGCTCGAGGTACGCGTCGGACTCTTCGACGACGCCATCGCCACCGCCCAGGAGTGCATCGCCATCGAGCCCGAGAACAGCGACGGCTACCTCTTCCTCGGCCTCGCCCAGTGCATGAAGGGTGACAAGGAGCAGGGCATCGCCAACCTGCGCAAGGCCAAGGACCTCGGCGATCCGCAGGCCGACAGCCTCATAGAGAAATACAAATAACGCACAGTGGGGACAGTCCCCATTGTGAGAATTATCGGGACGGAAATAAAGAAAAGTTATCGCGTTAACTTTTCTTTATTTTATTTTTTTTGAAATTAACGTTGAATGCAGTATCTTTGCAGGCATAATCAATCAAAAACTTTATTACTAATTAAAACTTGTAAGAAAATGAAGAAAACAAATTATGAGATTCCGACGATGAAAGTCATCCAGTTACATCACCGGACACATCTGCTGGTTGGCAGCGAGGTGACTGCAACAAGTGTGAGTGCCACAATGAATGGAACGTTTATGGAGGAGGATTTAGACGAATAACCCGCAGCGTTCTGAGTATTAACAACAAAAGAAGAAGAACAATGAAAACAAAGAATATCTTCAAGACGCTGGCACTTGCCATGATGATGCCAGCCATGCTGCTGACCACCGCTTGCAGCAGCGATGACGATTCCATCATCAACAACGAGAACATTAACAAACAGAACACCGCCAAGAAAGGCTATGCCCTTCCCGTAACCGTCAAAGTGACCCGCCAGGGCGACAACACCACCACCCGCGCCACGTATGACGCCAATGAAATGAAACTCTCCTTCAGTGAGGGCGACCAGCTGTTTGTGAAGGGTAAGGACAATAGCGACGGCGGAGCAGGTCAGTTTGCCGGCCTGCTGTCGTGGCAGTCTGGAGGAACATTCAGCGGCACCATAACCACAGAGAATCCATATTCCGGCACAGCCGATCAACTTTTCACGGAGGCGAACGACTGCAACGCCACGCTGCTGCCCAGTGGCTATGATGACTATGATTACATAACCTATGAACGTCGTGCAGAAGGTTATGACGATGATATTTGTATATATACTGAAAAAGCTTTTGCCCTCACGAAGAAAGCAGCCATAGAACAATTCAGTAGCATGGAGAAATCATCTGAATATAACGATGGCTTTGAACTTGAGCCCCGAGGCGCCATTCTCAACTTCAACATCATTGGGTTGGAGAAAAATAAAAAAGTCAATGTGATAATAAATAATCTTGGAGCAAAACCGATGGAAGGAAAAGTAACAACTGATGAAACTGGTTGTGCAACATTTGCCATAGGTATATATACTGGTTATTTTATTGATATGTTAGATATTCTCGACGTAAGTGTGGGTGGTTATGCTATCAACGTCAGCAGCAGCCATAAATTTCCCGATGCAGGCATTATTTATAACGTCACCAGGAATGTAGCTTTTACTAATGTAACTGCCTCTGACGTAGGCAAACTGATTGGTGCCGATGGCAGTATCTATAGCACACAGGCCGCAGCCACCGCAGCCAACACCACCGCTGTGGCCATGATAGCCTATGTGGGCAATGAAAGCAACTGCAGCCATGGCCTAGCCATCGCACTGGAGAATGTGGGTAATGGGAATACTTGGGACAGTGCAGCCGGGTTGTGCAATGCATGGAACGAGAGCACGTCGCCCAAGAAAGTTACAGGCGGAACATGGCGCCTGCCTACTATCATAGACTGGCAGTACATGTTCATCGGTTGTGGAGCCAGCGGTTCAGTTGAAGACAATCCAACGGATGGCTCATATAAAATGAGCTACAGCGGTCTGGCAACTAAGCTCAATGAAGCAGGAGGTGCTGCTTTACCTGCTTCTCTTTGGTCAAAGGATGGCGGTGATACCAATCGCTGGTACATATCCTTCGGCAGTGACAATAATGCCACGTTCCGCAAAAGCACTACTTCGGCTGGAAAAACCCCAGTTCGTGCCTGCCTCGTTTTTTGAAACACAAGTTTAGACTAGGGGACTCTCTGAGATCCGTTAGACACAGAAAAATAGGAGGGCGGCGCTTCCGCCACGGCGGACGGCTCCGCCCTCCTTTTTTACTCTCTCCCACGGTTCGGGAAACGGTTTTTCGAAAGAAAAATGACCTCCCACGCTTCGGGAAACGAATTTTCGAAAGTAAAACAACCTCCCACGGTTCGGGAAACGGATTTTCGAAAGAAAAATGATCTCCCACGCCTCGGGAAACGGATTTTTGAAAGAAATAAGACTTCCCACGATTCGGGAAACAACAACAATTAATTTTAATAACTAAAAATTTAAAGACATGGCAAAATTTCAACCCTTAAAGTACAAGCGCGACCTGAAGAACGCGCAGCACTTTGCATTCATCCAGGCATTCATCACGGCGCTGACGGCAGCAGGCTTCTCGGCCGCAAGAATCACGGCCAAGCTGGCCGAGCTGGTGACGGCCTTCGGCGAGGAGGACAGGTATTACCTGATTGTGCGGGCGAGCGAGATCATCGCCCAGCGCACGGCGGCCGACGAGCAGCGCGACCGGTTCTACACCCGTCTGCACCGGCTCATCCAGGCCTGGTCCGGCTCGGGCATGGCGCAGCTCGACGAGGCGGCTACGGCGCTCGAAAAGCCGTTTAACCTCTACAGGGTGAAGGTGAACGCGCAGATGGACGAGGAGACGGGTGTGCTGGAGAACCTGATCAGCGACCTCTCGACCACCGCGATGCAGGCGCACCTGGCAACGATCAACGGCACGTACCTGTACCAGCAGATGGTCGAAGGCCAGACGCTCGTGAAGTCGCTGCGCCTGGAGCAGGGCGTGGAGGAGAGCGAGAAGGTGTACGGTGCACTGTCGGCCGCCCGCAAGGCGTGCGACGCTCTCTACGACGAGCTCTGCGCCATCATCGAGGGCGCATCGCTGTTCGCCGACGACCCGACGGCCTACGACACGTTCATCAGCCAGTGGAACGGTACGGTGAAGCTCTATCAGGACATGCTCGACCGCAAGACCTCGCAGACGTCATCCGGCAGCGGCTCGTCGCAGCAGGGCGGCTCGTCGTCAGGCAGCGGTTCCGGCTCATCCGGCAGCGGCTCTTCCGGCTCCGGTTCAGGCTCGGGTTCAGGTTCAGGTTCTGACGACAACGGATCCGGCTCCGGTTCTGGTTCAGGCTCCGGCTCAGGCTCAGGTGGCGATACTCCTGGCGGTGATACTCCGGGCGGTGACACTCCTGGAGGCGGCGGCGACAACCCCGGAGGCGGAGGTGATAACGGCGGTGGCGGCGGTGATGACGATGAACCCGTCGAGTTCGAATAAATAAAAAAGATGTGGGAGCCGGTTGGTTCCCACATCTTTTTTTATGTTGCTACAACTGTGCGCGTCTTACTTGACGGCGACCTTGCGGCCGTCGACGATGTAGATGCCGGCGGGCAGACGGTCGAGCGAGGTCGTGCTCATGCGCTGGCCGCTGAGGTTGTAGATGCCCTTCGAGGTGTCGACGGTCCGGTCGGCAGCCACCTGGCCGATGGCGCTGGGGTCGGAACCGTTAAGTCCGCGTACGAATCCGGCATAGACATGCTTGCGGTAGTAGTTGAGGTCCCAGATGCCGACGGGTTCGCCGCCGCGCCAGCCGCTGTTGGAGGGCGCGTCGGTCGTACACCACTGGCAGATGCCCCACTGCTGCTCGGGCGGAATGATGCGCAGGTACTCCTTGATGATCCACTCGTAGAAGTCGGCCATCTTCTTGTGTTCGGCCTCGGTCAGCTGTTCGGTCTTGACGGAGCTGCCCCAACGGTTGGAGCCGCGCACGTAGCCCATGTCCATCTCAGAGACTCGGCAGAGCTTGCCGCTCTTGGCGATGACCTCGAACATCTGGGTGATGTGCTTCTTGATGTCGTTGAGTATCTTGTCGCTCTCGAAACAGCTGATGTGCATCTGTGTGCCGATGCCGTCGATGTGAGTCACGCCGTCGGCCTCCCACTTCTTGATCCAGCCGACCAGGCTCTTCACTTTCTTGTTGTTGTCCCAGTCTGACTCCAGGTTATAGTCGTTGATGAAGAGCTTCACGTCCTCGGGCCCGTACTTGCGTGCCAGTCGGCAGGCCTGACGCACGTATTCGAGGTCGCCCATGTGGTCTTGCCAGTAGAAGGCGTCGCCGCCGACGTCCCACGTGCCGCTATTGTAGCCATCGGAGTGCTGCAGCAGATAGTTGCCGTCACCGTCGTTACCGTCGCCGGAGATGGCCTCGTTGACGAGGTCCCAGGCTTTGACCTTACCGTCGCAGGCTTCCATCATACCCTTGATCCAGAGGTCCATGGCGTAGACAAGTGTGTCGTGGCGCTCCTGCTGCGTCTGGGGGATGGTCTGACCCTTGTAGCCCTCAAACTTGATGGTCTTGACGTAGATGTCACCCACGAAGTCGCCGCACTGGAGCATGAAGAAGCTGTTCTCCACGAGTGCCTTATACTCGACCTCAACGTCCTGCCACTCGGTGGTGAAGGGTATGTCGGGGTATTCTCCGTTGCCCCAGTCGCCCAGCTTGCTGTGGAGCTTTCCGTCGGCCGTTCCGCGGACGGTCATCGTCATCTTGTAGGTCTTTCCCAACTCGACGGGTATGTTTTCCATCGCCAGGAACTGCACGTCCCAGGAGTTGTCACACTTCTTGGTGGTGTGGATGATGAGTCCGTCGGTCGCGTCGAAGTTGAGGGTGAAGCCGTAAATCGACTTGTCCGATGTCCAGCCTACGGTCTTGTTCTTGCGGAAGTCCTTGCTGGCTATCTCGGTCCATGTCTCCTCCGACGTGGGGTCTGGTCTGTCGGCCAGTAGTTTCGTCAACCAGCCTTTGGGCTGCTGTGAATGCCAGGCGAGTGTGTGGCCATAGACGTTGAGGCCGGCCTCAGTAGCGGTGTTCACGTAGTTCTTCACGGTAGTGAAATTCATGTTGCCGTTGCCGTCGACGCAGCTGGCCATCTTCATGGCGTTGCCAGCAACGGTCTCGGTGAAGTTCTGGTTGGTCATCTTATAGACCGTGGATTTCCTGAGATAGTCGTTGACGGTCGTACCCGCGCCGAGCTTGAAGTTGGGATATTTCTCGTAGTCGATGTACTCCTTGAGCGGCTTGTAGGCGTCGAGGTAGCGGTAGTTGTCGTCGTTGGGCTTGCCCTGCTCGAACTTCTCCTGTGACATGGCTATGGTCGACAAACCAACTGAAAATAATAAAATGTATAATTTCTTCATGTTTCTTGAGTTATATATATAAGATAATGTGAATCGAGTTCCTTCCTACCTGACAGCCCGGATGCATCGGCCGCTGAATCGGTTGGCCGACAGTTTTCCGAAGGATATGTCTACATCGGAGAAATCGAACTCCAGACACCATGCCTTGTTGGGATTGCCCGAGTAGAGCATGGATGTCCAGTAGATACCCTTGATGGCGCGGAACTGAACGCCCTCATAAAAGCGGAAGCCGGTGATGGGCAGGAAGATAGAGTTGCCCGTCTTCTTTCCTGTCACCTTGTAGCCGTTGACACCGTCTTTCGTAATCCATTCCCATGTGCACTTGGCTGGGTCGATCAGCTCCTCATACTCTTCGATAGTGGGCATGCGCCATTCACCGCCCCAGTTGGCGTGGGCGGCATCGTCGGAGGGTGTCAGTTGAATCCTTCTGTCGGAGGTCGAATACTTGAGCAGGAACTTGGAATCGCCCTGGCTCCATATATAGGTGCCCCACGAATAGTATTTCTTTGGCTTGACCTCACCCCAGGCGAAGTAGGATCCGAAGCCGGAGTCCTTCGTTGCGCCAACGTTCATGTTGGCCCATTTCACGCTAAGTCCTAAGTCGACAGCTTCCACGCCGTCGGGCGTTTTGTCTTCGTTGTCTGTTACGTTTACCTTAGCATGGCCGGCTGCCCCAAAGAACATGAGAGACAGAGCCATAATAAAAATCTTCTTCATTGTTTTAAAATATTGATGCTGTAAAGAAGAAAGCCCTACTATGTGCGTAGGGCTCTCTTCCTTGGTTAGTTGTTGACCGAACCACCAACAATGTCGAGCAGTTCGCTGGTGATGGCCTGCTGACGACTCTTGTTGTACTGGAGGTTCAGCTGGCGCAACAGTTCGTCGGCATTGTCCGTCGCCGTCTGCATAGCCACCATACGGGCGGCATGCTCTGAGGCGTTGGAATCAAGCAGGGCCGTGTAGAGCATCAGGTGGGCTAGCTTCGGAATGAGCTGCGACAGCACGGTGTGCATATCGGGCTCTACGATGAAGTTGTCGTTGAGCGGCTTCACCTCTTCCTTCTCTCCAGACTCCTGACGCTTGTCTCCCCTCTTCTTCAGATACTCCTGCGACTCCTTCGTGGCAATGATGCTGGTAAGGTCGCGCTCGTGATCGGCCTTCAGCTCCGACTCGATATCGATGGGCAGGAAAGTCTTGCGGGTGAGCACCTGCGAGCCTGCGCTTTTGAAGTGATGGTAGATGAGTTCAACCTTGTCTATCTCACCCTCAGCGAACTTCTTGCCAAGTTCCATCGCGATGTCGATACACTGAGAGACATTCGGCTTGTCGGCCAGCGCCGAGAATTCACCCTGCACCTTCAAACCCATCTTCTGTGCCTTCTCGAAAACCTTGCGGCCGATGGGATAAATCTCCACATTGTCGCGGCCGATGGTCTGGGCATAGTCGTCGACGGCATGCGTCATCATCTTGATGGTGTTGGCATTGAAGCCGCCGCAGAGCGAGGAATTGGAGGTGAAGACCACCAGGGCGACACGCTTCACGGGGCGCTCCTTGTCGTAGATGGTCTGGGCCTCGGCCTCGGCTGCGAGGAACGACTTGAGGATGTGCTCCAGCATCGTCTCGTAAGGCAGCATGTTCTGGATGGCCACCTGAGCGTGATGGAGCTTCGACGAGGCCACCATCTTCATCGCCGAAGTGATCTTCCGCGTGGACTTGACTGAGGCTATGCGGCCTTTAATTTCTTTCAGGCTGGGCATAGGCTATCAGCTTTTATACGTTCCTGCGATGTCGGCCATCACAGCCTCGATCTTCTTGGTCGTATCGTCGTCGATCTTTCCGCTGGCGAGGGTCTCGATAACCTCGGGATTGGATGAGCGCAGCTTGTCGAGGAACTGGTTCTGGCACTCACGTACCTTGGGGATGGGCACCTCGCGCATCAGTCCGTGCACACCGCAATAGAGGATGGCAATCTGCTCGCCCACAGGCATCGGACTGTACTGCGGCTGAATCAACAGCTGGTTGTTCTTACGTCCACGGTCGAGGGTCATCGCCGTCACGGCATCCATGTCGCTGGAGAACTTTGAGAAGGCCTCGAGCTCACGATACTGGGCCTGGTCGATTTTCAGCGTACCGGCCACCTTCTTCATGGACTTGATTTGTGCCGAGCCACCCACACGGGATACGGAGATACCTACGTTGATGACGGGACGGAAGCCCTGGTTGAAGAGGTCGCTCTC
>JAGCNO010000176.1 GCA_017645905.1 Prevotella sp. | reverse complement strand
TGCCGAGGGCGAAATGCCAGAACGAGTCGCCGGGCTTGACTGTGCGGTCCATGTACGATTCGTGAATGAAGGTCTCCTTGGCCAACTCTCCGGCAGGGTCGTAGGGTGGCTCGGGATTTACGGGGTTATCAGCTGTGCCGAGAGCGTCGGTACACGACGTCAGCATCATCATTGTGCCGCAGAAAATGAGAGTGGCGGTCATCACCCATTGAGTCATTCTTTTCATATTCTCATTCATTAAGCTTCACAGTATCCCTTGTATTCTTAGTCTACGTTTTTTTCTTTTCGCCTACAAAGATAAGAAAATTATTCTAATTCCACAATACTTATTTCGTCTTTAGAAGCACTTTTTGCTAAATTTGAAACAATTTTTGTTTATTTTAATACTCGAACTATCGTCGCCACCTTCCAATTATCGATTAGCGAATTATTTATGGGGGCTGGCAGTAATGCTGTCAGCCCCCTTTATATGGCAGCGGGGTTAATCACCAATGATAAACACCGGATTCATAATGTCGCAGATGGCGACGATATCGGTCTGTAATTATTCTACAGTGTTCCAGCCGTTGAGGGTGAGCGTCTGGGGCTCCTCGGAGAGGTCACAGGTGACCTGAATCTCACCACGGGGCGGGATGCTCACATAGTTGTCACTCCAGAAGGCGGGGACGATGAGGTTGCCGGCAGCGTCCTTCGCGGAGAGACGGATGAAGAAGGCCACGCAGTCGGAGGCGTTTGACAGGGTGAGCACGAGACGGCCGTCCTTGTATTCCTTAGACTTGATCTGAACATCGGCCTTCGGCAACTGCGACAGTGGCTTGTAGTCGGCAAAGCGTGTGAACTCGGTCTTGTACCAGTCGGAGGTACTCCAGTCGTACTCGTCGGCTACAGAAGAGAGAGCGTACTCGTTGTTGGCAATGACGTTGCCCTTACAGTCCTTCAGGGTCAGGAAGAGGAACGACACACCCTCGACAACGGGCACATCGAAGGCCTTCACAGAAGAATATGGCGCCACGCTGACGGGATAGGTGCGTTCGGCAAGGAGTTTGCCGTCGAGGCCGTAGAGGCTCATGGAAGCCTGGAGGTGGCTCGCATCCATCTGCTCGTTCACGGCATAGACCGTATGCTTGGCGTAGTCGAGCACCAGCTGCAGCGGGGCGTTACCCTTCTTCACGGAATAGTACGAGGCGTTGGGCACGAGGTAGTAGTCGTAGAGCTGCCAGTAGAGGCCGGGGCGGGCGGAGTTGAGCATCCATTGCACGATGCCCGTAGCACGCGGCACGTTGGCACGGAACGACTCGAACATGGCTCGGGTGCCGTCGTAGTTCACGAGGTCGGCCTTGTGCAGGAAATCGTCGAGTCCCGTAGGCTCACCGTAGCGGCCGTTGATGACCTTCTGCAGACGGTCGAGATTGTTCATGGCGGTAGCGGAGACGGTACAGTGGTAGTACCACACGTCGTTCAGCGGCCAGAGGTTCTTGCCAATCATCTTCTCTAGGGACTCACGTACAGGCAGCTGTGCGCCGATGCCCGTCTCGGTGTTGAAGCCGAAGGCACCGCCGGGAGCCTCAGCCAGATACCAGTAGTTGGGTGCCACATAGTCGTAGGGACCCGCCATCTTCATGCCCGAGAGGCCGGACACCTCACTCTTGGTGTTAGCGGCAGAGATGAGATGGGGACGGTTGTCGGACTGCTTCAGGATATCGATATACCTGCGCTCAAGGTCGGGATGCGGCAGGAGGTCGCTACCCACGAACCAGGCGATGATGCTGGGATGACGGCGCAACCAGCGTACCTGGTCGCCGAAGGAGCGGCTGATAAGGGCGATGTCGTCAGGGCTGACGATGCCGCCATACTTCTTGTCGATGGGTTTGCCAAGGTACTCTGCCCACTCCCACTGACAGCTCCAGCCCGTGAGCACGAGCAGACCGTAGCGGTCGCAGAGGTCATAGATGTTCTGCGACGTGCCCCACACATTCTCGAAGCGGATGCAGTTGAGGTTCATATCACGCACGTAGCGCACCTGTACCTCATTACTCTCGGGCGTATCGCGCAGGAAGATGTCGTCGGTCCATCCGGCACCTCGTATCAGCACGTGCTTGCCGTTGAGGATGAAGCCACGATAGCCCTCAGAGGTATGGTAGTCCTTGATCTCACGGATGCCGAAAGTGAGCTGTTCGTCGTCGGACACCACACCGTCGGTGACGAACTCAAGGGTCATGTCGTAGAGTTCGGGCTTGCCCATGTTGTAGCACCACCACAGACGGGGATTATTCACGTGCAGAGCCTCGAGATCGCTGACGCTGAAGTCGCGCACCTCATGGGGCGCGAGGGTGACAGGCGCAGAGAACTCACGGCCGTCGAACTTTCCGCGTACCTCGCCCTTCACCGTCTGGTCAGAGAGGTTGCGAAGCGTGGCACGGACGGTGAGCCAGGCCTCCTTGAGGGTCTTCAGGTCGATCTTCGACTCCACACTCCCCTCGCCTATGGCCACATCACCGGTACGGATGACACGCACCTCACGGAACAGTCCCATCGACTCATCGAGCGGACGCGGGTTCCAGTCCACAAAGCCGATGTTGGGGTCACCAGGCTGTGCACGGAACACCTCGACAGCCAGTTTGTTCTTAGCCTTCGCCACGGAGGTGATGTCGAGGACGTGGCGGCGGAACGAGCCGCAGAGCGTGTCCTTCGAGGCGATGAGGGTGCCGTTCACATAGACGTTGGCACGGTAGCAGATGCCGTCGAACACCAGGAGCACATGCTCCTTGGGGCTCAGATCCTTCAGGGTGAAGTCGCGGCGGTACCACCACGAGCAGTCGAAGGGCTTGGTGTCGTACTGCTTGTAGGCCACACCCTCGAGAATGCCCTTGTAGAGGCCGTTCCGGGTGAGCGTGCCCATGACGGTGGAAGGCACCTGGGCATTATACGTTTTCTTGGTGGCAGAGCTTTGCACTTTCCAGCCGTCGCTCAGCACCTGCTCCGAGGCATTGACCTGCATGGCGGCCATCAGCATGGTCATAATCAACAACTTTTTCATGTGAAACTTGAATAATTGAGTTTGATGGTTAGTAAAATCAGCCCAAAATTACGCAATTCTCGCAAGACTTTGAGCAAATATGCGGATAATATGCAGTTATTTAAGATTCTTTTAACAAAGGAACGTGTAAATAACAAAAAAACTTCGTAACTTTGCACAGATTATGAACCATAAATTTACTACCCTATGCCTGATGGCGGGACTCAGTCTGGCTGTCACGGCGCAAACATCGAGAACAGAGCTTCGCGCTCATTTGGATCTGGCTGCCGGGAACTACTGTAACTATCCTAACCCCACAGGTCATGTGACACCCGCCCCTGACGGGTATGAACCTTTCTACGTCAGCCACTACGGCCGTCACGGAGCCAGATACATGACTGACAACAACCACTACAAGTACACCATCTCGAAGATTGACACCGCCAAGACCCTAGGGCTGTTGACGGCGTACGGCGAGGATGTGCTGCGGAGGCTGAACATCGCCTATGAAGACGCCAGGAAACGAGCCGGAGACCTGACGCCACTCGGAGGCCGTCAGCACAGGGCCATCGCCCACCGGCTGTGCGTGAACTATCCCACGCTGATGCAACAGCCCATCACCGTAAAGGCCAACTCATCAACCGTCAGGCGCTGCATGCTCAGTATGGCGAACTTCTGTCAGGAGCTGATGATCATGAACCCCAGCCTGACCATCACGATGGATGCCAGCGAGCACGACATGTACTACATCATCCCCAACGACAGCATCGCCATTCCCAAGTCGGAGACCGACGGACCGCTCTACGAGAAGCTCGACAAGTTCCGTCATGAGATGCTCAACGGGCGCCATCAGTTTGAGATGCTGTTCACCGACCCCGAGGCAGCAGGGAAATTCATCGACCACTACAAGTTCACCAACGGCCT
>JAGCNO010000175.1 GCA_017645905.1 Prevotella sp. | reverse complement strand
TTGGCATGCTCGAAGATGAGGATTTCATTTCGCATAATCATTCCCATGAGGGTGATGAGGCCGAAGATAGAGGTCAGGCCAAGGGCACGGTCCATGAGTCCGAGTCCGATGAGTGCTCCTGGAGTCATCAGCGCCAGGGCAGCCATGCAGACCAGGGTGATGCCGTATTTCTTGAAGTTGAAGAGCAGGAAGAATAACACGATGATCATGGCGATGGTGATGCCACCGAAGATTTGGGGCAGGGCCTCGTCACCATATTCAATCTCGCCGCCCACCTCGGTGCGAACACCTTGGGGAAGCTCAAGCTCGTTCTCCATGATTTCCTTCAGACGGTACTCCACAGGCGAGGTGAACACACCTTGGGCGAAGTGGGCCGTGACGGTGATGCACCGCTGTCCGCCGCGATGGATGATGCGGCTCTCGCTCCACTTGGGCTGCACGGTGGCAATATGTCTCAGCGGCACGGTGATGGTGGGCGAGAGAATATTGTTCAGTGTTGAGATTTGCGTGTTGAGAATGGCGGCCTGTGGTATGGCTGTGGAGAGGCTTGCCGAGACTACCGATGCCGGCGTGGCAATGCCCAGATTCTCTATGTCGCTGAAGGTCATATCGGCAGGGTCTTTCACGATGATGGGCAGCTCATAGTCGCCCTCCCACATCTGACCCACACGGAGGTCGCCAGTCGAGGCACTCAGCGCCAGCTGTGCCGTGGTACGGGTGATGCCCAGCTGTGTCGAGGTGACGGGGTCGAGCTCCACGTCAATGATGGGCGACGGCTGGAAATAGTCGGTGTGTACCCACTCCAGCTCAGGCATCTGGCGCATGCGCTCCATCATCCGCTCTGCCACGATGTGCAGGGAGTCGAGGTCTTCGCCATAGAAGCGGTATTCTAGCTCAGGCACCTCGAGATAGTCCAGGCGTTTGAACTTGACGTAGGCTCCAGGGAAGGCCTCGCTCAGCTTGGGCTGATAGTCGGCGAGGAGGTCGAGGGTAGCTGACTCCGAGGTGGTGTTGACGATAAACTGCGCATAGTTCTGTCCAGCTATCTGCGGAGCGTAGGCATCCATGAAGCGAGGCGAGGCACAGCCTATGAAACTGGTGATGCCTGTGATGCGCTCGTCCTTTGCCAGCGTCAGTCGGACGGAGTCGGCCACGGCTGTGGTCTCTGCCAGTCCCCGGCCTTCGGGGAGATAAATCTCTACGGCAAACTGGTCACGGTCGGCGTAAGGGAAGAGCCTCACCTTCAGGGTAGGAACGATGAGGGTGGAGAGCAGAATCAAGGCGATGCCTCCCACAATAGTAGCCCAGGGATGGCGGAATGTCCAGTCAAGCACACGGTCGTAGGTACGCTGCACCCATCGGGTAATGGCGTTGCCGTCGGTCTTTACTTTGCCGGGCTTGATGATGAGCATCTCGAGGAAGGGAATGACGGTCACGGCCAGGAAGAGCGACACCATGAGGTTGATGGTGATGGTGATGGGGAAGTCCTCCAGACAGTCGAGGAACATGCCCTTCATGGTGATGAGGAAGGGGTAGAAGATGGCGCAAATACATATCGTGGCCAGCATCATCGGCATGAAGTACTGCCGGGCCGACTCTATGGCGGCGTCCTGGGGCTTGAACCCCTTGCCCAAATATTCCAGATACCCGTCAATGACCACGATGCTGTTGTCCACAATCATTCCCAGCACGACAATGAGTGCTGCCAGGGTGACGATGTTGAGTTCAATGCCCAGCATGTACATGATGGCCACCGAGACGAAAGTGCTCAGCGGGATGGTGATGGCCGCCACGATGGCCGACCGCAACGGGAAGAGCACCATCATGACGAGGATGATGATAATCATGGCGATGATGAGGTCGCGCAGGAAGTTCGTCACGCTCAGGTTCACCACCTTGGGCTTGTCGGCAATGCGGGTGACGTGAACGTCGGCAGGCAGCTCCTCGGCAGCGAAGTCCTGGAGCACTTTCTCCACCTCTTGGCCATAGAGCACCACGTTGTTGCCCGGCGTCATCTCCATCGACAGCAGCACGCAGGGATGGCCGTCCTGCTCTATTCGGCTGGCACGAGGCTCATACTCTCGAACCACGCGGGCCACGTCTCTCACTCGGGCCACCTTGCCGCTGACGGGGTCGCTAAAGATAATCTGGTTGGCAATCTCCTCCTCAGAGTTCTCTGTAGGCTCTATGTAGATGGGGATGTTCTGGTCGTCGTCGCTCAGACTGCCGCTCATGGTGGTGACACCCTGTGCCTGCAGACGGCTGAAGAGCATCTGCTGGCCAATGCCGTAGGCCTGCATGCGCTGTCGGTCTATGTATAGCGAAATCTGCTCTTTCTGCACACCGAACATCTTGACGTTGGCCACCGAGGGAATGCGTCGCAGCCGGTCGGAGAGGTCGTCGCTGTATTTCTTCAGCTCCCGATAGCTGCGCTCGCCGCTCTCGATGGCCACGAGCAGCGCCGAGGTATTGCCGAAGTCGTCGTTTACCACGATGGCCAGCACGCCCATAGGAAGGCTGCTCTTGAAGGCATTGATGCCGTGCTTGATTTTCGACCACACCTCGTCCTTGTTGTTCACGTCGTCATTGAGCTTCACCATTGTGATGCACATGCCGTTCTGCGATGTGGTCGTCGTCTTGGTACGGTTAACCTCGCCATAGGTGAAGAGGTAGCGCTCCAGTGGACGTGCCACCTGCTGTTCCACCTCCTCGCTGGTAGCACCGGGATAGACCGCTACCACCACTCCCTGACGTATCGTGGCGTGGGGGAACTCGTCCTTGGGCATGATGTAAATGCCGTAGATGCCGAAGACAAAGAACAGTCCAACGATGAGCAGCGTTATGGAATAGTGCTCCAGCGGCCACTGGAGCCAGTATCCTAAGCCCCCTGATTTAGGGAGTTGAGGGCCTGATTGACCTACTTTTATGTTATTGTCCTTTTCCATTATTCATGTATTCGTTTTGAGTCTTGGTAAGACCCACAACCCCCTACTTAGGGGACTAATAAACCACCTGAGTGCCTTCGCTGAGTTTGAGGTAACCCTCCGTGACCACTCTCTGTCCGCTTTCCAGCCCAGAGGTGATGGTTAGCCTGTTGCCCACGGTATGTCCTATGGTCACCGTCGTGCGGTGTGCCAGGTTGTTGTTGTCAATTGTCCACACGAAGAGTGAGCCGCCGACCTTCTTCTGAATTGCCGTGACGGGCAGCGACAGATGTCCCGTTGCTTGTGGCGACTCTTCGGTAAACTTCACGGAGGCCACCATGCCTGGCAGCAGCCGGCGATTGCTGTTCGCCACGTTGATGCGTATGTCGTAAGTGTGGGTCAAAGCATCGGCCACCACACCTTTCTCTATCAGGCCTCCATTGAAGATGCCGCCGATAGCATCCACTTTGATTTCCGTCGGGGAGTGCGTTCCGATACCTCCAATCTCCACTTCTGGCACGGCTACCTTCACCTTCACAGAACTGATGTCGAGGATGCTCACCACCGACTGTGAGGGCATGGCGGTCTCTCCGGCTCCCAGGAATTTCTTCCCGATGATGCCGCTCACGGGGGCCGTCAGCCGTGTGTCGGCCACGTTCTTCTTGGCCATCTCCAGCTGAGCCTTAGCCTGTGCCACCTTGCTCTGTATCTCCACCCACTTCACTTCGGGCAGAGAACCGTTATCGTGGAGCATGCCGTATCGCTTCAGCGCATCGTCGGCCTGGGTCATCTGAGCCTCTGCCGCACTAAGGGCGTTGCGGGCCTGGGTACCGTCCATCTCGGCAATGAGCTGTCCGCGGCTTACGGCCTGACCTTCGCTGACCAGTACGCGCTTCACCACACCCATGCCGGTGAAGCTCACGGCAGTGGCTTCGCGCTCCTCAACGATGCCCACATAGGACTGTCCGCCAAGGCCTGTGGCAGCCGCCACTACTTCGGTCGTGACCCTGGTGGGAGCTTTCGTCTTCTCTTCCTGTTTCTCTGTGCAGCTGACCATGAGCAGAGTTGCCAGCAGCATAATAATGGTTCTCTTCATCTAAATAAAATAAAGGTGTTAAAGTGGTTTTCTGGAATAATCCGTTTTTTCTATGAGAAAAGATAGTTCTTTCTATGAGAAAAAGCCGTTCTTTCTATGAGAAAAGATAGTTCTTGCTCCATTTCATTACGCAAGCGTCTCCTTCGTCGCCGAGCGCTTTCTATGAGCTTGATCGGCTCAAACTTTGAGAGCATTTTTATGATTGTTTTGGAATTATAGAATGGTGCAGTCAGCCTTGACCTCGTCGAGACTGATGCCGAGCACATCGGCAAAGATGGCCTCACGGGCGAAGAGTCCGTTGGCCGCCTGCTGGATGTAGTAGGCGTGGGGGTTGTCGTCCACCTCGTAGGCAATCTCGTTCACACGGGGCAGGGGATGGAGTATCTTCATGTTGGGCTTGGCCAGCCGCAGCGTGTCGTTGTTTAGGATGTAGACGTTCTTCACCCGCTCATACTCCATGAGGTCTGAGAAACGTTCCTTCTGGACACGTGTCATGTAGACGATGTCGGCGTCCTGTATGACCTTCTCGTTGAACGCCGTGTGCTCCTGATAGCGAATGCCGTGTTCGTCGCAGTAGAGCTTATACTCCTTGGGCATGGCCAGCTCCTTGGGAGCCACGAAGTGGAACGTCGGGTTGAAGTGGCGCATGGCCATGAGCAGGGAGTGCACCGTACGGCCATACTTCAGGTCGCCCACCATATATATATTAAGGTTGTCGAGCGTGCCCTGCGTCTTGTAGATGCTGTAGAGGTCGAGCATGCATTGCGAGGGGTGCTGGTGGGCTCCATCACCGGCATTGACGATGGGTACGGGCGAAATTTCCGAGGCATACTGAGCAGCGCCCTCGATGAAGTGGCGCATCACGATGACGTCGGCATAATTGGCCACCATGAGGATGGTGTCCTTCAGCGTCTCTCCCTTCGTACCGCTGGTCACCTTTGGGTCGGCAAAGCCTATCACCCTCGCTCCCAAACGGTTGGCAGCCGTCTCGAAGCTCAGTCTGGTCCTGGTACTCGGCTCGAAGAACAGGGTCGCCACCACCTTTCCCTTCAGCAGTTCACGGTTAGGGTGGCGCTCAAACTCCTGTGCCAGCTCTATCATGTAAAGGATTTTCTCGCGGGTCAGCCCGGCGATGGTTACGAAATTATGTTTCTCCATAGGTTGGATATTTGGTTTTTTAGTTTTTTAGTCGTTTGTTTGTGGAGGTAACCCCTCACCTCTCACTCCTCACTTTCTTTTTCCTTCTTAGCAGTTCGCTGAGGCCGTCGAAGTCTTTCTTCATGACGAGGCCCACACCCTGGGTGTTAAGGGCGGAGCGGGTGAAGTAGCGGTCGTTGGTCTGGTTGTAGACCTTCACGGCGAGGTTACCGTTTTGCTTGAGCAGGTATTGCAGGTCGAAGTCGCCGATGAACGAAGGCGTTGTTGTGGTGGCGTTGTCACGGTAGCCGAACTGTCCGTTGATGAGCAGGCGGTTGTTCAGCAGACGGCCGCTGACCATACCCTCATACTCGGCGTTGTTCCATCCTTCATCGCCAGTGGAGATGTTGGCGCCGAAATTCCAGTCGTTGCTCTTGATGACCTGCGAGAGCACCTCGTTAATCTGTGTGGAGACCGTGCCGGAGAGGAACGACTGCATGGCGAGCGTGGTCTGTCCATACTGCTGAGCGTCAGCGTTGTTGGCGCCCTGTGTGTAGAAGCGGCCGATGCCCAGAAGGTAGAGTACCTGCTGGTTCATCTCCTGCTCGCTGGCTATGAGTGAGCGTATCATTTGCTGCTCCTCGCTGTTCACCGTGGGCATCTCAAGGTCGAACTCCACATGTGGCTGTGTCGGTGTGCCTGTGATGTTCATCAGACAGTTCACACGGACGGTGTTGCTGGCGAACGAGCTGCCGATGTTGAGGTCGGAGAGCGACACACCGTTGACGGTATGCACGGCCTGGAGGTTAAGTGCAGCATCGTAGGGGTCGCCGCCGAAGATGATGGTTCCCTCGGGCTGGAAGGTGAAGTTCTTCTTGATGATTTCCTGGATGGTGATGCCGTAGGTGCCTCGGCTTACGGTATAGGTGCCGAACATGTGGAAGGGTCCCTTGTCGTGGAACGAGGCGCGGATAGTTCCCTCGCCGTTGAGTGTGATGTAGTCGCCGGTCTTGGCATCCATGAGGAGGCGCAGTGTGGCGTCTGGGTTAGCGTTGATGAGGAAGTTGATAATGAGGTCACTCGAGCCTCCTGTGTTGGAGGGTTGGGGTTCAGAATGATTGTAAGCCAAAGCAGTAGTAGAGTCTGATCTTAACGATTGTTCAGCCCCCCAACCCCCTAACTTAGAGGGCTCAGCCTCCCAAGTAATAAACTCCTGCCGGCTCACCGCGTCGGGGTTGGCGGCGTTGTAGGAGAAGGTGGAACCGGCCTGAGGCGTGACGTCGCAGTTGATAATCACTTCTCCCGGTCGTCCGTGCATGTCGGCATGGCCTGTGGCGCGGACGGTGCCGCAGATGTTACTGTCGTCGAAAGTAGGGAAGTCATAGACCAGCGCATTGCGGGTCTCAACGTCGATGTCGAAGGTGAAGTCCGAAAGCCACTCATGGTGTATGCCTCCGCTCAATGTGGCGGTATTGCCGTCGCGGTCTTTGATGACGGCATCACGGAACTGTATGTCGTTAGGTACGAAGTAGACGGTATCATGCTCCAGACGGTAGGTAGTGTTCAGGGCATCGACAGTCATCTCTCCATCGGCGATAAGTTCTCCCGTAAGGTTCATTTCGCCCAGCGGCCCTGCAAGTTCCAGTTCTCCGTAGGCTGAGCCTGAGATATTGCGCATGACGCTCTCGGCAAAGGTATGGACGAACTCTATGTTCGAGCCCTCGGCACGTATCTTCAGGTCGATGTCTTCACGGACGGGAGAGACATAACCCTGAATGACAGTTCGGGGTCCCCCTTCGTCAGCTACGGCGTCAATGTCTATCTGCTTGTCATCGGCGTTCCACTTTACTTGTGCCAGCAGCGTTCCCATGCTTCCGTTCATGAAGCGGAAATCGCGGGCCACAATATCAGCCCAGGCGGCGAAGTTGCCGAATACACCAGTTCCCTTTGCCTTGCCCCCCAACAGTCCGGAGAAGTCTACGGGGTGGAAGTCGAGCAAGTCTTGAATGTAGGCAATGTCCAGGCCGTCCATGTCGACGATGAGCGTGTCGGCGTGTGATGATGATGCCGTACCGTCGATGCTGAGGTGCTGGCCATTGTGTCTGACTACGAAGCTGTCTACGTCAAGTCGGTTATCGGAATAGGTGAGTCGGCAGGGCAGTATGTGCCAAGGCTTGTCGCCAACCATCACTTGCGAGGACAGCACGCCAATTTTTGCTTCGGGTTTCCCATTGGCATTGGTGTAGAGCTGTGTCACAGTGTTGAGGACACCTTTCGTGGCCCACTGCATGTCGCTCTCCAAGGCCGGTGTGGTACGCCAAGACAGCAGGGAGAGAATGTCGTTGTTGGCGGCACCGATGTCAGCGACGAGGGTGAGTTGTCCGCCGTCGTCGTTCATCTTCGTGAGTGTAGCATCGCAGAGGGTGGAGTCGCCCAGAGTTGTAATGCTGACGAGGCAGTCACGGTAGCGACTGCCGGAATAGTTGAATGATGGCAGACGTCCGCTCATGTTGACGGTCTGGTCGTCATCATCGATGGCGGCAATGAGGCGCAGGGGCTGGTGTAGCGTGAGGGGTATGCCCAGCAGCGGCTTCATCCATTGGGTGTCCCATACCGTGAGGTTAAGGTTGAAATTATTTGAGGAGTGCGGGGATTGCAAATCACCTTTAACTGAGGTGGAGGTGAGACCCGGCAGGGTAGGGAGCTTTGATTCCATGTAGCGGGCCAGACTGTTGGGGAGGGAGGCAAGATCGAACTGCCCTAACAGCTCTCCGTTAGCAATATCGCTGGTGAGGATTATCTCCCGCTCGCCGTCGTTGTTCTTTGATGCTAATTCGAGATGGTCAATGTGGCAAAGCGAGGAATCTGTGGCGGTGCGCATGGTGAAATCATCGATACGCACAAAGCCCTGAGCACGGTCAAGCAGGGATTTCGGATGCCCTTGAATAGACTGTATGTCCCCTTCGATAGTGACATCGGCCTCTACGGTGCCCGAGAAGAAGGCATCGTCTCTCTCTGTAGTAAGGCCGAGGCCTGAGGGATGGAGCTGCATGATGGGTGCGTAAAGGTGGACTGCTACGTCACCACCCTTAGGCTTGTACGTGCAGTTACCCTTAATGTCAGAGTAGCGGTGACCCTTGAAGTGCAGTTGGCTGATGACGGCTTCGGCTTCCAGCTGCTGCCTGGTACCGCCGAGGGTAATGTTAGCTGCAATAGGCCCCAGGTCATCGTTGGCCAGCAGACGACCCAAGTGAAGGCTGTCGGTGACAAACTGGCCTGAGAGTTCATCGTTGCTGTCGATGGCAAAGAGGAGGCGGGCATCACCCAGTGTGGTGGCGATGGCTGCCTGACCGTCGGCCTGACCGCCTGGCAGTTGCTTAGCCCTTGCCGTGAGGTGGATATTGCCGAGACGGGAAATCTCATCGGGGATGACGGGGAAGGCCTCTTCCAACGTGGCCAACATGTCGGCATAGGCCTCAAACTGCTCAATGTCGAGGTGCCATTCCTTTTGAGGGCCCAAGATGCCCGAGGCTTTCACGATGAGATTGCCGTCAGAAGTGAAGATGTTCAAGTCAGGCAGGGTGATGGAATTTGCTGTGCCGGAGAGGGAGGCAGAGAGGGTGAGAGGAGGCAAAGCAGATAGAGAGTGCGGGGATTGTAAATTCCCGTGAACAGAGGGAATGAGCGGCGTGAGGTCGGCAGGTGTGATAATGCCGTCGAAATTGGCGTGGTAGCGCAGGGTCTCCAAGAAGTGACGGCGATTGTCCTCCGTGTTAGCCTTTCCCTGTGGGGAATTTTGCTTGTCTGATTCTGTCCCCTCCATTAGGGCATAGGTGGCCTCTAAGGTGTCGATAGCCAAAGTAGAGTGGGGCAGCTGCAGTTGCAGCCCGTATAACTGGGCAGCACGGGGACCGGCCATGATACGGGCGTTGAGGTTCTCCACACTGAGACCCGACTTCTCGTGCATAGAAAGACGCTTCAGGTTGATGCTCAAAGAATCAGGGGTAAGGCTCTTCAGCATGATGTGGGCGCTGATGTCATTGATGGCAATATGTGCGGGGTTGAAGCGTCCCGGGGTGGTGAAGGCATCGCCTCGGTCGTAGGAAACGCTGCTGTGGCGCACGATGACCGAGCCGATGTGCAGGTCGAGAGGTGTCGGCTCTGTGGAGTCGTTGTCCGTTGAGAAGGCGTCAACGACGAACTGCCAGTTAGGTGCTGATAAAGAGTCTTCTTGATAAAGCCGCACATGGGCACCGAAAAGCTGAGCCGACGAGATGTCTATGTGCCCCTTGAGCAGCGGCAGCAGCGAAGCTTTTACCGATAGGTGGCTGGCTCGGAGCAGCGTGTCACCCTGAAGGTCGGGGATGCAGACGTCATTGATGATGATGCGGTTGAAGAGTCCCAGCTCCACACGTCCTACGGTGACGTTCGTGCCCAGCTTCTCACTCAGCGCTGTGCCCGCCTTACTGCCAAGCCAGGTCTGCACCGGGGGCAGTTGAACAGCCAGCAGCACCACAACATGGAGGGCTACGAGACTCCATATCGTAAAGTAGAGTATGCGCTTCAACACTTTCATAGATTTCGTTCCTACGCCTTCACGTCGCTAATCGCGTGCAAAGTTAATACTTTCTTGTCAGATATGAAAAAAAACGCCTTGTTAATTATCAAAAAAACAGACCCTTTGAGATTAAGCCGTTCTTTCTATGAGAATAAGCCGTTCTTTCTATGAGAAAAGATAGTTCTTTCTATGAGAAAAAGCCATTCTTTCTATAGGACCAATCTGTCCTTTAGTGACACCTCACGTAGAGCCCCTTCAGCAGGAGATAGACATTCCTGAGCAGGAAGCGCGTGGCATGGTGGCAGAACAGGGCACGGCAAAGGCGGAAAAGAGGAATGGTAGGATGGTAGGGACACCACTTGTAGATGTCGTCAATACCGATGATGCCCAAGGCGCGGTGAATGGTGTTGAGCATGCCCAGCTCGTAAGCGTAAGTGTAGGCATGTTCTTTATCATGCTTACGAAGGAACTCCCCAACCACGCGGCTGGCGGAAAGATAGGAGCCGATGTGCCGCTCGTTGAGCCAGGAGGCAAAGGTTCCCGTTTCGTTCACACGGTATTGGTAGAGCACATCGTCGATATATGACCGGGTGGCAAAGAAGAGCAGGCGGGGCATGATGCAATAGTCCTCGGCCATATTGATGCCGTGAATGAAGTCTACGCCGTTCTCCGTATGCAGACTACGGCGGATAAGACGTGCCCACACCTGGTGAGTGATGGCGTTCTGTGCCAGGAGCAGCCGCATCATCGTTTCCTTATTGCCGTGAAAGGGAGTGACCGTCTCCCCTATCGTACCATCGGGAAGCAGCCGGCAGTAGCCGCCGTCGACGATGTCTGCACCAGTAGACTGCTGGGCTTTTACCAGTTTCTCTACGGCATCGGGCATGAGCACGTCGTCGCTGTCGGCATACATCACGAAGTCGCCTGTAGCTGCGGCAAGGGCTATGGAACGGGTAGCACCGGAGCCTCGGTTCTCGCTATTATGGATGATACGTACCTGGGACTGTCGTTCAGGGTAGCGTGACAGCACTTCCTGAAGCACGGGCACGCTGGCATCGGGAGAGCAGTCGTCGACAAAGATGTACTCCAGCTCGGAATAGGTCTGGCTGAACAACGACTCAGCACAGGCCCCGATGAAGTGTTCAACTCCGTAGACTGGGACTATAACCGAAACTTTATACATTCTTCTAAGGTTTTGGAACGCAAGAGTTTCATCAGGCCGACATAGAGTATTGAGGCTATGACGATACGCGAAGCCAGCAGTATGGCAAGATTTTCCACAGAGGCGGTCAGGACGTAGGTAACGGCCATCACGGCAAGAGCGATGATGAAGAACGGTATGATGTCCTTCAGGGCCGAGAGGAAGGATATGGGTGCCACACGGCTCAGGGCAATGTGCCAGCAGACGGTGAACGCAACGTTCAGGGCGGAGAAGGCTATCACCATAGCCATAATGCCCAAAGAAGAGAGGGAGAGGGTGAGGACTATCTGTAGAACAATCATCAGGGCGATGCAGCGCAGGTAAAGGTCGCTACGTCCTCGGGAGATGATGAAGTTCTGATAGAGCGTGTGAAGCGGAAGGAAAGCCCCTCCTATGCAAAGTGTCTGAAGCAAAGGCACGCAGGGCAGCCACCGCTCGGTGATAGTGAGCACGATGAACTCCCGGGCCACCAAGGCAAGACCAAGCATCAGGGGGAAGGTGACGAAGGCGGTGAAACGCAGCATCTTGCGGAACACTCGCTCCTGTCGAACGAGGGGCTCCTCATCATTGTCGGTTACAGAGGCTTGCGTGAGAACAGGCTGTGCCACCTGCTGCATGGTATTGCTGATGAACGAATTGCCCATCGTGTTCCACTTGTTAGCCTGGTTGAACTGTCCCACGACACCAATGGGCAACAGCTTGCCGAAGATGAACGTCAGCACGTTCTGGCTGGTAACGGTAAGCATATTCGTCAGCAAGAGCTTCGAGGAGAATCGGAACATGCTGCGGATGGGGCTCATATCAATAGGCAGGAGTGGGCGCCAACGTGTGAAGCACCATTTGATGAGACTGCTTAGGGATATGAAAAGTAGCTGTTGCCAAGCCAAACTCCAGTAGCCATAGCCATGATAGGCCAGCCAGATGCCCACACAGCCCGACAAGGCCAGCGAGACAATGGCTGCAATAGCCAGTTCACGGTTGCGCAGTTCTATCCATAACTTAGCGTTGGGCACTATGCCAAGTGCAGAGATGGGTATGCAAAGAAAGATGAAACGTGCCACGTCGGTAAGAACGGGCAGTCGGAAAAAGGCAGCAATGAGCGGAGAGGCTATATATAATAAGATGTATAAGGAGATGCCCGCCAGCGTATTAAACCAGAACACGGCACTATAGTCACGGTGCGTGGGCGGCTTCATATTGGCCAGCGCCTGAGAGAATCCTGCCGACTGTATGCATCCGGCAAGAGCGGTAAAGATGGTGAGCAAGGCAAGGATACCATAGTCGTCCTCCGACAGGCGGCGGGCAAGCACGATGCCGAAAACAAGGTTGAGCACTTGTACCGTGCCGTTGTTCACCGCTCCCCAGGCAATGCCTCGGGCTGTCCTTTCCTTCAGGTTATCTGTGCCCAAATCTTAAAACACTTAACTCTTAACTCTTAACTCTCAACTCTTAACTCTCAACACTAAACTCTCAACTCTCAACTCTTAACTCTCAACTCTCAACTCCTAACTCTATTCTCCTCCCAAGACAGCAGGGCTTTGATAAAGGTCTCGCAAGGATTATTACGGAACTCCCGGGCACGATAGCCCTCGATGCTCAGATAGATGAGGTAGACGAGCGTGCAGAGCAGCAAGCCAGTGGAGTAAGCATACAGGCCGGTATCCCTGCCCCTCATCAAAAGGCTGAAGATGGCAACGGGAACGGTAAAGGTGAGCACGAGGATGAGCAGGCGGTGCTTCTTCCATGCAGCCTTGAAGTCTTCAAAGTGCTGCTTGCGGTCGAGATAAGCCTCAAACTGTTCCTCAGTAATTCCATAATTTTCTATGTGGGGAAGCGTAGGGTCGTCCTTGTAGTCGGTACGTATATCCCAAATCTTTCCCTGAAGAGACTCCAACGACTCGATGGGCTCTATGTATGAACGGTCTATCTGAAACATGGGGATTATTTGCTTTTGAGCGGAATACGGGACTCGAACCCGCGACCCTCGGCTTGGGAAGCCAATGCTCTACCAACTGAGCTAATTCCGCCTTGCTATCAAGCTAAAAAAAGGAACGCTGGAGTTCCTCTTATTGGAGCCGATACCCGGACTCGAACCGGGGACCCACGCATTACGAATGCGTTGCTCTACCAACTGAGCCATATCGGCCTTCCTTTCATTTGCGGCTGCAAAGGTAACTATTTTTTCTTTACCCCGCAAATTTTTCCCTCTTTTTTTTGAAAATACATTAAAAAAGAACCGTCGATGCCTTCTTTTCGGAATAATCTTCATACCTTTGCCCTCACTACACCTAAATAATATATATGAGACATCACATTTCCCTGCTTCTCTTTCTTCTCGCTTGCTGCCTTACGGTCAGCGGTCAGGTGCCGGATGCTTTCCGCATCGATACCCTCAGCAACGAGGTGTTCAGCCGGATGATGGGCAAGAGCTATCCTGAGGGATGCACGGTAGCACGAAGTGACCTGCGCCTTCTCAGCGTGCTCCATTGCGATGCCGAAGGACATACGAAGCAAGGGCAGATGGTGTGCAACAAAGCCATCGCGTCCGACCTGCTCAACATCTTCCGCCGTCTCTACGAAGCCCGCTACCCCATAGAGCGCATGACGCTCATCGACGACTATGATGCTGACGACGAGCGCTCTATGACGGCGAACAACACCTCCTGCTTCTGTTTCCGAAAGGTGGCGGGCAGCAAACGGCTGTCCAAGCACGCCTTAGGAATGGCCGTAGACATCAACCCGCTCTACAATCCCTGCGTCAGGAAGAAAGGCGCCAAGACCATCGTCCAGCCTGCTGCCGGCACACGCTATGCCGATCGTAGCAAGACATCGCCCTACAAGCTGAAACGCGGCGACCTCTGCTACCGCCTGTTTATGGAGTACGGATTCCTATGGGGAGGCAACTGGAACTCCTTGAAAGACTATCAGCACTTTGAACGACCTTAGACCTTAGACCTTTGACCTCCGACCTCACTTTTAACAACTTTTATTATGGTTATATCTACAAAAAATAGTACCTTTGTCATCAAAATAAGTTAAACCTTAAAGATAATAAGCTATGTTACAGGAAAAAGACCTAAAGCAGATTGCCCAGCGTGGTATTAGCGAGGAGCAAATCAAGACCCAGTTACACCAGTTTGAGACCGGCTTCCCCTTCTTGAAGCTCGAAGCCGCAGCAGCCGTGGGACGTGGCATTGTAGCCCCCACAGAGGAAGAGCGTAAGCAGTACATCAGCGCCTGGGAGCAGTATAAGGCAGCAGGACATCGCATCGTGAAGTTCGTTCCTGCCAGCGGTGCCGCCAGCCGTATGTTCAAGAACATGTTCGCTTTCGTAGATGCCCCCTATGATGTGCCTACCACCGACTTCGAGAAGAAATATTTCGACGAGATAGAGCACTTTGCCTTCTATGACGCTCTCGATGCCGTATGCCTGAAGAACGAGGGCAAGGGCATCAAGGCCCTGATGGCCGAAGGCAACTACAAGGCCGTTGCTGCCAACATGCTGAAGAAGGAAGGCCTGAACTACGGTCAGCTACCCAAGGGCATGCTCCTCTTCCACAAATACCCCGAAGGTGCCCGCACGCCCATGGAGGAGCACCTCGTCGAGGGAGCACTCTATGCCGCCAGCAATGGTGAGGCGCATGTACATTTCACCGTCTCGCACGACCATCTGGAGTTCTTCAAGCAGAAGGTGGCAGAGAAAGCCGACGGCTTCGCACAGAAGTACGGCATCAAGTACGACATTACCTTCTCCGAGCAGAAGCCCTCTACCGACACCCTCGCCGCCAACACGGACAACACGCCCTTCCGCGAGGACGACGGCTCGTTGCTCTTCCGTCCTGGAGGTCACGGCGCTCTCATTGAGAACCTCAACGAGATAGAGGCCGACGTGGTATTCATCAAGAACATCGACAATGTGGTGCCCGACCGCCTGAAGCCCGAGACCGTAGAGTGGAAGCAGGTCATCGCCGGCGTGCTCGTCACCCTCCAGCAGAAGGCCTTCGACTATCTCCGCATTCTCGACCACGGAGCCACCGATGCCCAGCTGAAGGAGATAGCACAGTTTGTAAAGGACTGCCTGTGCGTAGACCCGAAGGACAATGTGGTTGACGCTGGCTATCTGCGTTGCAAGCTGGACCGTCCCATGCGCGTCTGTGGTGTGGTAAAGAACATGGGCGAGCCTGGCGGAGGCCCCTTCCTCACCTACAATCAGGACGGCACCGTCTCGCTTCAGATTCTCGAAAGCTCTCAGATTGACACCAACAACGAGGAATACATGAAGATGTTCACCCAGGGCACTCACTTCAATCCCGTAGACCTCGTCTGCGCCGTGAAGGACTATCTCGGCAATCCCTACTACCTGCCCGAGTTCGTCGACAAGACCACGGGTTTCATCTCCTCGAAATCGAAGGGCGGCAAGGAGCTGAAGGCCCTCGAACTGCCCGGCCTCTGGAACGGAGCCATGAGCGACTGGTCAACCGTCTTCGTAGAAGTGCCTCTCGGCACCTTCAACCCCGTGAAGACCGTCAACGACCTGCTCCGCCCGCAGCATCAGGGATAGTCGTAATCTTTAAACACATCAACAATTAAAGCCACCTCGTAAAATGGGGTGGCTTTTATCGTTTTATGTATAGTGGATTGCAAAAGGGAATTAGTCGTTGTTCCCTAAAAACGAAATACGCTTCAGCGGTAGCATGTTCTTATCCTCGTCCGACATCTTATCGTAATATTCCTGCCACATGTCGATGAAGTCGTTGCCGTCAATCAGTCGGATGAACTCTCGCGAACTGGTGCTGGTGTTGCGGGCATCGGGCGAGAAGGTTCCGCTGGTCACAAACAAAGCAATGTCACCCGCACGCAGCACTCCCAGCAAGGCTCGTATCTCGGAGGCTCCAATCGCTGTGTCAGGCTTGTGCTTCACCTGCACTTTTATTCTCGGAGTCTTTGCCCCCAGAGGGTCTAAGTAGGCAATGATGTCTATGCCACCGTCCTTGCCCTTGGGAGCAATAAAGGGCGTGTGATAGTCCATAGCTCGCAGCAAGGCAGCTACCATATCCTGGAACTCGTAAGGACTCTTCGACGCGATGAACTGCCTGATTCCTTCACGGGCATCTGACTCCAGCAAATCGAGATTCCTTGAGTTGTCCTTCTCTGCCGTCTCATCGTTAGGTTCCACATCTGGACCATCATCCTTGGGATTCAACTTTCTCCATTCATGATAGGCATCATTGGCTATGGTCATCACCTCTTCAGGTGTCTTTTTCAGTATTGTTTCTCCCTCTGGTGTCAGATACCAGTTGCCACTTTTCTTTACAATAAAGCCTGCTTTCTGATAGTCTATGGAATAGAACTGGAAGCTGTTCGTCCATCGTATATATTTCATCTTGCCTGCTGGCTCACGCTCCCATTCTGTGAGTTCCACATTATCATTCACAAAAGGATATAGTTCCTTAGCAGGCATACTGCCGCCTCGGCGACTCATCTCCTTCATTACAGCATATAGCGTCTTGGTAGCACAAGCTTTCGTTCTGCTGAATTTGTCTTTTGCCATATCTCGATTGTTATTTGGTCTTTTCACAAAATAGTTTGAATAATAAAGTCACGCATTGACTCCCGGTCATCGTCTTGACGTGACGCGAATTCAGCTGCGCCTGCGGCAATCTGATTATCTGTCCTCATACTAAATACTCCGGATTTCTCCCCGAACCGTCGGCAAAGGTACGAATAAATCCTGATACTCCAAAAGATTATCGGGATTATTTTTTGGCCTATAGTTAAATCAGCGTTTCAATACTGCTGGTGTAGTCAGCCCGATAGAGATTCCTAATGCGTTTCAGTTTCAGTTGTTTCAGTTTAAAAAAGGGGGTGTCAAAATCCTTCACTTACCTAAGGAGTTTAGGAGTTTATGCAGCCCCACAGGCTCCTTGACTCCTGAACTCCTTAGAAAAATCAGACGGAATTAGACAAGCGAGATTCCCTACGAGGAGAAAGAACGGCTTTTTCCCATAGAAAGAACGGCTTTCTCTGATAGAAAGAACGGCTTTTTCTGGTGGAAAGAACGGCTTTTTCTGTTGGATTAATCCGTTTTGTTTGAATTTTGCCCGCGATTGTTTGGCGGTCTGCCCGATTTGTAGTACCTTTGCAGCCAAATTGCAAATCTATAAATCGTAAATCGAAAATAAGTAAATCGTAAATAACAATCATGCTTACACTAAAACTGATTACCGAGCAGACCGAGCGCGTCATTGCCGGTCTGGAGAAGAAACATTTTGCTGGTGCCCGTGAGGCCGTCGCCGAGGTGATGGCTATCGACAAGCGCCGCCGTGAGGCCCAGCAGCAGTTAGACGCAAACCTTAGCGAGGCCAAGAAGATGGCCGCTCAGATTGGAGCGCTGATGAAGCAGGGCAAGAAGGACGAGGCCGAGGCTATCAAGGCTCAGGTGGCCCAGACGAAGGACACCAACAAGCAGCTGGAGGACCAGATGAACCAGGCGCAGGAGGAGATGACGCAGCTGCTCTGCACCATCCCCAACATCCCCTACGACGAAGTGCCTGAGGGCAGAGCCGCTGAGGACAACCGCGTGGTGAAGTCGAACCTGAAGGAGTGTACCGAGGCTGACACCGTGGGCAACTGGACGGTGAACCCCACGCTGGGCTTGGAGAACCCCCTGCCCCACTGGGAACTGGCTAAGAAGTACAACCTCATAGACTTCGACCTGGGCGTGAAGATTACTGGTGCCGGCTTCCCCGTCTACATAGGCAAGGGAGCACAGCTGCAGCGCGCCCTCATCAATTTCTTCCTGGCCGAGGCCAACAAGAGCGGCTACACGGAGATTATGCCGCCGACGGTGGTGAACGCTGCCTCGGGCTACGGCACAGGCCAGCTGCCCGACAAGGAGGGACAGATGTATCATTGCGAGGTGGACGACTTCTACCTCATACCCACGGCAGAGGTGCCTGTGACGAATATCTACCGCGACGTTATCCTCGACGAGGCCCAGCTGCCCATCAAGAACTGCGCCTACACAGAGTGCTTCCGTCGTGAGGCAGGCTCGTATGGCAAGGACGTGCGCGGCCTGAACCGTCTGCATGAGTTCTCCAAGATTGAGATTGTACGCATCGACACGCCTGAGCACTCCAAGGAGAGCCATAAGGAGATGCTGGAGCACGTAGAGGGGCTGCTGAAGAAGCTGGAGCTTCCCTACAGGATTCTGCTGTTATGTGGTGGCGACCAGAGCTTTACGAGCGCTATCTGCTACGACTTTGAAGTCTATTCTGAGGCTCAGGGCCGCTGGTTAGAGGTATCGTCGGTGAGCAACTTCGACACCTATCAGGCCAACCGTCTGAAGTGCCGCTACCGTCGCGCTGACACCAAGAAGACCGAGCTATGCCACACCCTCAACGGCTCTGCACTGGCATTGCCCCGCATCGTGGCTGCCCTCTTGGAGAACAACCAGACACCCGAGGGCATACGCATACCGAAGGCATTGCAGCCCTACACAGGGTTTGACATGATAAGTTAGGAGTTAGGAGTTAAGAGTTGCAGCGGCAGCAAATTGACTTTGGTCGATGCTGCTTGCGCTCGGCAGACTTCAGGTGAACTAAGTTTGCACTCGCTGATGCGCAACATTCTTCACTCTTCACTCTTCACTTTTCACTTTAGATAGTGCTACATTTACTCAACACCAGGATTGAACCTCCTGAAAGGCTAAACAACCCGTTCAGCTACGTGCCGCACGAGCTGACACTCTTGGCGGCAAAGGAGCTGCGCGATTACCTCAGCACAAAGCCTGAGTTTCGAGAGGAGATAGCTGCAGGAAAGATGTTCGGGGTGCTGGTGTGCCGAGACGAAGAGGGTCGCTTGGGATTCTTAGCGGCCTATAGCGGCCAGTTGGCAGGCAGAGCCGACTGGCCTTGGTTTGTCCCTGCGGTGTTCGACTATCTGCAGCCCGACGGACATTTCAAGCAGGAGGAAGCCCGAATATCGGCCATCAACAGACAACTGGACGAGCTGAAGGACACCAACAATTATCGTGAATTGACCGCCAGGCTGGAGCATGTGAAGGCCGAGGGAGAGGCTGCCGTAAATGCCTACCGTAAGTATATGCAGGAGTGCAAACAGAGGCGCGATGACATCAGAATAAGCGGGCAAGCACAAGAGGAGGAACTTATTAGGGAGAGCCAATTCCAGAAGGCGGAGCTGAGAAGAATCAAGCGGCATTGGAAGGAGGAAGCCGAGCGTGTGGAGGAGCAGCTACGGCCACTTGTAGAGCGTATAGAAAGCATGAAGCAGGAGCGTCGGCAGCGGTCGGACGAGTTGCAGGCGTGGCTCTTCGACAACTTTATCCTGCTGAATGAAAGGGGTGAGCGTCGCTCATTGACCAGCATCTTTGCCGATACGCCGCAAGGCACACCTCCGTCGGGTGCTGGCGAGTGCTGTGCTCCTAAGCTGCTCCACTATGCCTTCCTGCATCACCTGAAGCCTTTGTGCATAGGCGAGTTCTGGCAAGGACGGTCGCCACAGATGGAGGTAAGGCATCATGGGCAGTTCTATCCGGCCTGTAGAGGAAAGTGCAAGCCCATACTGGAGTGGATGATAACCCACCCCCAGCCCCTCCCCTTAATGGGAGGTGAGCAGCTGTGCACAGTAGACATTCTCTACGAAGACGAGAGCATCATCGTAGTGAACAAGCCTACGGGATTACTCTCCGTTCCTGGTAAGCAGGAGCTGCCGTCGGTAGAAAGTATTCTCAGCGAGCATTACGGGCAGTTATTTATGCCCCATCGCCTTGACCAAGACACATCAGGACTACTTGTCGTAGCGCGTACGATAGATGCTTATCACCACTTGCAGCAGCAATTCATAAATCATTCTGTAAGAAAGGAATATGAAGCGTTGCTCGACGGTATTCTCCAAGACGGGGAAGGTACTGTCACTCTTCCCCTTCGTCCTGATCTGACAGACCGTCCCCGTCAGCTTGTGGACTATGAATACGGGAAGACTGCCACTACTCACTACCGTATTATAAAAGTGGAGAACGGGCAGACACGCGTCTTGCTCATTCCCCATACTGGCCGCACACATCAGCTGCGGGTGCATTGTGCCCATCATGAAGGCTTAGGACTGCCCATCGTCGGCGATAATCTCTACGGCCGGCCTTCCCAAGCCTCGCGCCTCTGTCTTCACGCCCGGATGCTGACATTCCGACATCCCGTGACAATGCGGGCAATGACCTTCAACGCTCCCACACCTTTCTGACAACACGCAGCCGCTACAAGGGTCTGACGTATGACGAATGACCCGGAAGCATCGCCAGGCGGCGTAGGCCACACAAAGGGCTACTATAGAAAGGACGACGGCAGTCTGCATCACACGCGCACATTATATAATATGTTAAGGCTGTTCACTAACCAGCTCATCGCGTTCATCATCTTGTTAGGCTCAGCAGTATCTTCCTTCTCCAAAGGGTTAATCACGGCCTTCAGCCCCATCGGTTCTATCACTACGTCGATGTCTCGTCCCATCTGCATAGGGTCGCCGTCGTAGTGGATGGCTCCCTCCCGCTCACGATGAATATGCACACGATGAGCCTGGAACGTCTTGATGCGATGATTGTTGCCCAGCGTCTTGGCAAAGAGGTCGATGGCCATCTGCGGCGCCTCAAAGACGGTGAAAGGTTCCATAACGATAACATCGAGCAGCCCGTCCTGCATCGAAGCACGTGGGGCGATGTAGGCGTTGTTGCCATACTGCGCCGCGTTGGCACAGGCGATGAGGAAAGCCTTGTACTTGTGAGTGCCCGTCTCGTCCTCAATGGTATAAGTGTCGGGCTCGTACTTCAGCGACTCCTTCAGCACCTTCTCTATGTAAGTAGTCAGGCCCCGTTTACCTGCCTCGGCAAACTTCTCCGAGACGAAGGCATCGAAGCCCATGCCGCAAGTGCAGAAGAAAGGCTGGCTGTTGATGATACCGTAGTCGTAGAAGTCCGTCTGCCCCTCGTTGATGATGACCAGCGCCTCCTTCGGCTCCATAGGAATACGCAGGTGGCGTGCCAAGCCGTTGCCAGAGCCACAAGGGATGATGCCAAGTGCCGTCTGGCTTTTCACCAAGGAACGAGCCACCTCGTTGACGGTACCGTCGCCACCTACGGCTACACAGATGTCGCAGCCTTCGCTGACACATTGCGAGGCGATTACCGAGGCATGACCGGCATACTCCGTTCGGATGATGCGACAGTCGAAACGGCTGGCATCAATCGTCTCATCGATAAGGTCACAGATGGCATCCTTCGAGCGAGTACCCGAAATGGGATTGACGATGAAGGTGATATTTCTTTTGCTGTTAATCATCGTTGCAAAAATACAATTATTGTTTTAAATCGTTTAAGTTTTTCTATTAAAAATACAAAAAACGAACATTTATTAGGAAAAACGTGCGTTGTTTACAATTTTTTGTGTAACTTTGCAGCCCAATTAGACGTCTAACCTATAAAATAGTTATGGGACAACTACAAGAGAAATTCAAATCCTACCGTGTTCCGCAGGAGTTCATGGCTAAGGGAATATACCCTTATTTCCGTGAAATTACAGGCAAGCAGGGCACGGAGGTAGAGATGGGCGGCCACAAGGTGCTCATGTTTGGCAGTAACGCCTACACGGGTCTTACCGGTGACCAGCGCATCATAGATAAGGCAAAGGAAGCACTTGACAAATACGGCTCCGGATGTGCCGGCAGCCGATTCCTTAACGGAACACTCGACCTACACGTAAAGCTGGAGAAAGAGCTTGCCGCCTTTGTGGGCAAAGAAGAAGCACTCTGTTTCTCTACCGGCTTTAGCGTCAACCAAGGTGTACTGGCCGTAGTCGTAGGCAAAGACGACTACATTATATGCGACGACCGAGACCACGCTTCTATTGTGGACGGCCGCCGTCTTTCGTTTGCCAAGCAGCTGCACTACAAGCACAACGATATGGAAGACCTGGAGCGTGTGCTTCAGCGACTGCCCGAGGAATCCATTAAGCTTATTGTCGTAGACGGTCTGTTTTCTATGGAGGGCGACCTCGCCAAGCTGCCTCAGATTATTGAATTAAAGAAGAAATACAACTGCGCCGTGATGGTCGACGAGGCTCACGGCATTGGCGTCTTCGGCCGTCAGGGTCGTGGTGTATGCGACCATTTCGGCCTTACAGATGATGTAGACCTTATCATGGGAACCTTCTCGAAGTCGCTGGCCAGCATCGGCGGCTTTATCGCAGGAGACAAGGATACTATCAACTACCTGCGCCATGCTACCCGCTCCTACATCTTCTCCGCTTCCAATACCCCTGCCGCTACGGCTGCCGCTATGGAGGCTCTGCACATCATCCAGCAAGAGCCAGAGCGCATAGACCGCCTGTGGAAGGTTACCAAGTATGCCCTGAAGCGCTTCCGTGAAGAGGGTTTCGAGATTGGCGACACCGAGAGCCCCATCATACCCCTCTACGTCCGCGACCCAGAAAAGACTTTTCTAGTTACGGCCTTAGCCTTCAATGCCGGAGTGTTTATCAATCCAGTCATACCGCCGGCATGTGCCCCACAGGACACCCTCGTACGCTATGCCCTTATGGCTACCCATACTGAGGAACAAGTGGAACGTTCGGTAAAAGCCCTGAAGCAAATCTTCATAGAGCAAGGCATCATCAAACAATAAGAACAAGCTAATTTACAACAGACAGAGGAAGCGGAAACAATCACTTTCCGTTTCTTCTGTTTGCGTTTTAACTCCTTTTAACTACGTTCGCTATTCTAACTACATAAAAATGACTACCTTTGCACGGAAATCCTAAAACCTAGTACTTTTGAACATGAAACAGACAATCCTTGTCACAGGTGGCACCGGTTTCATCGGCAGCCACACAACCGTAGAACTGCAGGAGGCAGGCTACGAAGTAGTCATCATCGACAATCTATCCAACTCCAACGCGAATGTCGTAGACGGCATAGAAAAAATAACAGGCGTACGTCCTGCCTTCGAGAAGGTGGACTGCTGCGACATGGAGGCTTTAGAGGGTGTATTCAAGAATTATCCGAAGATAGAGGGCATTATCCATTTTGCCGCTTCGAAAGCTGTCGGCGAGAGTGTGGAGAAGCCCCTGCTCTACTACCGCAACAACATTACCTCGCTTATCAACCTGCTCGAGCTCATGCCGAAGTATGACGTGAAGGGAATCATCTTCTCCTCCAGCTGCACCGTCTATGGCCAGCCTACAGAGGAAAACCTTCCCGTGACCGAGAATGCCCCCATACAGAAAGCCCTCTCGCCCTATGGCAACACCAAGCAGATTAACGAGGAAATCATTCAGGACTATATCCACAGCGGCGCACCCATCAAGTCGATTATCCTGCGCTATTTCAACCCCATCGGTGCCCATCCCTCAGCACTCATCGGTGAACTGCCTAACGGCGTGCCCATGAACCTTATCCCCTTCGTCACACAGACGGCCATAGGAATCCGCAAGCAGCTGAAAATCTTCGGCCACGACTATAACACACCCGACCATACCTGTATCCGCGACTACATTTACGTCGTCGACCTGGCCAAGGCCCATGTGAAGGCAATGGAACGTGTGCTTGACAATCCAGACACCAATGCCGTCGAGGTGTTCAACATCGGTACCGGCCGCGGTCTCTCCACCTTAGAGGTCGTTGAGGGCTTTGAGAAAGCTACTGGTGTAAAGGTAAACTGGGAGTATGCACCCCGTCGTGAGGGCGACATCGAGCAGGTTTGGGGCAATGTTGACAAGGCCAACAAAGTCCTTGGATGGAAAGCCGACACGCCTACCGAGGAAGTTTTGAAGAGTGCCTGGCGCTGGCAGGAGAAGCTGCGCAAAGACGGAATCCAGTAAAGACATACAGTCATTATCGACTGAATTTGTGTTTGTGTTGTGATGGGTCCCCGATGCGAATCAGGGACCCATTTTGTAATAACTCAAAAAATATGGTTAAAAAGAATTTTTTGCTTTGCATCGCCTTAGCCCTTACACTCGTTGACACCACAGCACAACAACTGACCGTAGGGCAGATGAGCATCACCGTGGAATCTTCGTTGAACCCTCAGCATAAGGTTCCGGGACATTTATTGACTGACGGTTACGACGGTCCCATCGGTATCAAACTACGTGGCAACAGCTCGTTGGGCTTCAACCAGAAGAAATATACCATAGAGCTACGTGACGCAGACGGCAAGGAAGTGGAAGCTCCACTTCTTGGTATGCCTGCTCATAGCGACTGGGTATTGCTGGCTCCCTACAACGATGTATCAGCTGTTCGCGACCCCTTGGCGTTCCAACTGTGGCGTGACATGGGCCATTGGGGGCCACGCACCCGGATTGTCGAACTGACACTAAACGGCGACTATAGGGGCATCTACATCCTCTCGGAAGCCATCAAGCGCGGCATAGACCGTGTGAATATTGCAAAACTGAAAAAGACCGATGTCAAGGGTCGTGACGTGACGGGCGGTTACCTGCTGCGCATCGATACTTACAATCAAGACGATGCCACTTTCACGTCGAAAGTGCCGGGCATCGGCGAGGGCAACATGACGAGCCAGGTCATCTGGTCGTGCATCTATCCGAAGAAGAAGAAACTGCAGCCCGAGCAGTTTGACTATATCCATAACTATGTGGACACGGTGGAACAGGTGATTCAGTCGGAAACATTTGCCGACCCCGAGCGAGGCTATGCCCGCTACATCGACGTGCCCTCGTTCGTAGACTACTTCATACACACGGAGCTGAGCCTCAATGCCGACGGCTACAAGCGCAGTGCCTATTTCTACAAGGAGAAGCTGAACGCCGACGGTACTGGCGGCAAGCTCGTGGCAGGACCCGTGTGGGACTATAATCTGGCCTATGGCAATGCCAACTTTGCCAACGCCAACAATCTGGAGGCCTGGTGCTTTGAGGGTGCGAGCAACAACCCCACACCCGCAATGTGGCAGCGGCTGCTACAAGATCCTGTTTTCCGCAAGGCGGTAAAGGTGCGCTACAAGGCCCTGCGCAAGGGTGTGCTAAGCAACAAGGCCATCAATGCCTACATCGATTGCCACGCCAAGCTGTTGGCACCCTGCATAGGAAGGCACTTTGAGAGATACCCCGAACTGCTTGTTTCTGAGGAAGAAAAGGAGCAGTTAATGGCACAACCCTTCGGACAATTTCCGCCGATGGGTGGCTTCCAGATGCCTGACTCTCTCCCGCTCTTTCCTGGAGGTTTCCCGCCAATGGGCGATTTCCAGATGCCAGACTCCATCCTTCCCTTTCCTGTAGGCTTCCCGCCGATGGGCAATTTCCAGATGCCAGACTCCATTTCTCCCTTTCCCGGAGGCTTCCCGCCGATGGGCGATTTTGAAGGTTTCGGAGGTGGTTTCAATGCTGCCAGCATGTTTGCCGCCTATCGTGTCAGTTCCTACGATGAGGAAATACAGATCCTCAAAGAATGGCTCGCCAAACGTCTGGCGTTCCTCGACCGAAACATTAAGCGATTCGACAAAGATTGGGAACCACGTATTCAGGAGCTGAAGGAAATCAAGATGCCACAGTGGTTCCGCTGAAGGTAGTGTAGGTCAGCTCTTCTTTCTCAGGGTGCTTGTCAATGTGAATGACGGAACCGAGACGTAGGTCTTCGCCGAGTATCATCTCGCAGACACCATCCTCGATGTAGTTCTGCAGGGCGCGCTTTAATGGGCGGGCACCGAACTGTACATCATATCCTTTTGTAGCGATGAACTCCTTGGCTTGGTCGGTAAGCGTAATCTCGTAGCCAAGGTCGCTGATACGTTTCATTAGCGGGCGAAGTTCCACATCGACGATACGCTTGATGGCCTCAAGGTCGAGCTGGTCGAAGGTGATAATCTCGTCCA
This sequence comes from Prevotella sp., assembly GCA_017645905.1. Lineage (GTDB taxonomy): Bacteria > Bacteroidota > Bacteroidia > Bacteroidales > Bacteroidaceae > Prevotella. Next base: position 36,473 of record JAGCNO010000175.1, on the reverse strand, counting down.
GACGGTTGAGGAACTCGGGTGAGAACTGCTTGGAAAGTGCTTTCTGCACGATGCTACGGGCGTGCTCACGGTCTTTCTCGTCCATGTTGGCTCCGAACGTTGTGGCATTAAAACCAACACCCCGACCAAAGTCCTTCAGCTGGCGGGTTCCGGCGTTGCTGGTCATAATGATGACAGTATTGCGGAAATCCACGAAGCGGCCGTTGCCGTCAGTCAGGCGTCCCTCGTCCAATACTTGCAGGAGGAGGTTGAAGACGTTGCCATGTGCCTTCTCTATCTCGTCGAGCAGCACGATGCTGTAAGGCTTGCGGCGTACACGCTCAGTCAGCTGTCCTCCTTCCTCGTAGCCCACATAGCCCGGAGGGGCACCAATGAGACGGCTGACATTGAACGACTCGGTATATTCGCTCATGTCAATACGAATCAGGGCATCTGCCGAGCCGAACATCTGCTCGGCGAGCTTCTTTGCCAGGTAGGTCTTACCCACACCTGTGGGGCCAAGGAACATAAAGGCTCCGATGGGGTGGTTGGGGTCTTTGAGGCCTACGCGGTTGCGCTGGATGGCCTTCACCAACTTGTCGATAGCAGCATCTTGTGCGATGACACATTCCTTCAAGGCAGGACCCATATTCTTCAACTTCGTGCCTTCGTTCTCGGCCATACGCTGAACAGGAATGCCGGTCATCATGGAGACCACGTCTGAGACTTCGGCTTCTGTGACGGTCTGACTGTCGTCCAGCCCGCCGGCCTGCCATTCCTCCTGCATCTTCTTCAGCTCCTGTTCCAGCTCGGCCTGACGGTCACGATAGCTGGCGGCCAGTTCGAAGTTCTGGTTGCTCACGGCACGTCCCTTCTTGTCTTTTATCTGGCTCAGTTCCTTTTCCTTCTCAGCAATCTCAGGCGGTATCTGAGCAGTCTTAAGATGAACGCGGGAGCCTGTCTCATCCATAGCGTCGATGGCTTTGTCAGGCTGACTACGGTCTGTGATATATCGTTCTGTCAATTTGACACACGCCAAGATGGCATCTTCGGTATAGCGGACATGGTGATGATGTTCGTAGCGGTCTTTGATGTTCTGGAGTATCTGGATGGTCTCTTCGACATTGGTAGGGTCGATGATGACCTTCTGGAAACGTCGCTCCAGAGCCCCGTCTTTCTCTATCGAGTTGCGATATTCGTCGAGCGTCGTGGCTCCGATACATTGTATGGTTCCCCTTGCCAATGCGGGTTTCATGATGTTGGCGGCATCCATTGAGCCGGCTGTGCCTCCTGCGCCTATCATGGTGTGAATCTCGTCGATGAAGACGATGACGTCGGGCGTTGACTCTATCTCCTTGAGCAGCGCCTTGATACGCTCTTCAAACTGTCCGCGGTATTTCGTACCGGCCACGAGGCCTGTCATGTCAAGGTTGACGATGCGCTTGCCAAAGAACATGGGCGAGCACTTGCGTTGTGCTATCATCTGTGCCAGTCCTTCGACGATGGCGCTCTTGCCTACACCCGGCTCGCCGATGAGTATGGGGTTGTTCTTCTTGCGGCGCCCCAGAATCTCCATCACACGATGAATCTCCCGCTCACGGCCCACGACCGTGTCGAGCTTGCCTTCAGCGGCGGCTTTCGTCAGGTCGGTAGAGAAATTGTCGAGGACGGGAGTCTTCGACTTCTCTTTCTGTCCTTCGCCCTTCTTATTAATAGTTGTATTAGTGGCCGTTCCCTCTTCCTCGTCCTCCTCGTCTTCCTCTGGGAGGTTCAGGGCGTCTTTGGTGGTTTGGTGGTTTGGTTGTTTGGGGAGCTCGTCGTTAGGGGAGCTGGTTGTTTGGTTGTTGAGGAGGGTTACAAGGTCGTCGTAGTTCATGTTGTTTGTCTCTAATATTTGTTTTGCCCCATTGTCCATCTGGTCGTGAAGTATGGCGAGCAGCAGATGCTCCTCTTCCACAGGCTGCTTGTGCTGTATGCGTGCTTCGAGCACGGCCAGCTTGAGAATGTTTGAGGCAGCATCGTTGAGGACGAGGTCTCTTTGGGGAATTGGGGAGTTGGTCGTTTGGTCGTTTGGAGAGTTAGGGTATTGGGGCGTCGTGGAATCACGTCGCAGTTTCTGCTCCAGCGACTGCTTGATATCGGGAGCGCTCATTTGCAGTCGACGGAACACGTTGTTGGCCGTTCCGTCCTTCATTCGCATCATGCCCAGCAGCAGGTGCTCAGGGCCAACGGAAGTGCTGGACAGACGGGCTGCCTCCTCACGAGAGAAGGCTAATATTTCGGATACCTTTGAAGAAAATTGACTTGTCATGTGGTATGTATCTGCAAAAGGTGTGCCAAAATAAGTGAAGAGTGAATAGTGATAGTTCAGAACTGATAGCCTATGGTGCCCAGGAACCATCGTCCTCGTTGTGGCACCAGCCCGGTGTTCATGCCGCTTTGGCTATATTTCTTGTTCAGCAGGTTGTGAATATTCAGCCCAAGGCTGACTTTCCCAATATGGTATTCGGCTCCGAGGTCGAACACGATACGTGGGTCTATCTTCTGGCTCGACACCAGACGGTTATCTATAAGGTCTGCCAACTGTTCCATCATTTCAGACAGCGTGATGTCGTCATATTCATCATAAGAGTTCTTAATAAGGTCGGTTAGTCCGTAAATCTGCGACAAAGTTGTAAACGATACGTTGTACGCTGTCTGCCGTCCTTGGAAGTTTACCTTGGTGTGCAGTCTTAGCCGCTGCGATGCCTGCCACGCCAGCGTCAGGTTTGAGGTGAATATCGGTGTACTGTTGTTGTCGTCGTAGTCCACGTAAATAAGGTTTGCTTTCAGCGTTTTCATCCACGTGGCATTTAAGTTGGCCGACAGCTTGCCGTGCTTGTAGCCTGCCATCAGCTCTGCACCTATGGTTTTGTTCTCACCGCTGTTCTTATGGCTTAAGATCTCTGTGAAGATAAGGTCCTGCGCACGGTTTTGGAAGAGGTTCAGTTCAAAGTCCAGTCCTGGCAGCCATTGTGTACCTGCGAAGGTGAGCTGCAGGGAGCGCAGCGTCTCAGGGCGCAGCGGTTGGAAGGAAAGGTTGCCGTCGTGAAGCATGTCGTTTCTCAGGAACGAGAGAAACTGGTTTGTCTTCTGATAGAGGTAGGGCGCATCGACAAACGAGCGTGAGTAGCTCAGCTTGACGTTCCATTTCGGCCTGACGTAGATGAGTGCCAGTCGTGGCGACAGCTCGTTCACACGGGAATCGTCGAAGCGCACCTTATGGTCGTAGCGCAGTCCGGCATTCAGGATGAACGACCGCCAGCGGTGCTTCAGCTGGGCAAAGGCGTTGTAGCTGTTCTCGTTGCCCTTTCCCGTCTGGTTGAGGAGGGCGTTCTCAGGGGTAGCGTATATGAAGTCGTAGCTTATGGAATAGCGCACGTCGTCGAGCTGGAAGTGCGAGAATTCCGCTCCGAAGGTGAGATAGCCGTTATGGTCGTCAGTAGATATATAGTTGTAGTCACCTTCCACTTGCGCTCCGAAGGTCTGCTCCTGTCCGTTGATGTAGCGTGATGTGCCGCCGTGATTTTTAAATATGTTGGACAGTTCGTCGCCAAGCGAAAGCATTTCGCCAAACCAGGAAAGCGTGTCATCGCTGATGACCTGGTACTGCGTCAGGTCGCTGCTGTCATAGAACAACGAGCCATCGATGGTAACCTTCCCGAACTGCCGTCCCCATTTCAGGTCGGCATGATGCGAGCTGGTGGCATATCCCGGATGCAGCCCGTTGTAAGTGCGGTAGCGGTCATAGTCGTATGATGCTACAGCCGTGCTGATGGTGTAGGGAGCCCGTACCTGAGAGAACCGAGTCTCATACATGAACTGGATGTCCTTCCACTTGAGCGAGAGCCCCAGGTCGTAGGATGGCTTGCGGCCTATGCATCCCACCGTCACCTTGTAGTCGTCGAAGCTCATCTCCTCTTCATTTTTGGGTATCTCACGTGCCTGTCCGCTGGTCCTGTAGAGGCTACCCCAGAGCAGCACGTCGATGTCGTAATAGCGCTTTCCGAACAGTACGTCAGCCTTCACCTGGCCGTAGTTACCGTAACCTGCCTTCACCTTTACGCCATCCACGTCGGCACCCTTCTTCGTGATGAGGTTCACCACCGCCGTCAGCGCCACGCCTCCGTAGAGCGACGAGGCCGGACCGCGCAGCACCTCTATCTGCTTCAGCTTGTCAAGCGAGATACTGAAGTCCGGAGCAGCGATGTTCGTGCAGTAGCTGTTCAGCCGGTGGCCGTTGAGCATGATGAGAATCTTCTCCTGTCCGTTGCTGAAGATGCCACGCATGGCGATGTTGATGTCGTTGTTGCAGTCCACGATGTTCATCCCCGGGACATAGGTGGCCAGCACCTCCTGCAGGTTACGGGCTCCGCTGTCACGAATCATCTGCTCGGTGATGAGCGTCGTCGGCACGGGCACCTCGCTCAGCTGCTCCTCGTGGCTCGAAGCCGTGGTGATAGTGCTCTCCGAGCGTCCGCTGATGCGCTCCACCATGTCGGTAAACCGCTGCGGGTCCTCGAGCGTGGTGCTGTAGTAGGGGTTTTCGCGCAGCAGCTGTCTGACGTATTCCTCAGCCGCCGCGTTGTCGTCGTCGGCCAGCGCACATAGCGACAACAGGCGGTAGGCACTCTGTTTGAGGTTGCCCGAGAACCGCTTCACATTGTCGGTCAGCAGCTTCCGCGACTCCTCTATACGTCCCACGTCGTAAGCCGTCTGGGCAGCCTCGTAGACACCACGCAGCTGCTCGTCCACATTCTGTGCCTCTATCCCTGCGCAGCCCAGCAGCAGCAAGAGGAGCAATATAGCTCTGTTCATAGGTCTTTTCTCTATATTCAATCTGCAAAATTACGAATAAAGATGGTTTTGGCAAAAAATTGCGCCGATATTTTGCCACTATTAACGTTTAGACCGTTATGTCAGTAAACTATCTGGCCATCCTTTCCCTGAGCTTCCTACGACCTTTTCCAAGGAATAGTACGGCCAGTCTTTCAGTTTCCGGTATGGAAACTCACAGTTTCCTTATGGGGAACTGACAGTTTCCAGTAAGGAAACTATATTGGAAATACGTCCTTTCCATGACTTTCAACGGTTGAAACCATGAGAAAGGTAGTAAGAAACTGAGTGACAAGAAGGTTAGGGAGATAAAGGAGAGTTGAGCAAATGTGAATCTTGAAATATTTACTTCTGAAAGATTTGCATATCCCGGAAATAATGACTACCTTTGCCGCCGCAAAACAAGAAGACGCCATGTTAGACAATCTGAAGAAATACCATGTAGTGCTGGCCAGCAACTCTCCCCGCCGCAGGATGTTGTTAGAGGGCCTTGACATTCCCTTCGAGGTAAAGGTTCTCCCCGACATTGACGAGAGCTATCCACCTGGCATGCCCTTGGAGCAGGTGGCGGAGCACATCGCCTGTGAGAAGGCTGCTGCCTACAAGCCGCTGATGGCCGACGACGAGCTGATCATCACCGCCGACACAATTGTCATCGTCGGGGATTACAAGTCCCCGACAACTGTGAATCCTCCAAGCGTGCTGGGCAAGCCCCGTGACAAGGACGATGCCATCCGTATGCTTCACATGCTGAGCGACCATACCCACCGTGTAGTGACGGGCGTTTGCCTGACGGCAAAGGATAGGGAACGGCGCTTCTCGGCCACTACCGACGTGACCTTCAAGCATCTTACCGACGAGGAGATAGCCTACTATTTAGAGAAATACCGACCCTACGACAAGGCCGGAGCCTACGGCGTGCAGGAATGGATAGGTTACGTCGGCGTGTCGGCCATTGCGGGAAGTTTCTACAACGTGATGGGATTTCCCGTACAGCGTGTCTACAACGAGTTGGCGACATTCTGACAATAAACAATAAACAAATCTTTGGTCATATCGGAAAATAGTTGTACCTTTGCACCCGAAAATTCAAAGGCAGATATGATAACACTCACAAACCTGGCCATACAGTTTGGCAAGAAGACGCTCTACAAGGACGTCAACCTCAAGTTTACGAACAATAACATCTACGGTATCATCGGTGCCAACGGTGCCGGTAAGTCCACGTTGCTGCGTGCCATCAGCGGTGAGCTGGAACCTAACAAGGGCTTTGTAGAGATGGGACCCGGTGAGCGCCTCTCGGTGCTGGAACAGGACCACTTCAAGTATGACGAGTTCTCTGTTATGGACACCGTGCTTATGGGCCACCAGCCACTCTGGCAGAATATGAAGGAGCGCGAGGCTCTTTATGCCAAGGAGGAGATGACCGAGGAGGACGGTACCCACGCTGCCGAATTAGAGATGGCCTTTGCCGAGATGAACGGCTGGGAGGCAGAGAGCGAGGCTGCCCAGCTGTTGCAGAATCTCGGCGTGAAGGAGGAGCAGCACTACAAGCAGATGGCCGACATCTCGAACAACGAGAAGGTGCGCGTCATGCTGGCAAAGGCGCTCTTCGGACATCCCGACAACCTGCTGCTCGACGAGCCTACCAACGACCTCGACCTTGACACCGTGCAGTGGCTCGAGGAGTATCTCAGCAGCCTGGAGCAATGTGTTATGGTGGTCTCCCACGACCGTCACTTCCTCGATGCCGTCTCGACGCAGACCGTCGACATTGACTTCGGCAAGGTGACGCTCTTCGGCGGTAACTACTCCTTCTGGTATGAGTCCAGTCAGCTGGCACTTCGTCAGGCTCAGAACCAGAAGCTGAAGGCCGAGGAGAAGCGAAAACAGTTAGAGGAATTCATCCGCCGTTTCTCGGCTAACGTGGCAAAATCCAAGCAAACGACTTCTCGAAAGAAGATGCTGGAAAAGCTTAACGTAGAGCAGATTACACCTTCTACACGTAAGTACCCTGGCATCATCTTCCAGATGGAGCGTGAGCCGGGAACCCAGATTCTGGAGGTGAAAGACCTGAAGGCTGTCGATGCCGACGGCACCGTGCTCTTCGACAACGTGAACTTCGTCATCGAGAAGGGTCAGAAGACCGTGTTCCTCAGCCACAACCCCAAGGCCATGACCGCCCTCTTCGAGATTATCAACGGCAACCGCCAGCCGGAGCAAGGCGAGTACAAGTGGGGCGTGACCATCACCACCGCCTACCTGCCGCTCGATAACACCGAGTTCTTCAAGAGCGACATGAACCTCGTGGACTGGCTCTCGCAGTATGGCAAGGGCAACGAGGTGCTCATGAAGTCGTATCTCGGCCGTATGCTCTTCCGTGAGGAGGACGTGCTGAAGAAGGTGAATGTGCTCAGCGGTGGCGAGAAGATGCGCTGCATGATTGCCCGAATGCAGCTGAAGAACGCCAACTGCCTCATCCTCGACACGCCTACCAACCACCTCGACCTCGAGAGTATCCAGGCCTTCAACAACAACCTCGTGCAGTTCAAGGGAAACATTCTCTTTGCTTCTCACGACCATGAGTTTATCCAGACCGTTGCCGACCGTATCATTGAGCTCACACCCAAGGGCACCATCGACAAGCTCATGCAGTATGACGACTATATCTACGACGAGCAGATTAAGGAGCAGAAGGCAAGGATGTACGATGTACAATAAACAATAGACAATAGACAATAAACATTTTATAATAAACAATAAATCAAAAATGAAGAAACGTTTTTACATTTTTATGTTCTCGGCCCTGGCTTTCGTTGGTCAGGCATGGGCAGCGATGCCCGACGGCGAGGAGGAAGAAGACATTATCATTCCCGTGGCTATCGTTAACGGTGAGACTCCATACGCCACACTCGACGGAGCATTCTATTCCTCAACAGACTCTACCGTGACCAATATCCAGCTCGTAGACGACGCCAAGATGGGTCTCATCGTTCTCCAGAAGGGCGTTACCGTGTCGCTCGACCTTAACGGTCACAAGGTGGAAATCGAGAGCCAAGGCATCTACAACTACGGCACGCTTACCATTACCGACAGCAGCAACGGCAGTGGCTCCATGATTCTTGATCATGGCAACGTCAGCATGATTTATAATTATGGTGAGCTGACCATCACCGGCGGTATCTTCACTTGCTCATCACAGGAAGTGAATGCTAACGATGCCCGCCGATGCCTCATCACCTTTGCTGGTTCTACCACCCACATTAAGGGCGGCACCTTCTCCTCTACCGGGCAGGCCTTATGTCTTGCAGGCGAGACAGTTATCGATACCGGTACGTTTTCTACCACAGGCAACTGCGATGTAGTAGCTAACTACTGTACCGACAAGCAACTGATTATCAATAACGGTTTGTTCTCCAACCTTGCTGACATTCCCTCCGGCAACGATGTGCGCCGCTGCCTTTGGACAAGCACCGGGACAAACACCCTTATTAAGGGTGGCACCTTTACTTCTGGCAATCATGTCCTCTACCTGCTCGGCTCAGCCATTGTTAATGGCGGTAACTTTACGACGACGGGCAATGGCTTCGTAGTGGGCAACATGTCCGCTAATGGCGATGTGGCCATCAATGGCGGCACGTTCACAAACCTTGGCTCCAAGCCTGCCGAGGGTACCGACCAGCGTTACTGCGTCATCTCTTACCAGAATACCAGAACGGCTATCACTGCCGGTAAGTTCACTTCGCCCTATCAGGTACTTGTGTTCAACGGCGACGCTACCGTCAGCGGTGGAGAGTTTGTCACGACTGGCAACATCAATGTAGTCCACAACTACAACACCACCGGCGAATTGGTCATCAAGGGCGGCACCTTCCTCAACAACTGTGAGCTGCCTGAGGATAGCCCCGAGACCGACAACCGTCGCTGCCTCTGGGCAAACGTCAACACCAACACCATCATCAATGGCGGAACGTTCACCAACAATTCCACGGCTCAGACCATCACCATCTACTATGGCAAGGCAACCGTCAGCGGAGGCACCATCACGAACAACGGTCATGGCTCGGGTATTGCCACCAATGGAAACGTGGAGATTACCGGCTGCCGCATCAAGGCTTGGAACATGCTCATCTGCTGGGCAGAAGGCACGATGGTCTGCTCTGGCGGCCTGTTCTCAGAGCCCATACCCTCATCCCTCCTTGCAGAGGGTTGCGAGTGCATTGACAACACCGACCCCGGCACCATGGAGACCTATCCCTACAAGGTTGTCAAGGGCACTCCCGGTGATGTCAATGGCGACGGTTCGGTAGATGTGGCCGATATTGCCTCCGTCATCAGCGTTATGGCCGGCGATGGAAACTACGATGCTGCCGACGTCAATGGTGACGGAAGTGTCGACGTGGCCGATATTGCCAGCATTATCAGCATTATGGCTGGAGAAAACTAATGAAACAGCCCCCAATCATTATTCCGACAGGCGTGAGGGAAGTGCTCCTTCACGCCTGTTGTGCTCCCTGCTCGTCGGCCATCGTCGAGTGGCTGGTAGATCATGGTGTCACGCCCACCATATATTATTACAATCCCAATATCTTCCCCTTTGAGGAGTATGAGATTCGTAAGCAGGAGAGCAAGCGCCATGCCGAAAGCCTGGGATTGCACTGGATAGACGGCGACTATGACCACGGCCAATGGCTTAGCTGCGTAAAAGGTCTGGAGGGCGAGCCAGAACGCGGAAGGCGTTGTGAGTGCTGTTTCAGGCAGCGCCTCACCGCTACGGCACAAGAGGCCAGACGTCAGGGCATCACCTGGTTTGCCACCACGCTGGCATCGTCTCGCTGGAAAAGTCTGGAGCAGATAGAGCGGGCAGGCCACGACGCCGAGAACACCGTCGCCGGCACCCGCTTTTGGGCACAGAACTGGCGCAAGGGAGGCCTCTACGAGCGGCGCAACCAGCTGCTGCGGGAATACGGATTCTACAACCAGCAGTACTGCGGCTGCGAGTTCAGTATGCGTTAGTAGCTACTGGTGTTGATACTCTTCTACAGAAATGACGGTACTATAACCGCCCACCATCTTCTCACCCTCATGGCGGTCTATGCCAGCATAGTTTAGGCTGCTGTCTTCATACCGCTTAAACTTATAGACGGCATCGTTCATCAGCGCCTCGTTGAAAACGTTCAAACTTACCAACAGCGCAAAGTCCTGCTTGGTCAATCCTGTTACACGCTCAAACAACGTTGGCTCTAATTGCAGGATGACATCCTTCAGCGAATACTCCCGATAGTCCGTCAGATACATGAAGATGGGTATGCGCGTAGCAAACTTCATCAGCTTCTCCTGTATCTGGCGGCGTTTGCTCTTGATTTCCTTTTCTGCCTCGCTCAGTTCTTTCTTTTCCTTGGGTGTCAGGCCTTCCTCGTTCTCCTTTCGTTTCTTTTTGATGTTATCAGTCTTGTTGATAATCGTCTCAATGTCTTGATTCAGCGAGCGGAATCCCTCAATCTTCATCAGGGCAGCCATCGCCTCTGCATTGTTCATCAGCCGTTGGAGCGTAAAGTTATCGACATTCACCAGCAAGGCACTCTCCCAACGGCGCGCCAGGAGCGTGGCCGACGTATTGTTCATAGCCATATCGAGCACATCGCTTGCCGACAAGGCTTTCATCACGCCATTCTCATAACAAAGCACGGGCAGGAACTTGATAAAGTCATCTACACACTTTTCCGGATTGCCCTCTTCCACATTCAGCTGGCATGAATAGTCGGCAACCTTCCGCAAGGCCCTGTTAGGCGCAAAGTCGAACACATAGCACACCTTCTTCAGTATCTCCACCCTATTAGGATGCAGCCCGTCGCTATTCGTAATCGTCCAAGGCGACTGCACCCGGAAGGCCGACTGGAAGTAAGTCTCTGGCGATGAAGTATCGCGCAGCATGAAGATGCCTGTCCAAGGACGGACGGTGACACCCGTCGTCAGCTTGCCACAGGTCAGTGTAATGGTCTTGCAATGTAGCGGGTCAGGATGCGACATGGCTTTCTCAACGGGCGGCAGAGCCTGCTGGCCGATACCAGCCTTGGTTCCCGCACAAACCACGACGCGGTATTCATGGTAGAAAGTATTCTGTAGCTCCGTCAGCAGGTTTCTCATAGCAAAGCACGAAGCCACATTGGGCAGGAACCACAGTGTATGGTTCATGTTTGAATAGAGGTCGCCGTTCAGGAAGGGTAGGGGAGGCTTCCTGTTGCCAGCTTTCAGATCGTTGATGGAGGTCGGCAGATATTGTCCCCGCAACATGTCGAGCCATTTCTGCACTTCGTCATGATGCTTGAACACGGCAGCGGTTACGTCGGATTTGCAATTCGACGGTACTGTGGCTTCAAAGAAAGAGTTCAGGTCAAACTCGTCAAATTCTCCTTCCTCAGCCACTCGCGATATCTCCGCAGGCAACTGATAGGTCAGCAGCACCATCTTTGGTAGCGAGGCGTATGGATTGTCACCCGTTGTGGCGGATTTGCAATCTGCCGCCCATTCCTCTTTTGCACGCTGCTCATCGCTATACGTCCAGTTGTAAATCTGTTCCTCGATAAACTCGCCCGAGGCAATGGCCCGGAAGGGAGTGCCCGAGAGATAGAGATAATGATTAGACGTGATGGGAATCAGGTCCTCGTCAAAATAGTCAGGATTCTCTATCTCTCCGCCTAAGTCTTCGCTGACACCAATCAGTTCCTTGGCATTCTCTCGCCAGGCGCCATAGTGATACTCGTCGAGCACGATGCAGTCCCAGTTGAATTCCCGTGCCCACTCATGCTTTAGCTTCATGCCACCATTAGCTGTATTCTTCCCGAGGAAGTCTTGGAACGACCCAAACACCACCATTGGCTTTGACTGGTCGGCATGTTCAAACTGATAGTCTATAGTATTTGCTGTTGGGGATTTGTAATCCCCAACCCCTCTGGCAATGAACTGCCAACCCTCAAAGTCCACATGTGTCATCAAGTCCTCCTCCCATGCCTGGGCTACGGCGGGCTTGAACGTGAGTATCAGCACGCGCGTCCATCCCATGCGCTTGGCCAGCTGATAGGTCGTGAAAGTCTTGCCGAAGCGCATCTTGCAGTTCCAGAGGAAGTGAGGGACACGACCTTCCTCTGACTTGTAGTTGTCAAAGTATGCAGCAGTTTTCATTACCGCCCGTTCTTGTTCCGGACGCATATTGAAAGTCTTGTCGCAATGCCACGCCACGTCAACCCTCTCCTTGACAGCCACGATGGCCGCCTTCACCTGTTGCGGCGTAGCGCGATACCATTCTCCCTCAACGTGCTGGCAGCCCATCTTCAGCAAGGCACGATGCACATCGTGGTCCATAAACGACGTCCCGTCCTTCCGCATGGCACTCTCTTCTACCAGTATGCGGTAAGGTGGTTCGCCTGGCCGCACAATGTTATACTGCTGGCGCACCCGTTCCTGCACGCCAACAGTAGTATAGCCCACCTTCAGCAGTCCTTTCAGCTGTGGGTCATACTTATCCTCATAAGCATAAATCATCGGAGCTGACTCCGACTTCCTGGGGAAATAATTTGTTGTTGCCATAACCTTCCATTTTTGTTATGGCGCTCTATATCTATAGTTCTTCGGGGAAAAATTTGGAGAGGAAGTCGTGAGGCTCTAATGTCTCTATTGTAAAAGCGAAATCGAAATCTTTCAGATTACGTGTGACAACACAATCTGCTTCTGCCTGCTCGGCAGCATAGTATTGCAGGGCATCCTCAAAATCTTTTGTCTCAATTTGATAAGCCTTGTCAACGACAGTACTACCTAAAGGAACTATATGATAGTAAGGACGCAGCCCCTTCATTACGGCATAGAACTCTTCCAAAGCAATGTCTTTTCTGGTGATATAACGTATATTGGCTATAGTTAGGTCAGTTACCAACAATTCAATATCTCCATGAATTGCCAGAAAGAAGATTATTTCAGCTTCTTTCCATCCCTCAGGCCGTTGCTGAATATAGTCAAGAAAGACATTGGTATCGATAAACACTTTCATCATTTTGATGCGTATTTTTCTACAAGATAATCTTCCTTTACACGCTTCCAGTCCTGATCTGTTCTGCTTGCCGCAAAGCTGCCCAGGAACGAATGGGCCAATTCTTTTGCCTCGGCTCGACGAAGAGCTTCCTGATTCTCCTCTTCTTGCAATGGTAAAGCTGTTGTGACGTAAAGCCAAATGGACTTGATTGTCTTCTCATCGCTATCGCCTAAAAGGTTTATACGCCTAACAGCATCGTTCTTCATTTCACGTACAGTCATAATCGCACATTATTTGTTTAGTGCTGCAAAGATAATGACTTTTCCTAAGACATCCAAATTTTCCAGTCAAAATCTTGTCAAAGAGCGCCTGTTGTTACTATTATCTTTCGTTCATCACCATACTTTAAGCCGTTCAAGCTGAGAGTATTTGCCGTGTAAACTCTGAGTTTCTGCCGTGGAAACTGTGAGGATTATCCGTGGAAACTGTGAGTTTATGCCGTTCTTTCTCAGAGAAAAAGCCGTTCTTTCGATTTGAATAAGCCGTTCTTTCGATTCGAATAAGCCGTTCTTTCGATTCGAATAAGCCGTTCTTTCTCTGAGACTGCTCTATGGTCCCGATTCAGGTTATTCCATTGGCCGTATCATCGACTCAATAAACGCGATTTCCTCGTCCGTCAGGCCGTACTTAGCATAGAGATCCTCGTCCGTCCAAGGCTTGCTGAAGTCTTGGAGGGGGACGAGAGTAAATGTTCTTTGAGACACATCAGGTGATACGATTGTTATTTGGCATAGTAATCTAAATAGCATTGTTTTTAAATATGAGTAGCAATTTTCTACTATTGTCTTATTCTTAGAAACACAAATAACAATATATGACTCTGTGACAACCGCTTGTGGCTCAACAATGAAGGTCTGTGACATTCTTAAGACCTGACCATTGTCTTCTTCAGGTACTGATGTGCTTCTTGATGTCACAAGCTTCCACTTGTCTAGGTCTCCTTTGTTTTTAGTTATCTGATCTTCAGTAATGTATTCATAACCACGTTTCGATTTCTTAGTATATAGTTTTACCTTTCCTGTATCAATAAAGTCTGTAAAGTTTGTCCTAAAACCATATGGCTTTTGAGAATAAACAATTTCTGCCATAGAGGGTTCTTTCATCTTCATCACCTTTTTTACTATCTCGTATACTTTGTTATCTCTTATGAAAAAGTTGAGACCAAAATCAAGTTTCTTTCTTGATATCCAATGAGCATTCTCTCCTTCTACGTGATTTGCAATACTAACGTATAATGATTTATATCGTTGATTTCGTAAGAAGTAACATATACCTCCTCCATTTCTGATACCAGGAAAGCAATCTGAACTTTTCTTATAGTCATAAATGTATTGCAAACATTCATCCTCAAGCATCATATTGCGGAATTCATCAAGTCCTCTTCCTCCACAATACCATCTCGAAGGGATAATCATTAATAGATAAAATGGATTCAATTTCCGTGCCTGTGTAACAAACATATTATATATTGGTGTGGCACTTGCATTATTCCCTCCATCTCCTAGCTGATACGGCGGATTACCAATTATTACATCGAAAGTCATATTGTTGTATAGTTTATTTGGGTTATCTGTATGAATAAACTCGTAGGCGTGGGATTCGAGGTCGTCGCCTCGGTCGTAGACCTCTTGGGAGGCTCCGCAATAGCGACACTTCCCGTTCTGCCACGAATGTTGGATTTCAGAGAAGCGGATGTTGCCGTCGGTATCGTCGAAGTGTGAGATGCTGTAGCGGCAGCTGGCATCCTTTGAACAATAGAGGCTTCGGCGGCTCATTAACGAGGTAAGGCGGGTGATGGCTATGCCGTATAGCTGATGGTGCATGATGTGGTCGATGCGCTTTTGCAGGTCGGGAATCTCGTCGGCCAGCCCGTCAATCAACCGTTTGGCAATCTCACGAAGAAAGACTCCGCTCTTGGTGCAAGGGTCAAGAAACTTGGTGTCGGGGTTGCGGAAAAGTTCCTGCGGCAGCATGTCGAGCATCTGGTTGGCCAGTTGCGGAGGGGTGAACACTTCGTCGTTGCTCAGATTGGCCAAACAGGAGAGCACGTCGGGGTTGTAGTTATTCATAGTCAGGAAGTTTTAGGTAGTCGGTTAGGGGATATTCCCGTTTGGGCAGATGCACGAAGGTCGGCTCGCCCGTGTCGGCAAAGAGCAAACCCTCTTCGCCAGCCTTGGGCTTGTCGTACTCCACGTTACGGAGCAGCTCGGCCAGCTCAAAGTCTCGGCGCTTCACCTTACCGCCTGTGCCGATAAACGTCCATTCACAGAAGGTGATGGGATTTCCGTCGGCTTGTAGCATGGTAAGGGCATCGCCACAAAGAATGTTCTTACGTAAAAGGAAACGGATGCATCGCTCCAATGCTGGCGATGCATCGGCAGAAAGATGTTTTCGGTACGTGTCGAGATACTGCTCCAATAGTCGGCTGCGGCATATCTCCACATTGTCGGGCAGCAGCTCAACGCCATACATCGAGCTGACGGCCTGTGCCGAAGCCAAGTCGTACTCATGACGGTTCTTGGAAAACTGTTTTCTTACCGCCTCCATTTTCCTGTTCAAGATTTCCACGAGGAAGTTCCCCGTTCCGCAGGCTGGTTCCAAGAATCGGGAGTCTATGCGCTCCGTCTCCTCCTTCACCAGGTCGAGCATGGCGTTCACCTCACGTTTGGCAGTATATACCTCGCCATGATCAGCCACGCGCTGCTTCGATACTACCTGCCTTTCCTGCTGATCGTCTGTTACTGTCATTTGGTCGGATTTTAGCGTGAAACGATACAGTTCAAGCGTAGATACAAAGAAAGTGTACCACGTCCCTAATAATGCTTCACACCAGGTATCCGACCAAGGACCTTGAACGAGACATTTAAGGAACGGGTACACCTATGTTTCAAGGTGTATCCCGATTCCACGAGGCTCGTTCAAATCTGGTCGGATTTCGGTATGAACCTCTTATAGAATATAGATACAACTATCTATTCACCCACGAAAGTCGCACCGCCGTCCTCGCTCGGACTTCTTGGCGGCGTTCAAGGTGCAAAGGTACAAATAAAGAAGAACAACACAAAACAAAATGCCATTTATTTTTTATGACGTCGACAAAAGGGCAAAAAGAATTCCGGCCTTTCCCGAAGTGGGGAAAGACCGGAATTGGTTTGTGTAGAGTGTGTATATCCTGCCTTATTTGTAGCAGTTGAAGATGTTGTCTACCGTCTCGCGGTTCATCTTCGGCGAAAGCAGGCTGACAAGCCATACGACGGGGAATCCGCCAACCATGGCGATAGCTCCGCAGTTGATGGGATTGATGGGGTTGCCCAGCAACATGTTGATAACCGTGAGGCCGACACCCCAGATGAAGCAAGCCCAGACGGAGGCTGTCGTCACGCCACGCCAGTAGAGACCCAGCATGAAGGGAGCGAGGAAGGCTCCGGCCAGCGCGCCCCAAGAGATGCCCATAAGCTGGGCAATGAATGTCGGCGGGTTGAGGGCGATGAGCAGCGAGATAGCGATGAAGAACATGATGAGCACGCGCATGACCACCACCTTGCGGCGCTCCACCTTCTCGGCAACGATGTCGTCGATGGTTCCTTCCTCCACCTCGCCAGGCAGCGACTTCTTGTCACGGTAGATGAGGTCGAGGGTCATGGTCGAGCTGGAGGTGAGCACCAGTGAGGCCAGCGTAGACATCGAGGCGGAGAGGACGAGCAGCACCACGAGGGCGATGAGCACGTCGGGCAGGGTGACGAGCATGGCGGGCACTATCGAGTCGTAGGCTATCTTGCCCGTTGCCTCGTTAATAACGGGGTCATAGAGACGGCCGAAGCCTCCGAGGAAGTAGCAGCCGCCAGCCACGATGAAGGCAAAGATGGTCGAGATGACCGTGCCGCGCTTGATGGCAGCCTCGTCGGTAATCGAGTAGAACTTGCCCACCATCTGCGGCAGTCCCATCGTTCCTAACGACGTCAGGATAATGACGCCGAGCAGTCCCCAGGGGTCAGGGCCGAACCACGAGGCAAACAATCCGCTGCCAGCCTCAGTAGCACCGTCGGCAGGAAGCTCGGCCAGCTTCTGCACAGCTGTTGTCAAACCTCCCTGAGCAGAGAGCACGGCGAGGATGACGGCTACGATGCCAAAGAGCATGATGATGCCCTGGATGAAGTCGTTCATGGCCGTAGCCTTGTAGCCGCCGAGGATGACATAGACGGCGGTAAGGATGGACATGATAATCACACAGTACTCATAAGGAATCTCAAATCCCATTTCGAAAAGCCTTGATATTCCGCTATATACGCCAGCGGTATAAGGGATAAGGAACACGAAGGCGATAATCGAGGCAGTCACGCGCAGTCCCTGGCTCTGGAAGCGGGTTCCGAAGAAGTCGGGCATGGTGCGGCTCTCGATATGCTGGGTCATCAGCTTCGTGCGCCGACCAAGAATAATCCAGGCGAGGAGCGAACCGATAATGGCATTGCCGATGCCTATCCAGGCCGACGACAGACCGTATTTCCATCCAAACTGTCCGGCATAGCCCACAAAGACCACCGCCGAGAAATAACTGGTGCCAAAAGCAAAGGCTGTGAGCCACGGGCCCACGGCACGACCGCCAAGCACAAATCCGTCAACACTACTGGCCTGCTTACGTGAGTAAAGACCCACGCCAATCATTACGACCAGGAAAATGATTGTAAGAAGTACTTTGATAATCATAATAAACCCTATCCCCATCCCCTCCCGAGGGGAGGGGCGCTTAGTAACATTCGGGGGTTCCTATTATTTAATTGTTAAACGATAATTTAGTTTTGTGTTTATTCCACCATAAGTCTATTCAGACTCCCCTCCCCTCGGGAGGGGTAGGGGGTGGGTTCTTAAAACGCTACCTGCACCTGTGCCTGAAGGCGGTTGTAGTCGTCGCCAAGCAGATGTCCGCAGAAGCTGTGCGTATATTGCAGCTGCAGGCGGCACTTACGGTAGAACCAATATTGCAGGCCACCCATGAGGTTGGTTTGCTGCCAACCGCTGACTGACGTGTTACGGTCGTAGTAGTCGGCCGAAGCAATCAGGTCAACACCATTGCCGACAGCCACCGAACCAGTCATGTAAGCGCCACGGCTGCCAACGTCGCCGTCCTTGCCGGCCAGGAACTCGCTGCGCAGACAGATGCCGCCGCTGGTGGACTTCTCTCCCAAGCGGGTGGGCATTTTTAGTTCGCCGCCAAAGCTGACACGGTCACGACGGTAGTTGTCGCCAACCTGAATATCGTTCCAGGCACACGTGTTTATGGCATGGCCGCGGCCTTTCTGTCCTGTAGCTACGATGCGCAGCTCCTTGGTAGGACGATATTCTAATTTCAGAATGACGTCCTTGTCAGTATTGCCGTCACCCTGGTTGATACCCTGACCGTTCATGACGGCCAGCTCGTAGTGCATGTGGTTATTAAACAAATCGCCCAACAGCATGATACCCTCGTCACGACCGTAGTTGGGCCCCAGCAGGGGCTCGTTGCCGTTGGCCAGATAGGTGACGGCCTGCGACGTAACATCTACAAGCTCGAGCATGGTGGGCGACAGGGGACTCTCGAGGGAGAAGGGATGTTGGAACTGTCCGATACGAACGGTAAGCGCCTTGTCGTTGGTGACACGATAGTCCGTATAGTACTCCAGTACTCCCTTTGAATTGGCGAAGTTGTTCATGAAAAGGAACGACCAGCGGTCTGTGATACGGGCCTTACCCCAGAAAATGGCTCGCTTGAAGTTGAAGGTACTGGTGGTTTGTCCACCTTTGTCGTTGTACTCGTAACCGCCCTGCATGTAGCCGTTGATGGTGATGCGGCTGGCCAGGTCTTTCAGCCAGTCGGGACTATCCTTCGTCTGACTGCTGGCGGGAAGAATGGCAATGACACTAAAGAGAAAGGCCCAAAGGCCATTGTGTAACGTTTTTCTCATGTAGTTAATGACGTTTAGTTTTATAACATTTTGTAAACTTTTATCCCTTTTTGGCGTGCAAAGGTAAGGCTTTTTTTCTTTCTCACCAAATGTTTGCTTAAAAAAACGGCAGGTTTGCTGAAAGGTTTTTGCACGTTTGTACCTTTTTGTGTAATTTTGCAGCGAAAATGCAATAACTCTGATAATATGATGAATAAGGTATTAAAGAAATGTATTTTGGGCCTGATAGCAGTCGTGGCCCTTCAAGTGTTTGCACAGTCAGAGGTGATTATCGGCGATGTCAACAATGACGGTGCTGTCGATGTGGCCGACATCTCTGCAGTCATTACTACGATGGCCGGAGACGAACCCTACGATAATGCCGACGTCAATGGCGACGGCGGTATTGACGTGGCCGACATCTCCATGATTATCTCCATCATGGCCGGTGGACAGGGGAGTGACGTCGTGGAGGGCGACTCCACCATTACCATTAATTATATGGGCAGCGTAGCCGAGGTCATCGTGGCGAAGAATGTGGAGGAGTATGTCACGGTCATCAACGACAGCGGCCATGTCACCATTGCCCAGGATGCTGAGCTTCCTTTCGAAATTACCTACGTTCTCAGTGGTGAGAGCCAGGACGGCGAGTTCGCCATGTCGGGCAACTACAAGGCTACCGTCGAGCTACGAGGCTTGACCCTGACCAACTCCAAGGGAGCAGCCATCAACATCACCAACGGCAAGCGCATAGCCCTGAGTGCCAAGAAAGGAACGGTGAACACCTTTGCCGACGGGAAGGACGGCGAGCAGAAGGCTGCCATCTACTGTAAGGGTCACCTGGAGCTGAAAGGACAGGGCACGCTCAACGTCACGGGAAACACGGCTCACGCTATCAAGAGCGGCGACTACATGTCGATGAAGAACTGTACGGTGAACGTCCTCTCTGCCGTGAAGGACGGACTGTCAGCCAATGAGTTCTTCCTCATGGAGAGCGGCACGCTCAACATCAGCGGCGTGGGCGACGACGGCATACAGGTAGACCTCGACGGCGAGGAGCGTACCGGCATCACCGAAGACCACGAGGACGAGGACAGCGGCAACATCTACATCGAGGGTGGAACACTCAACATCACCCTCAGCTCTGACGGCGGCAAGGGCATGAAGGCCGTAGGCGACGTGTACGTCAGCGGAGGCACGCTCGACGTCACACAGACGGGAAGCCTCGTCGTGGAAGAATCAGACCTCAGCTATCCTACCAGCATCAAGGCCGGCGGTAATATCGACATCACAAGCGGTACTATTACTATTAATAATACGGCCGACGGCGGCAAGGGCATGAGTGCCGACGGTACTTTGACCATCGGTACCGAGGAGGCAGACTCTCTGCTACAGATTCCGACCGTAGACATTACCGTCAATGGTAAGGGCGGAGTTGCCGAAATCACGCAGAGCTCAGAGGAGGCAGAGGAAGTGAAGTCCTATAAGGTCTACGTCACCCTTCCCACCGGCGGACAGGGAGGCGGCCCCGGAGGTGGCAACGCCTGGCGGACGGTATACCTCTACAAGAGCGACGGCACCCTCGTCCAGCAGCTCACCCAGACCGTCACCAAGTCGAACGCCACGTTCTACTACTACGACTTCAAAGCTGAGGACGACGGCAGCTACTACTTCAAGGCCGACAACTACACCTCGCGCAACACCACCTACACCATCCTCTCGGAGAACTTCGCCGGTCCTACGTCGGGCAGCGATGTCTACTATCAGATTACCAACAGCTATACCACGAGCGGCACCACCCGCACCTACAAACTGACCAACGTCACCTCCACCTATAGTGGCACAAGCGACGCCGCTGAGGAAGAGGGCACGGGCTACAACGCTGCAGGCCTGAAGGCCGACGGCAACCTGACCATCAACGCCGGAACCATCACCATCAAGAACAGCGGCTCCATGAGCAAAAGCATCAAGTCGAAGGCCACGGCCACCATCAACGGCGGCGACATCACCCTCACCCCCAGTGGTGGCATGCAGGTCATCAACAGCGACGCCTCTTACAGCATAGGCATCAAGACCGAAGACTTCGAGCAGAACGGCGGCACGCTCACCATCAAGTCCTCCGGCCAGGCAGGTCGTGGCATCTCGGCCAACAACATCACCACCAATGGCGGCACGCTGAACATCACTAACAGCGGAGCAGGAGTGACAGGAACCAATGACGACTACACGGCCAAGGGTCTGAAGGCCGACGGCGACATCAAGCTCAACGCCGGCGACATCACCATCACCATGAGTGGCACAGGCGGCAAGGGCATCAAGTGCAACGGCACCTTCACCGAGGGTACCAGCGATGGCGAAGGCCCCACGCTGAAGGTAACAACGACAGGTACCAAGCTCACCTCCTCGTCAGGAGGTGGCATGGGAGGTCCCGGTGGCGGCTGGGGACAGACCAGCGGCGGCGGCTCGGCAAAGGGCATCAAGGTGCAGGGCACCATCACACTCTATGGCGGCACTACCGAAGTCTCTACCTCCACCGACGGAGCAGAGGGACTGGAGTCGAAGACCTCAACGGCAGAGAGCATCCTCATCAAGGGCGGACACCACTACTTCAAGTGCTACGATGACTGCATCAACTCAGCAGGAGGCATCAAGTTCGACGGCGGCATCACCATCTGCTACGGCTACGGCAACGACGCCGTCGACAGCAACTACGGACGCTCAGGAGCCGTCGACATCGGAAACGGCTTTGTCATGGCCTACACCTCACGTGGCGCTCCCGAGGAGGGACTGGACTGCGACAACGACTCCTACGTCAAGATTTCGGGCAACGGCTATGCCATCAGCGGCGGCGCACAGCAAGGCGGTGGCGGCGGATGGGGAGGTTCGTCATCGTCGACCATCAGCGGGGCCGCCCAGGGATATGCCATCCTCAGCTCGCCCAGCAGCTATAATGCCACGAGCTACTACACCCTGGCCGACGCAGACGGCAACAACCTGATGACCTACAAGTTTGACGCATCCTTCTCAAACAGCCACTCCATCATCACCGCCAAGGGCATGGTGAAGGGCAGCAAGTACACCATCAAGAGCAGTGACGAGGAGCCTACCGACGCCACCGAGTCGTTCCACGGCGTCTTCCTCGGCTCAACGGCTCAGGGAACGACAACCGTCGTCAGCTCTTTCACGGCACAATAAATGACTCATCGACAGGAACTCAGACTTTGAGTGATTCTCTATAAAAAAGAAGCCGTTTTGCCTGCGTAGACAAAACGGCTTTTTCTATGAGAAAAGACTACCTTTTCTATGGGAAAAGACTATCTTTTCTGGTAGAAGAGACTATCCTTTCTCCTGGAAGGATTTATTTGATAATCATTTTCCGTCCGTTATTGATGTAGATGCCCTTTGCCGTGGGACGGCTGTTGAGCTTTCGTCCGTCAAGGGTGTACCATCCTGTTTCTGACAGAAGGTTGGTGATGGTAGATTGAATATCGAAGATAGAAGTGGTGATGCCACCACCGATGTTCATCTTAGCATCTGTGATGACGTCATCACCAGGCATTCCAAGGCCGTTGCCTACATCAACGCGGAAGTAAGACAGGAAGGCGTTGAGGTCTTTATTCTCCACGGGCACCTCGAGGTTGTCATCAGCTCCCATGTAGAGATTGCCGAAGCTTTCGGCGAGGAGTAGGGTGGGGTCGTAAATGCCGGCAAACTGCACTCTGCCGTCGCCACTGGTGACGCACATCTCGTCGGGCTCTGAAGTTTTGATGGTCACATTCTCGAAGACGGGGTCTACAATCTCGCTGTACTGGGTGGTGCGCCATTCAAAGATATAGGGCTTGCCGGCCTCAATGCTGCGGGCAGGCTTGAAGTTCAGGTAGAGTATGCCCGTTTCAGGATTGTAGCCTGTAGGCTCGATGTAGTCAGATGAGTGGGCGATGTCCAGCTCCCATATCTCGGCTCCGTTCAGGGGCGACTTCTCAATGTTCTCAGCTATGATGTCGAAGGGCAGGCAGAGCGTGTTCCAGGCATGGTTCTTGGTGAAGACAGTACCCTTAAGGGTTACCTGGCTGATGGTGCGGGCCTTATACTGGTTGATGGTCTGGGTGTTGTCCTCCGTAGCGCTAAGCGTCAGATTTTCAATTATCGCCGGCATATCGTCCTTGTCGAGATAGAAGATGTCGGTACGGCTGGCGCTGTGATACTTCATGTAGATTTCACCCTTCGGGAGGATATAGTCGGTCGGGGTGTTCTTAAAAATGTAACGCTCGCCGTCGATGTTCTCCTTGCTGAAGCAGTAGATGTCACGTCCGCCACGAACCGTACCGTCAGACATCCACAGCTTGTTGTTGCCACGCACATAGGCATCGTCGGCACGGGTCAGCGGAATGTGGTGAGTGGCTCCTGCCTGGTCGGAATGGATGATGAGGAAGTCGCCCATCGGCACCTCCTCGATGGCGTTGAGGATGACGTGTTGCTCCGCCTCGTCGACGCCCACCAGCTCGAAGCAGTCGATGGTGAGCAGGGCAGTACCGTCCTTGTCAATCTCGCTCTTGGCCTTGTAGGGGATGAAGTTGTAGCCCTCGGGGAAGCGGATAATCTCGCAAATCTCACCAGCACAGGTGAAGGGCATGCAGAGGCGGTAGCTCTCGGCCTGGCCATAGACCCAGACCTTGAGGTTCATCTTGCCGATGAAGGCGATGTCGTTGGGCTTGCCCAGGTTGCAGAGCGTGTCGAGCAGAATGCTGTCGGCCTGGTGATAGTGGTAGATGGTATCGAGTTTGTTGCCCACCTCGTCGGTAAGTCTCATACGCACATCGGCCGACTTATCGGCTCCCACAAGGCGCATCTGCAGGAAGATCTGTTTCATGCTGAACGAGAATCCCTCGCCCGTCTGGAAGGTGACGGAGAGATACTTGTTCTCGTCGAAGGCATCGGGCACCTCAATCTTTGCCGAGAGGCTGTCGAGGGGTTCTCCGGCCTCCACCTTCAGGTCGTTAATCATGATGTCGGACATATTGAAGAGCAGACAGCCTGCCTCGCCAGTCTTCGCCGTAGTGACGATTTCATTCTTGGTGGTCTTCATCTCGGGTTCCCAGCTCAGCACGTTGTCGCCACCGGGATAGGATGCCATAACCTTCAGCAGTTCAATATCTTCCTTGACGTCGATGTAGATGGAGTCGTAGTCCGAACCGTAGTAGAGTAGGGTAGCCACATGGTTGCCCTCGGCATCGATAGTCTTCTTATAAGTGGTGCTGTCGGCAATAGTGGTGGCCGAAAGCTCGCCGCGTGTCACCATCTTGTAGAGGGTGCCATAGCGGGCAGGAATCTTCAGACGGGTACCGGCACCCACCTGAGTGTCACGCACTTTCAGACGATGCTCGTTGTCTATCCAGCCGCTGGTGGCGTCGATGCTCATGTTCACATCGGTGTAGACCGACTCCATGAACGTGGGGCTGGGATAGTCGCAGCAACCCTGGTAGTTGCGGAAGAGTCCGATGCTGTCAGGATGTGTGAAGTCCCAAGTGACGGTAGCGGTGACATCGCCCAGGTCCGACTCGCTCAGGGTCCAGTTGGGCGTCATCGTGACATCGGCCTTCAGCGTGTCCTTCTTTATATATAATGTGTCGTAGGGCACATTATCGGGAAGCTCGGCCATGTTGGTATCACCACGCTGGAACGACAGCATGCTGTAGCCGAAGGCACGGGCCTTGTCGCCACGATGGAAATAGGCGTTACAGCCTACATAGATTTCACCCTTGGCGTTGGCATACTTCACGAAGGGCGTGCCCTTGAAGATGTACTTGAAGTGCTCCACATAGCGAGCCTCCACCTTGGTGTCGGCCGTTATGGTGAGCGACAGCTCGCTCTCCTGTGCCGTTTCGTCAAGTACATCGTTCACGTACCAGTCTACATGGAAACCGATGCCCTCGTCGGCGGTGAACACCACAACGGCACCATCATCCACACTCGCTCCCGACTCGATGGACTGGGCACCCACGGAAGCCTTCAGCTTTGCCCAGGTGGCAGGCTTGTTGGTCGACGAGAACGTCACCACGGCTGCCTCTGTGCTCAATAGCAGACTCATAAGGCCTGCAAAGACAAGTAGTAATTTTTTCATATTTTTGTGTTATTAAATTAAACAATACATTATATACGTTTAACTCTTAATGATTGAGCCCAACTAATATGTACAAAGCTACTTTTAACTGTGCGCAGCCACTCCCCTCCCCTCCAAGGGGAGGGGCAGGGGTGGGGTCTGTAATGTCCTGTCAGCGAAAAAGATACTGACCCCACCCCTAACCCCTCCCCTGAGGGGAGGGGAGTGGCTGCGCGTTGTATTATAGCGGTCTCTATCATTAGTTGTCCTTTAAGGCGAACTCAGTCAATAATCCTCACTCCTCCCTTATCGGCACTTGCCACGCTCTGGGCATAGGCACGGAGGGCCTTGCTAACCACACGGTTACGGCGTAAGGGCTGCTGCGGACGGGCTGCCAGTTCCTCGTCGGAGAGCTTCACGTTGATGCTGCGAGAGGGGATGTCGATAACGACAATGTCGCCGTCCACAAGCTTGCCGATTTTTCCTCCGCTGGCAGCCTCGGGCGAGATATGTCCGATAGAGAGGCCGCTTGTGCCGCCAGAGAATCGGCCGTCGGTGATGAGGGCACACTCTCGGCCCAGATGCATACTCTTAATATAAGAGGTGGGGTAGAGCATCTCCTGCATGCCCGGTCCTCCCTTCGGACCCTCATGGGTGATAACCACACAGTCGCCGCTCTTCACCTTTCCGCCAAGAATACCCTCGCAGGCATCCTCCTGGGAGTCGAAGCAGACGGCGGGACCCTCGAAGTGCCACAGACTCTCGTCTACGCCGGCCGTCTTCACCACGCAGCCGTCCTGGGCGATGTTGCCGAAGAGCACGGCCAGACCGCCATCCTTCGTGTAGGCATGCTCAATATCGCGTATGCAGCCGTTGGCACGGTCAAGGTCGAGTGAGTCATAAAGCGTGTCCTGACTGCCCATCTTCGTAGAGAAACGTCCGGCAGGAGCGCTGAAGTAGATATGAGCGGGGTGGGGGGTCTTGGGCGACTGAGCTATGGGGGCAGGGTCGTAGGTGACCAATGCCTCGCCGAGCGTATAGCCGTCCACACGGATAGCCAAACCATCGATGAGCCCGCCCTTGTCCAGTTCGCGCAGAATGCCCAGTATGCCTCCGGCACGGTTACACTCCTGGACGCTGTACTTCTGAGTGTTTGGAGCCAGCTTGCAGAGGCAAGGCACACGCCGCGACAGTTCGTCGATGTCCTTCATGGTGAAGTCCACGCCCGCCTCCTGGGCCACGGCCAACAGGTGGAGCACGGTATTGGTAGAGCCCCCCATAGCGATGTCGAGCGTCATAGCGTTCAGGAAGGCCTGGCGGGTGGCAATGCTGCGGGGCAAGACTGAGGAATCGCCGTCCTCATAGTAGGCCAGGGCATTCTTCACGATGAGGTGGGCAGCATCCTTGAACAGCTTGACACGATTGGCATGTGTGGCCACGATGGTGCCGTTGCCGGGCAGGCTTAGACCGATGGCCTCGGTAAGCGAGTTCATGCTGTTGGCCGTGAACATGCCGGAGCAGGAGCCACAGCCGGGACAGGCACATTGCTCTATCTCGCGCATCTCCTCGTCAGTAACCGAGGGGTCGGCACCCTTCACCATAGCGGTAATGAGGTCGGCATTCTCGCCACGCCAGCGTCCTGCCTCCATAGGTCCTCCGCTGACGAATACGGCGGGGATGTTCAGTCGCATGGCGGCCATAAGCATACCGGGCGTCACCTTGTCGCAGTTTGAGATGCACACCATAGCGTCGGCCTTATGGGCGTTGACCATATACTCCACAGAGTCGGCGATGATGTCACGGCTGGGCAGGGAGTAGAGCATACCGTCGTGGCCCATTGCAATGCCGTCGTCGATGGCAATGGTGTTGAACTCAGCGGCATAGCAGCCCAGCTTCTCAATCTCCTCACGTACCACCTGACCAATCTCATGCAGATGGGTATGGCCCGGCACGAACTGAGTAAAAGAGTTTACGATGGCAATAATAGGCTTGCCAAACTGCTCCTGTTTCATTCCTGTGGCCACCCAAAGGGCACGGGCTCCAGCCATACGCCTACCCTCTGTGCAGACGCTGCTTCTCAGTTGATGTTTCATAATTCGTACTATAATATATCATTTATCACTTCTCACTTATCCCTTCCCTCTTCCTTTCGGGCTGCAAATTTACGAAATATTATTAAAAACAGAAAACGTTTTTAAAGTTTTTAGCACATCGGCCTGAAATAAACTCGAATCAGTCACCGTGGAAACAAATCTTGTATATGTCCACACTCATACTTTGAGCCATCTTATCCTCTGCCAAAGCTGAAAAAAACATAAATCATTACAGATTACCACTTCATCTATGCTGTGGTCTATTTTATTTTATTACCTTTGTGGTCGAATATGGCAAACCATCAAAACGGGAAATCTGAAAAACTTAATCAGATTGCTATACAGCAGAAGCAGGTGCTAGATGGGAATAGAAGTAAGAATTTGTTAAAGTAAATTCGAACAAAAAAATGAACTAAGTGGCAATAGACTGCAATTTATTAATATAGGAACAAAAAAGAGAATTAAATATGAACGATTTTCCACTAAACAGACGCTTAATAGGAAGTGTAATAGACAAAATGTTTGTTATTATCATTTTTGTTATTGGTGTTGTTATTATTAGTCCTTATGGTGCATCTCAACAATTAGGAATATATTCTGCTATTATTACCATGTCGCCTGCTGAATACCAATATACAGATATTGGGAATCTTGTTCGTTGTGGAATGACCAGCCATGATGCTGTGGCTAAGGTGAAAGAATTGTATGATTCCAACACATGGAGTGGAATGACTAGAGGGGTTGACCTTTATTTAACAACTTTTTTCATACTAATCAATTTGTTGTATTATGCCATTTTTGAGTGCTTCATAAAAGCTTCACTTGGTAAATACTTTTTGGGAGGAATTATTATATGCAGAAATGAAGTACAACTAAAGAAAAAGTATACATGGTTCAAACGTGCGATAGTTAGTGGTAGTCTTATGGTTGCAGCAGTATATATTCACTTTCTGTTGAATATTAGTCTGCTTTTTACAGCTTTGCTTTTCTTTCTTGTAATTGATGTAACTGTATTGACATCAAAAGTTTCACTAATTGACATTCTTTCTAATACACGGTACATAACAAGAAAAAGTTTGCTGTCTCTCCAATCCCAAGCATATACAGAAACTGAAAAGCAACAAAACAGCTTTGGAACTACACTAAGGATGATTGCGTTCAAGAATCGTATTAAAGGAATTTCAAGGTGTTGGTTACTACTACTTGTTTTGATTTCTCTTGTGTTGTTTATTTTTGGAGTTGAAACTCTTTATAAAGAAAACAGTACTCGTCTTTCACTCCTCAATTATTCGAAAGATTATACTTATTATCCTGAAGAGAAAATTTATGCTAATAAACATTACCATAATCTTTTGAATAATCGTATAGTAGCAGAAGACACTTTAAAAGAAAAAATAGGTCCTATTCCCGATGGAAGATTTGTATCTTCATTTTCTGGTAAGAGTCATAATCACTATCTTCGAACAGAATGGTATGATGATTTGGCTCCCGTGTTTGATTTTCATTATAGGCAACAATATGAATATAAAAATGGTGAATATATTCCTAAGATGCGAAAAGTTCAGCGATCGCGTGAAGTACCTGTTGAATTCTCTTTTACTTATACAATTTCGGTCTATGATATATCAGACGATATTGGCTTCATGGACAATGAAGACAAGATATATAAACAAAAACTTGATAAGTTCTATAGTCTTTTGTCTGCATATGAAAACAAAAGGTGCGATATGGTATATATTGGATTCAATGAATTTAAAACGCCCCACGATTTAGTTACCTACCGCACAAATAGCCTTTCAAGAATTCCAACAAGAAGAAGTTTGTTTTTTGCAAATAAAAAAGCATATTTTATAGAGGTTAATTCAAATTATTTTCTTATAGATTGTACCAATAAAGTCTTAGATTCATTTACAACTGAGAATATGTCACCAATTCCTATAAGAAATAAAATCTTTTCTCTCTTCTTGGGCTCACTTGTATTATGCTTGTTAGGATTGATTGTATGTCTAATTCAATATAGTAATTTCCCCACAAAGAATAGAGTTGCCCAAAAGTTGAATGTGTTTATCTTTATATGTTGTGTGGTCAATTTAATAATCACATTTTTTCTAATAAAAGCTCAATATTCAGACGATTCCAAATTCGGCCGTTTCTATGTGTATTCATTTGGATTAACTCTGATAATGAATATTTGTGCTTGGATGTATTTATTCAAAAAGTCCAAAAGTACATATCACCCATATTTCTTGATACCAAATGCTGTTATGCGGTATTATTACATGAGATTTCATAGTAGAGTTGGTATGAAAAGTATTACAGCTTTTATTTATTATCCTCTATTTACTATTGGGCAACTCCCTATGGGGATTTTGTTACTTCTATATGTATTACTAATATCTATTATTATTTCAATTTTTTTGGAATCAAGGGAACTCTATAAATGGATATTTGCTGATAAGCAACGCGGGTCAACAGAAACGGCTCTTCATGGTGACAGTTCCCTCTAATGAGAGAAAAAAACATTAATGTACATGATTACAGTTCCCATACTATGAAAAGTTATCGCACATAAAGAGTGACTATAGAAATGCCCATCACTCTACTGTCATTGCTTTAATGATTCATCTTTCTGCAAAGAAGTGGTATGTGATTATGAAGATGGAATAAGGGAAAGAGTTTTGAATGTATTTAGTTAATGAAATTATTATGAGAAAGGTTGTCTTTACTATTGCTATACTTTTCTGTTTAGGATGGGGTGTAGGTTGTTCGTCTAAGAAGGATCCCTCGCCAAACTCTATGGAGGCACGTGATACTATTGTCATTGAGCCCTCAGATACTTTTGTAAACAAAGCTGGTGATAATGGGGAAGAAGAAGTCTACCTTACCCAACTGGAAATGAATTTGGAATCATACAATGGTAGCATGAATTACTATAAGTCTGTGGAAGAAGAATACCAGAAACTTATAAGTGCCTATCCGAAATATAAAGAAATGTTTGAAAATGAGAAATCTGTGTGGCGAGAGTATTATGATGCTGTTAATAAGGTTGCAGGCTATGGTGAATATGGAAGCTCTATGCCAATGCGAATCAACGATATCGTCAACCAGAGTATAAAACTTCGCGAAGTCTCGATACATAATCTCTATCTTTTTTCGCAAGGCACCTCCACAAACTTCTGCAAAACTATGTTCAATAATGCCATGATTGAGAAGGCTTATACTGCGTTTATTAATATCACACGAGAAATGGACGAGCGTAAACTTATTGGTAACGAACAAAAATGTTGGAACAACTGGCTTTATTGCCGTGAAACCATTTCTAAGGAACTGCCTAACAAGATTAAATGTTGTTACGACAATTGTACCAATATGGTAAAGCGAACAAAACTCCTACAACTAAAGAATCAAAATCAAGGGCTGGGAGTGGTTAGTGGTGAAATTGTAGAATGTTTGTTACCAAATGATTGCTCAGACAAAGAACTATTGGAGTACCCGGGCTTTAATGTGGTATGGGCTAAATATTTAAATAATTTAGAATAGAGCTGGTAAAACATTAAATAACGACGTGTTTTTAACTTTAAACCGTACTTTTCATACAAAAGAATTAGACTTTAGCCACCTTTAACCCGTACTTTTATCGATATTACAACGAAGAATGAAAAAGGAAATTGCTATTATAATCGCTCTGATATTCCTGCAAATCAGTTGTTATGCGGTGACTGTTGAGACGACAACAAATCTCAACGTGTATTATCCTGAGTATAGGAAGATAGACTTGGTATGTGGGCAAATGCCAAAGACTACGGAGAAGGACGTGGAGTTCTGTTGTGAGGCGGCTTTTACAGGTGAGCTGCTGAAAGAGTTTAAGCATACGAACATTGCGGATAATCATATCTGCGATGGGGTGATGAAGAAGGGCTATCGCTGTAAGGCCAATACTGGAGGCTTCGTTTGGGGTAATGGCAAGTGGAAGTTTATGAGGAAGGCTGACTATCCTACTACAGCAAAGAGCTGGAATATGGGCTTCTGCCAGTTGCTGATTATCAAGGACGGAACGACGAGGCCCATAGGCTCGAGGATGAAGAACAACAGGAACATCTACAGGGCGCTATGTGAAAAGGATGGCCAGCTGTGTATCATTGAGTCGAAGAAGATGATGACTTACGAGTTCTTCGTGAAGTGCCTGAGCACCTATAAAGTTACCCATGCGCTCTATCTGGATATGGGCAGCGGCTGGAACTACGCCTGGTATCGGGACAAGGACGGGAAGGTAAAAGAGGTGTTTCCTGAGAGTAAACTGGCTCCGAGTTACAAGTACAGAACCAATTGGATAACGTTCTATAAGTGACACAAGGCGACAAAAGGGACTGAAAGTAACGTTATACGACTTCTAAAAAACGTGAATTTGTTTGGCTGTCTCCCGATTTATTCGTACTTTTGCCGCATAAAACAATACACATTATTATTATATGGGAAACCTAGTAGCCATTGTGGGCCGTCCTAATGTGGGCAAGTCCACACTATTTAACAGACTGACCAACAGCCGCCAGGCCATCGTCAGCGACCAGGCCGGCACCACCCGCGACCGTCAGTACGGCAAGTGCGAATGGTGCGGAAGAGAGTTCTCCGTGGTCGACACCGGCGGATGGGTGGTGAACAGCGATGATATCTTCGAAGAGGAAATCCGCAAGCAGGTCATCATTGCCACCGAGGAGGCCGACCTCGTGCTCTTCCTCTGCGACATCAAGAACGGCGTCACCGACCTCGACGAGGACGTGGCACAGATACTCAGAAAGGCGAAGCTGCCCACGCTGCTGGTACTTAACAAGGCCGACGACGGCAAGGACCTCTACGGACAATATGATTTCTACAAGCTGGGCCTCGGCGACCCCTGGTGTGTCAGCGCTGCAACAGGCAGCGGCACCGGCGACCTGCTGGATAAGATTATGGAGATGCTGCCGGAGAAGAAGGAAGACGGACTGGAGGAGGGAATACCACGCTTTGCCGTTGTGGGTCGTCCTAACGCCGGAAAGTCGAGCATCATCAATGCCTTCATTGGTGAGGACCGACACATCGTCACCGACATAGCCGGAACCACTCGCGACAGTATCTACACCCGCTACGACAAGTTCGGCTTTGACTTCTACCTCGTAGACACCGCCGGCATACGCCGCAAGAATAAGGTGTCGGAGGACTTGGAGTTCTACAGCGTCATGCGAAGCATCCGTGCCATCGAGAACAGCGATGTCTGTATTCTGATGATTGATGCCACACGAGGCATTGAAGCGCAGGACATGAACATCTTCCAGCTTATCCAGAAGAATAACAAGTCGTTGGTCGTTGCCGTGAACAAGTGGGACCTGGTGGAGGACAAGTCGCAGATTGCCATCGAGACTTTCGAGAATGCCATCCGTGAGCGCATGGCTCCTTTCCGCGACTTCCCCATTATCTTTACCTCGGCACTCACCAAGCAGCGCATCTTCAAGGTGCTTGAGACGGCCAAGCAGGTGTACCTGAACCGTAAGTCTCGCATCGGAACCACGAAGCTCAACGAGGTGATGCTGCCCATCATCGAGGCCACACCGCCACCCAGCATCAAGGGTAAGTATATTAAAATAAAATATGTGAGCCAGGTGCCCGACACACAGATTCCGTCCTTCATCTTCTACGCCAACCTGCCGCAGTATGTGAAGGAGCCCTATCGCCGCTTCCTGGAGAATAAGATTCGTGAGAACTGGACCCTCACAGGTACGCCCATCAACGTTTTTATCAGACAAAAGTAGTATTATGATTAACAAAATATGCAGAAGACATCTGGTAGTTTTGTCATTTGTCATTTGTCATTTATCATTTAGCGTAGCGCTCACTTCCTGCTCCAACAGTCGTACAGCCGAGGAAGTTGCTCAGGCCGAGGCTATGGCCGTAGCCCAGGCATGCTACGACCGTCTGCTGGAGGGTGACTATGAAGGTTTCCTGGCTTTCCGTCATGACATCGACAACATCCCCGAGGCTATGCGTCCACAGCTTGCCGATGCCTACAAAATGTATATGGCCACCGAGGAGCAGCTGCATAAGGGCGTGAAGAAGTTCACCGCCACGCGTGCCCAGATGGACTCCACAATGCAGGTCATGCAGGTGTTCATGCAGCTCGACTATGGCGACGGCACCCAGGAGGAAGTCGTCGTGCCGATGGTGACCGATGAGGGAGGGCAGTGGAGGATGAAGTGATGTGGCTTCTGCTTGCATTCCTCTCGGCAGCCTTCCTGGGCGTCTATGACTCGCTGAAGAAGAAGGCGTTGAAGGACAACGCCGTCATTCCCATCCTCTTTCTCAACACGCTGTTCTCGTCGCTCATCTTCCTTCCGTTTATCATTGTGAGCGGAACCAGCGACATGCTCGACGGCAGCATCTTCCACGTTGGCAGCGGCGGATGGGAGGTACACAAATACATTGTCCTTAAAGCAATTATCGTGCTCAGCAGTTGGCTGCTGGGCTATTTCGGCATGAAGCACCTGCCGCTGACCATCGTAGGGCCTATCAATGCCACACGACCCGTCATGGTGCTTGTCGGTGCCTTGTTGGTCTTTGGCGAACGACTGAACGTGTGGCAATGGGTGGGTGTCTGCCTGGCCGTGATTTCCTTCCTTTTGCTCAGCCGTAGCGGGAAGAAGGAAGGCATAGACTTCAAGCACGACCACTGGATATACATGATTGTGGGAGCCGCCGCGATGGGTGCCATCAGCGGACTCTACGACAAATATCTCATGGCACCCGTTAGCGAGGGTGGGGTAGGGCTCGACCGAATGATGGTACAGTCGTGGTACAACATCTACCAATGCTTCATGATGCTGCTCATGCTCATGCTCCTTTGGTGGCCCAAGCACCACCAGACCACGCCCTTCCATTGGGACTGGGCCATCATAGGCGTCAGCCTCTTCCTTAGCACCGCCGACTTCCTCTATTTCTACTCCCTGTCACTTCCCTCGGCCATGATTAGCATCGTGTCGATGATTCGCCGGGGTAGCGTCATCGTCAGCTTCCTCTGCGGCGCCATGTTCTTCCATGAAAAGAACCTGAAAGCCAAGGCGTTAGACCTTGCCTTGGTACTCCTCGGAATGGTTTTCCTATACATCGGCAGCCGATAGCGCGCTGCCCTTCCCGAGAAAAAGCCGTTCTTTCTATGGGAAAAAGCCGTTCTTTCTATGAGAATAATCCGTTCTTTCTATGGGAAAAAGCCGTTCTTTCTATGGGAAAAAGCCGTTCTTGCTCCATTTCATTACGCAAGCGTCTCCTTCGTCGCCGAGCGCTTTCTAAGAGATTAAGCCGTTTTATCTCTGAGACAGTTCTAACGAACAATTCGGAGAAATTGTTGTTAAAAAAGATTTATCCGCAAAATTTGTATAATTTTTAACAATTCGTATATTGTTATAAATCAGCGGTTTGCTAAAAAGTTACAAAATTCTTAGTGAAAAAATCTAAAAAAATGCTTGTTGGTATTGAAAAAATATCTACCTTTGCAGCGATTTAATTAACAACTGATTGTTTTACAGATTTAAAAAAGCAAAGAAATGAAAAAGATCGCATTTATGTTCGCAGCTGCTGCAATGTTCGTAGCATGTGGAAACCAGACCAAGCCCGCCGCTGAGGAAGTTGAGGCTCCCGTTGAAGAGGCTATCGAGGTCGTTGAAGAGTATGTTCTGACCGCTGAGGATTCTATCGCTGCTAAGGCCGCTGTTGCCGAGCTCGGTATCGCTGAGACAGCTGAGAACTACGCTGCCGCTGTTGACAGTGTTCTGACCGACATCAAGGCTAAGGCTCAGAGCCTTAAGGAAGGTGCCGAGGCTGCTGTTGAGGCTGCTGGCGACGCAGTTGAGGCTGCTGGTGACGCTATTGACGCTGCTAAGGAAGCTATCCAGCAATAATCTCCTAAGCGTTCAAACGCCAAATATTAAGTGTATTAAATACCACTGGGCAAAAGTCCAGTGGTATTTATTTTGTTCCCTTACCTCTTCTCTATGAAAAGCACGACTGCCTTGTTCCACGTCTTGTCGCTGTAATAGCGAGACTTGGCACCGGCTGGGACATAGAAACGGCAAAGACCAGTGGTCACACCCTTGAAGGTGTTCGACGAAATGTTGGGCGGCGCGGGAGAATTAAGATAGAAGTCCTGAAGCGAGACGCACTTGTTGAAGGCGTTGCTGCCTATCTTCTTCAGTCCCACAGGAGTGTCGACGGTCTTTAAACCGCTACACTCGCGGAAGGCACTACTGCCAATATTGGTGCATGCCGGCGGGATGGTGACCTCGGCTATGCTGAGGCAGCGCTCAAAGGCATTATCGCCAATGGTGCTAAGGGAGGCCGGCAGACGGGGACTCTTCAGGGTGATGCAGTCCTGGAAGGTCTTGTCGCCTATGCTGCGAAGTGTGATGGGTAAGAGCACTACGCGCAAAGACTGGCACTTCTGGAACACCTCGTCCTCGAGCTTCTCAACTTGTCCTTGTATGCTCACGCTGTCCAGAAGCACACACTCCTTGAATGTGCTACTGCCCATTTGCCGTACCAGCTGGGGGATGGTAACGGTCTTTAGGTTAGAGCACTCCTCGAAGGCACGGTCGCTGATACGGGTGAGTGTCTGCGGAAGGTCTATGGCAGCCAATGACTTACAGCCCCGGAAGGCAGACTTTCCGATAGTGGTCAGCCGTTTCGGCAGCTTGACGGTCATGAGGTTCTGGCAGTTGAGGAAGGCATCACTCTCGATGGCCTTAAGGCTTTCACCAAGCTCTACGGTTTCAAGGCGTGAGCAGCCGTGGAAAGCATCGTTGTCCAGATGGGACAGATTGGGCATGATGGCGTTGGGCAGACTGGCACAGTCCTGAAATGCCGAAGTGCCCAGGTAGGTGACTTCGCCGAGGTCTATTTCAGAGAGCATCTTGCATCCGTCGAAAGCCAACTTGCCAATCTTCTTCACACCTTCGCTGGTCTCTACTCTCTCCAAGGCGGTGCAGTCCTGGAAAGTGTTGTCGCCAATTTCCTTAACCGTTGAGGGAAGCGTGATGGCGGTGAGTTTCTCGCAGCCATTGAAGGTACCATCGGGCATGATGCCCAGCTTACATTCAAAGTTCACCTGCTCCAGTTCCTTGCAACCGCTGAACACGTCATCCTCCATTTCGGTAACATTCTCTGGAATGGTAACGGACTTCAGCGCCTTGCAGCCCCTGAAGGCACCCTTGCCTATCTTGACCAGATCGGCAGGGAGCTTAATCTTCTCCAATGCGGAGCACTTGGAGAAGGCATTGTCGTCGATGACTTTTACCGTAGCAGGAATCTTTACGTCGGTCAGTGATGAGCAGCCCTGTAAGCTGTTTCGGCCGATGGTCAGGAGCGAATCGGGCAGCACCAACTCCACAAGCTTTTCGCAACCG
>JAGCNO010000174.1 GCA_017645905.1 Prevotella sp. | reverse complement strand
GTGGAGCAGCGTCAGGACTCGGCCATCCTGATTTGCAAGGAACTGCTCGGTCACGACTCCGTGCGCAACGACGCTGCGGAACAGGAGAATATCCTTGACCTGCTCATTGCAACCAGCCGTGCCAAGCCCGACTACGAGGAATATATGCATTGGGCTGCACAGAAGGCCGAACTCTGTCAGAAACAAGGCCAGGAGACAGAACGCTGGCGCAGCGAGGCCGACGTGGGCTATGTAATGACGCATCTGGGACTGGAGAGCGAAGGTCTTGCCAAGCTCGACGAAGCCATCAGCCACCTCGACGCTCCCGGCAGCATCGACCGCATGGATGCATTCATCGTTGCCTGCAAGCGTAAGATCAACGCCCTTAACGAACTGCATCGCTACGACGAAATCATTACCCTGGGACAACGCATCCTCGACCGGCTGAACCACTATGAGCAGCATGCCAAGGACTACGCCGAGGACAGCTACCGTCTCTCATGGAGCGACCATCCTAATGACCGCGACCGTTACATGGACTTCAGCCGCGCACAAGCTTGGGGATTCATGGCGCAAGCTTACGCAATGATAAGTGAAAAGGGGAAAGTGAAAAGTGAAAAATTGGCTGCCGCCCAGAAAGCACGAGAACATCTTGCCCTTTTCGACCAGAGCGACTATGGCAAGACCTTCAGGGCCCGCCGCATGATAGCCCCGACGCAGATGGCTTTGGGTATGTACGACGAAGCCCTGACGACCTACGCGGAAATAGCGCGACGCATGGCTGCCGACACCCTGAACGACGACTATGCCGTCATCCTCCGCTCCCGCGCTATCGCCGCCCATGCCAAGAACCATTACGTTGAAGCCTACGACTACCAGACCCGTTACGCCGACCTCTCGAAGGTTCTCAGCGACAGCCTCATGAAGGGCAAGGCCCACGAGTATGCTGCCCGCTACCACGACCAGGAGCAGAAGTTGGAGATAGCACAGATCAATGTAGAGAGCCAGCGCAAGACCATCATCATCTGGGCAGCCGTCATTATCATCCTGCTTGTCAGCATCTTTGCCACCTGGCTCCTCCGCCAGTGGCGTGTCATCCGT
The DNA here is from genome assembly GCA_017645905.1 of Prevotella sp. Classification (GTDB taxonomy): domain Bacteria; phylum Bacteroidota; class Bacteroidia; order Bacteroidales; family Bacteroidaceae; genus Prevotella. The sequence goes on along the minus strand of JAGCNO010000174.1, from coordinate 2,346 downwards.
CGCAAGAACCTCGTGTTGGTCGAGCAGATTGGCGAGGCCATTGAATACAAGGAGAAATACGAGAGCCTCACCCCCGGCCCATCTCCAATGGGCGAGGGGAGTGATTACTCTTATGGTCAGAAGACGCAACAAGTGACACCTGTTGCACCCGCTATAGAATCCGACCTGCTTTCGCTTGACGACATTTCCGATGACGAGCTGTTCCGCCGTCTGCGCCACGCCATCAAACGCGAGCATCTCTACCTCGACCCGAGCCTGGACCGCCAGAAGATCATGGACATCTTCCAGTTGTCGAGACATCGTGTGGGTGCAGCCTTCGCCCAGGGTTCCGAGTTCGCCAGTCTTGCCGACTTCATCCGCGACTGCCGTCTGGAATATTCCTGTAACCTGCTCGTTACGCGTCCCGACCTCAGCATCAAGGAGGTTGCTGCCAAGTCAGGCTTCAACTATGCCAGCACCTATAGTGCCGACTTCAAGAACCGCTACACCATGACGCCCAGCAACTACCGCGAACTGAAGGCGAAGAGGTAGTTTGAAAAACTCAGCGCAAGTCTTTTGGATTTGTGCCAACGGTCTTTTGGATTTGTGTTTTCTCTTATTGGATTGTGCAAAAAGGCTTATGGGATTGTCACAGCTATTGTAAATACCTATTATTTTAGGTAAATTTGCAGCAATAGATTGATAAAAGAAAAACGAATCAAAACAAATGGAAGTTATACTTTGGATAGTTCTGTTAGGCTTTGCCATTTTGGTGACCGCACTTGTGGTCAGCCTTTACTATCGACGCAAGTATGCTCCCATTTTCCGTCAGTTGTCGGAGCTGTTGGCGGACCAGGAGACGGTCGTGACAAATAAGACAGCAGAAAAGCCAGCAGAAAGGACGGACAAGACTATAGACAATCCTACTACCACCGTCCAAAAAGAAACAAGCAAGGAGGACAATGCCGTTGAGAGCGCGGATGCTGATCTGTATAAGCAGTTGACCGAGGCCATCCGCAACGAGCAGTTGTACACTGTCCAGAAGTTCGGGCGCACGGAACTGGTGGAACGTTTCCATCTTTCGAGCAAGCGCATCAGTACGGCATTCTCGGTGAATGGTACTTCGGTGCCTGAGTTCATCCGCGAGTGCCGGTTGGAGCATGCACGGCAGCTGATGGTCGAACGGCCTGACATGTCGCTGGTCGAGATTGCAACGGCCTCGGGCTTCATCCATGCCTCAACGTTCACCGTCGATTTCAAGAACAAATACGGGGTCTCGCCCACGAAATACCGGGAGGAGAAGCAAAAGGAGAAGAACGTTGTTCAGCGGGAATAGAGCCAAGCGCGTTTAATACAACGCCACGCTTGAACAGGGTCGAAATAAAACAAACTAAGAATTCGGGAATTTTGAACTACTAATGATATAGCTTATGCAAACCAATAACGACATTCTACTGATTCTCATTGTGATCATCCTCGTGCTGACCATCATCATCGCTGTGCTGATGTGGCAGGTTCAGCGTCGTCGCCAGTTGCTGGAACGGCGGCGCGAAGTCATTGAACGCGAGAATCGCGAGGCCGAGGCGCTGCTCAGGGAGCGCGAACAGGGCATCGGCGACGATATCCCGAAGTTCAGCGACATCGAAAGCGAGGCAGAGAATCCACAACTCACGATTCCGTTTGAAGAAGAAGTTAACGGAGTTAAAGAAGTTAGAGAAGTTAGAGGAGTTAACGAAGTTAGCGAAGTTACCGCTTCGCTCGAAGTTAACGACAATAGAAACGAGCACAGAAAAAGAGGTAAAAAACAATCGCAAGAACTATCGTCGATAACTTCGTTAACTTCGATAACTTCGAGCGAAGCGATAACTTCAGAAACTTGACAATATATAATTTTAAAACTATAGAGATATGACAACAGATGTAATGACTTTTGCGATTCTGGCTGTGGCGGTGCTGCTGAGCGCCATCGCCTGGAGCCTCTTCGTCCAGTGGCGCATGCAGAGGCGCAAGCTGGATGAATCGGAGCGGGAGGTGGCCGACGCCATCAGCCGCCACATCGAACTGCTGTCCGCCGTCGCCGCCGTGCTGGTGACGAAGGGCAGCATTGCTCTCGCCGCCGTGATGATGCTCGCCGCCTGCACGAAGGAGGGCGACACCATCTATGAGTGGGATCCTGACGAGCCGAAGGCCAGCACGGCACCGCTTGTCACCGTGATATACGGTAAGGACGCCTTGGGCGACCGTTCCTATAACGACCTCATCTATCAGGGCGTCGAGGAGGCGGCATCCAAGTACGGCCTGCGCACTATGCAGCTTTCGCCAACGAGCTACGAGGAGGGCAAGGGCTACCTGCAGAGTATGTTCCAG
>JAGCNO010000025.1 GCA_017645905.1 Prevotella sp. | reverse complement strand
GCGGCTGAAGCAACCGCTCGTGCTGGGCTACATCGTGGCTGGCTTTCTGGTCTCTCCCCACATGCCTTACACCGCCAGCGTGGTCGATATGGCGAGCATCCACCTCTGGGCCGACATCGGCGTGATGTTCCTGCTCTTCTCGCTGGGACTGGACTTCTCGTTCAAGAAAATCCTGAAGATGGGCGCCTCGCCCATCATCTCCGTCGTGAGCATCATCTTCTTCATGTCCGTGCTGGGCATGGGCGTGGGCCAGCTGTTTGGTTGGAGCCGCATGGACTGCATCTTCCTGGGCGGTATGCTGGCTATGAGCTCCACAACTATTATATATAAGGCGTTCGACGACCTGGGCCTGCGGCAGCAGCAGTTTGCCTCGTTGGTCATGTCGGTGCTCATCCTGGAGGTTATTCTGGCCATCGTGATGATGGTGATGCTCTCGGCTATTGCCAGTGGAACGGGGGCCAGCGGCGGGCAGCTGTTGGAATCCATCCTGAAGATTGTGTTCTTTCTTGTGTTGTGGTTGGTGGTGGGCATCTTTGCCGTGCCGCTGTTCCTGCGGTCGGTCAGAAAGCTTGTCAACGATGAGGTGCTCCTCATCGTGGCCCTGGGCCTGTGCTGCGCTATGGCCGTGTTCTCTACCAAGGTAGGCTTCTCGTCGGCCTTCGGTGCCTTCATCATGGGCAGCATCCTGGCAGAGACCGTTGAGGCCGAGCACATAGAAAAGCTGGTGGAGCCGGTGAAGAACCTCTTCGGCGCCATCTTCTTCGTCTCCGTAGGCATGCTCGTCGACCCGCAGATACTCATGGACTATGCCCTGCCTATTGCCCTGCTTGTGCTGACCATCATCGTGGGCCAGGCCGTGCTCGGCTCCTTCTCGTTCATCCTTGGCGGTGAGAGTCTGAAGAGTGCCATGCGCTGCGGCTTCTCCATGGCGCAGATAGGTGAGTTCTCGTTTATCATCGCCTCGCTCGGCCTCTCGCTGGGTGTCATCGGCGATTTCCTATATCCGGTGGTGGTGGCCGTATCCGTCATAACTACATTTCTCACACCTTACATGATACGGCTCGCCACACCGGTTTATAACCTCGTGGAGCCGCGGCTGCCGACAAAGGTCATCCGGGCACTCAACCACCTCTCCACCTCACATCCCGAGACCACCGAGCACAGCAAGTGGCGCAGCCTGCTCATTCAGATGGGGTGGAACACGCTGGTCTACAGCATCCTCACCATGGCTGTTATTGCCGTGATGTTCATGTTCGTACACCCCTTCATCGTGCAGCTCGTAGACACCCACTTCACCTCTCTCTCCTCCCACTTGTCATTCATCACCCGCCATATCTCGCTGGGCTCCATCATCACCCTTCTGCTGACGCTGATATTCATCGCGCCGTTCCTCCGTGCTATGGTGATGAAGAAGAACCGTAGTGAGGAATTCCGTGCCTTGTGGGCCGAAAGCAACCACAACCGCCTGCCTCTGCTGTTCACTATCATTGCACGCTTTGTGCTGGCCGTAGCCTTCGTCTTTGCCGTGCTGAACCAGGTGGCCGACTTCCGCCCCTCCATCATCATCATGTTTGGCGTGGCCGTCATCGTGACCATTATCCTCTCGCGTAAGATAAAGCGTCGCAGCATCCTGCTCGAACGGCTGTTCATCAACAACCTCCGTTCTCGTGACATCAATGCTCAGGAGCATGGCGAACGACGCCCGCTCTATGAAAACCGGCTGCTCGACCGCGACGTACATATTGCCGTATTCCAAGTTCCCTCCTTGTCGCTTTGGACTGGTCACACGCTAAAGCAACTCAACCTGGGTCGCAAGTACGGCGTCCATGTGAGCAGCATCCTGCGTGAAGGCCGGCGCCTGAACATTCCCGACGGCGACTCCATCATCTTCCCCCTTGACAAACTGGAGGTCATTGGAAGCGATAGTCAGCTGGAGCAGCTCCACAAGTCTATGAAGACCGAAATCATGGCTGACGAATATGCTACTGAGAGTCAGGCGATGAAGCTGCGCCAGCTCATCTTAGCTGCCGACAGCCCCTTCGTGGGCAAGACCCTTCAGGAGAGTGGCATACGCAGTCGCTACAGCTGTATGGTTGTAGGCTTAGAGGAGGGCAAGGAAACCCTATCCTCCGTCAGTCCGGAGTACCGCTTCCAGGAGGGCGACATCATCTGGCTTGTAGGCGAGCAGCAGGCACTTAATACACTCTTCGGCGACAAATAACTAGAATATGCGCTCCATCTTTTTCCTTACACTACTCTTCCTGGCCTGTCCCGGCATGGCCTCCGTCTATAACGTGCGTGACTTCGGTGCCAAAGGTGACGGCACGACGCTCGACTCGCCCGCCATCAACGCGGCCATAGAAGCGGCGGTGAAGGACGGCGGAGGGCAGGTGCTGCTTCCTGCCGGCACTTATCTGAGCGGCAGCATAAGGCTGAAGTCAAATATCGACCTGCACCTTGCTCCCGGGGCCACCATCCTGGCGGGGAGCGAGAGAGGCATCTATGACGAGAGCGAGTCGTTTGGCGGCTTTCCCGAATACCAGGACGGCGGCCACACTTACTTCCACAACTCGCTCATCTGGGCCGAGGGGCAGGTGAATGTCTCTATTACCGGTCACGGGATGATTGACGGCAAGGGCCTCACCCGCAAGGATACCGAGACGGCCGGCAACATACAAGGCGGCTCTATCGGTACGGGCGACAAGGCCATCGCCCTGAAGCTCTGCCGGCAGGTGACCATCCGCGACGTGACCATCTATCGTGGCGGACACTTCGCCATCATCATGACCGGCTGCGACCTCTCGACCATCGACAATGTGACCATCGACACCAACCGCGACGGCTTCGACATCGACTGCTGCAAGTACATGACCATTACGAACTGCCACATCAATACGCCCCACGACGACGCCCTCGTTTTAAAATCAAGCTACGCCTTGAAGAAGCCCGTGCTCTGTGAGCACATCGCCATCAGCAACTGTAACATAACGGGATTTAAGTGCGGCACGTTGCTCGACGGCACCTACGTTCCCGAGCCGGTAGGGTGGGTGTGTGGCCGCTTCAAGCTGGGCACGGAGAGCAACGGCGGCTACCGCAACATCTCGCTCACCAACTGCACGTTCATGTACAGTAGCGGACTGGCTTTCGAGGAGGTAGACCAGGGGCGGATGGAGAACATCGTCGTGTCGAACATCACCATGAGCCACGTCCACCATTATCCCATCTACATCACTACCGGCTGCCGCAATCGAGGGCCTAAGGAAGTGACGCGCCCTTCGTCGGCACGCGACATTCAGATTTCGAACGTGGTAGCCGACGACTGCGACTCGCTCTGCAGCATCATCGTGACCGGCCTGCCCGAGGAGCCCATCCGTAATGTGTGGCTGTCGAACATCCGCCTGCAGTTCCGAGGTGGCGGCACGAAAGACCTGGTGAACAAGGACTACCGCGAGCAGGGCACCAATTACCCCGAGCCGAAGTTTGCCGGGTGGACGCCCGCCTACGGCCTCTATGCCCGCCATGTGGAAGGCCTTTACGTCGACGACATTACCTTCCGCTACGACCGTCCCGACTATCGGCCTGCCGTAGTGCTCGACGATGTCAAGAACGCCACGCTCCAAAACATCGATGCCCAAATAGAGAAGGACATCAAGAAAGTAGTGACGCTCGGCCAATGCCAGAACATCACTACCGATGAACCCTAATTGTTCGTTAAAGCCTTTAGACCCTTCCCCGTCACTGTCCTATCCTTTCTGACAGCCTGGTCGGAGTACTCTTGGAGTTTCCAGTAAGGAAACTCGCAGTTCCCACGGAGGAAACTCCCAGTTTCCAGTAAGGAAACTCACAGAAACAAATAAGCAGGCTGAGAGAAAGATTACGGTTTTTGACTAAATGGGGCGGACTTTTCTCAATTGTTCCATGAAGGAGCGCAGCCGCTCTATGTCCTTCTCGGCCGGAGCCGACTCGAAGGGCTCGTCAAGGTCTATGCCGACGAAGCGCGGATGGCGGAAAACGCGGATGGCCTCGGCATCGTCGGGGCCTATTGCGCCGCCAAGCAGGAAGGGCAGTGTTCCGTTGTAGGAAGCGATGCTTTCGAAGTCGTTTACGTTAAACACGAACATATCCACGCAGTCCTCGTAGTCAGCACAGCGCTTCAGGTCTTCGGCCGTCTCTATCCTGATGCCCTTCCATATCTGCAGGTCTGGGGCGATGGCTCCGCTTCCGTCGGGCGCTGTAGTGAGCGTGGTACGCAGATTTCGTATCAGCGTGGGCGGCTCCTGACCGTTCAGCTGTATGGCGCCGAGCCGGAAGTTCACTACCCGCGTGATGATGTTCTGGGCCATCTCGTCGGTGAACACGCCCACACGTCTTGGTCCCTGATGCGTCAAGTCCTCCGGTCCTCGGTCGGGTATGATGCCCGCATGGGTGGGAATCATCGTGACGTTGCGTGGCGACTGCTCAGAGAACACCATCCCTATCCAGTCCACACCTAATTCGCTGACCAGCTGAATGTTCTCGCCGTCGCGCATGCCGCAAACCTTTATTATATTTTTCGATTTACGTTTTTCAAAATTCTCCATTCTTCATTATTTTGTTGGCAAAATTACTAAAAGTTTGACAACTGGCATAGAAAAGTGCTGTTTTTTTCTTCCTTTTCCAGAAATATTCGTAACTTTGCAGCAAATTTCAAGACAAATGACATTTTACCAAAACAAATAAACTTATTAACTGTATGAAGAAACTTTTATCGCTTGCCCTGCTTACCATCATGGCTATGGGCGCTCAGGCCGAGGAAAAGAAAGACTCGGTAAACCCCAACAAACCAGTATTCACCACCATCAAGGAGAACCCTATCACGTCGATGAAGGACCAGAACCGCTCCGGCACCTGCTGGGACTACTCGACGCTGTCGTTCTTCGAGGCCGAAATCCTGAAGGCTACCGGCAAAACCTACGACCTCGACGAGTCGTTTGTCGCCAATAAGACCTACATGGAGCGTGCCATCCAGGTGGTGCGCTATCACGGCGACTGCCAGTTCTCGCAAGGCGGTTCGGCTGAGGATGTGCTGGCCACTATGAAGACCCATGGCATCATTCCGCAGGGTATCATGCCCTTCCCCGGAAGCCTCTACGGCGATTCGCTGAATAACTTCAATGAGTTCTTCTCGCTGCTCGAGCCTTACGTGGCCGCTATTGCCAAGAGCGATGCAAAGAAAATCTCCAACCAGTGGAAGGCCGGTCTGCAGGGCATCCTCGACGCCTATCTGGGCCAGTGCCCCGAGAAGTTCATGTACGAGGGCAAGGAGTACACCCCGAAGACCTTCTGCCAGAGCCTGGGCCTGAACCTCGACGACTATGTTTCCATTACCAGCTACACGCACCATCCCTTCTATACCGGCTTTGCCGTGGAGGTGCAGGACAACTGGCGCTTCCCACTCTCCTATAACCTGCCCTTGGACGAGATGATGCAGGTCATCGACAACGCTATCGACAAGGGCTACACCGTGGCTTGGGGTGGTGACGTCTCTGAGGACGGCTTCACTCGCAAGGGTCTGGCCTATGCCATCGACGGCAAGGCTACGCAGAGCCTCCGCGGCAGCGATATGGCCAAGTGGCTCAAGCTGCCCACCACCGAGAAGCGTAACGTCATCGACTCCCTCGGCGTGAACGTGCCCGAAATCACCGCCACACAGGAGCTGCGCCAGGAGCGCTTCGACAACTGGGAACTGACCGACGACCACGGCATGCTCATCTACGGCGTGGCAAAGGACCAGAACGGTAAG
>JAGCNO010000173.1 GCA_017645905.1 Prevotella sp. | reverse complement strand
GGGCAGCGTGAACGATGTCGAGGCCGTGCCGAACTCGTCAGTGGTGACGGTCTTTTCCTCCACGACGTCGTAGTTGGCGTCCTTCAGGCGGATGGTAAGCTCTTCGTTGGCCAGCGCGCGGTTGTCGTTGCCTGCGTAGTTGCGGTAGAGGATCACGGCGGCGTGCACTGTCTGTCCTGGGCGATAGATGCTGCGGTCGGTGAATATTTCTATGTGGCTGTCATTGTTAACCTCATTGTAATGGTAGCGTCCCCAGTCGTCCATCTCGGGGCAGGCATTGTCGGTCGGGGTGTATGCACGCATACGGAATCTGCTGGCGTCCTCCTCGGGCTGGTACATGCACTCGCCGTTATTGTCGGTCTTCAGCGTGGCCTTGCCAGCGTGATTACCCCATCCCCAGCGCACCTCCACCGAGGCGTTCTTCACGGGCTGGCCGGTGGTGGCGTTCACCACGGCGATGCGCTTCGGTCCGCTTTCCTCATTGACTCTGTCGGCCGATGGCAAGGTCAGCGACAGTACGCGCAGGTCGCTGACGAAGTAGAGGCTGCGCGAGGTGCGTGTGGCGGGCTGGCTCTCAAACTCCAACATGTACACGCCCACGGGCAGGCCGCCCAGCATCATCGAGTCGTCGAAGACTTCGTACTCGCGCTTGCCCACGAATTTCTTCGTCTGCGTCATTTCGGGCAGGGCGTGCAGCAGCGGCTTCAGCTTCTTGTAGTGGTCGGGGTTGGAGGGTTTGAGTTCCGTGGTGCCGTCGACATCTACTTTATACACACGCAGGGTGAGTTCGCTGATGGCGCGCAGGTCGGTCAGCTCGACTTTCTTTTCGCGCTGCGGTATGCTGACGTTTTCCTTCAGCTCCACGTTGTATTCCGGGGAGGTGATGTCGCGCTGGCGGTTGCGCAGGTAGTTCATGCGATGCCACGATCCCCAGCGCTCCAGGGCCATGTTGATGTACTGCCATTTCTGCTCGGCGGTGGCGTCGGTATAGTCTTCCATGTAGTCGTAGCGGTCGATGGCCAGCTCGCCGCACTCGGGCAGGTCTTGGAATTCGGCGATGAGCGAGTCGAGGCGCTGGATGTGCTTCGATTTGTTCAACGGCTCGTGCTCGATGTCTTCCGGCTCCTCGTTGAGCAGCATGGATTCGCTGGCAAAGAGTACTCCGTGTCGGTTGCCCACCTTCAGATAGTAGTCGCGAAGCTGGCGTGCATGACCGGCCGGTATGCCGATGAGGCTCAGCAGGTCGTCGCCGAAGTAGCGGCTGTTGTCGCCCTTGATGACGAAGGGCTCATAGTCGGTGGCCTTCACGGCAGCCAGCTCGTCGGGGTAGGTCATCGCCTTGTCGTAGTATTCCTGGCCTATCTGCTCATGGCGCAGCTCGTCGAGCCAGCTGTTGTGGTAGTAGATGTAGCCCAGCACGGCGTAGTAGACGGCCTGCAGCGGGTGGTTGTCGGCAGCCAGCTCGGCACGCTCCTTCAGCTCCTCCACGACGGGCTTCAGCGAGTCGGGTGCCACCTCGCATTGCGACTTGGCACGCTGCAGCCAGGCCTTCAGCAGCTGGCCGTAGACCTTCTCCTTCTCGGCTTTCGTCACGATCTTGCCCAGCGCTTCCTGCTCCGTCTGCGGCAGGTCGTTGTCCTGGGCGTCCTTCACCTGTTTCCACAGGGCGCTGTATGTCTGCGAGAATGTGAACATGGGCATCATCAAACAGATTATGGTTGCTAACAATAGTTTTTTCATATCGAGTAGGTAATTTTGTTGTCTTAAAAAGAGATACAATAGTTTTGCTATTGCAAAGTTACAAAAAAAATTCTGCGGTTAAGATTATATCCCGAAAATATTAGAAAGTTTAACGATTGGCGAACGCCATTTTCTTTTTTGCGAACGCCTTTTTCATTTTTGCGAACGCATTTTTCATTTTTCTATTGCTTCGCCACATGCTAAGCAGACCAGCAAGTGATGTGGTCAAAGTGGTCATGGTCATTTTGGTCAAAATGCGTTTCGGGATTCGGTCATTTGCTCACTATGAGGGTGTGTCAAAATAGGCACATCCTCTTTTTGCTTTTTATCATCAGCAGTCAAGAGCCAGGTATAATACTTGACTGAAGATTTTCTTTTTCTGCCATTATTTTCCGCCAGATGAGCCGTGACGGGTTCTAATTGCTCCGTATATGGCCCATAAGTGAGCCAGAAACGGGTCTCTATGCCACCCTTTTCATCGTAGCGATCATTTTCTTGATATTGAAGGCTGTGGCGAAGAAGGCAAAGTCCATAAAGACCTTGTCCTTGCCAAAATGACGGAAGCGTTTGTACTGCATGTCGTATTTCATCTGTCCGAAGACGGCCTCCGGCTCTATGGGTCGATTGGATCTATGCTTCAGCCCTTTCTCCGAGGTGAGCCTCTCCCTTGCCTGCTGTTTGTACTCCATCAGCCGGTGGTTGGCTTTAATCGTCCTTGACGGTTCCCTGCTCTTGTAGCATCCCCACCTTAGGGGACACCCTTCGCAGTTCTTCGCCCTGTAGACACCTGTCTGTGTGCGGTATCCGCTATCCGTCTTGTCGTAGCAGGTGCCGACCCTTTCCATATGCTGCCCCATCGGGCAGACGAAGTAGTCACCCTCCTTGTTATAATAGAGGTTCTCTATCCGGAAGATGTCGTCCTTGAAGGCCTTCTTCTGCTCCTTGTGGAAGTAGTTGTACTTGACAAATGCCTCTATAGCGTTGGCCTCCATGAATGAGTAGTTTTCCTCGCTTCCGTAGCCAGCGTCGGCACAGCCCTCCTTGGGCAGGCGGTCATAGCGGCTGGAATAGGAGGAAAAGAACGGAATCATCGTGAGTGTGTCCGTAGGATTGGGGAAGAGCATGAAGTCGGTGATGAACTGGTTCTCGGTGCCTATCTGCAGGTTGTAGGCGGGCTTGGTCTGCCCGTTGTTCATCGCGTCCTCCTTCAGGCGCATGAAGGTGGCATCGGGATCGGTCTTGGAGTATGAGTTGCGCTCGCCCAGCTTATCGAGGTGTCCGTCATATTCGGCAAGCTTGTCGGCCTTCTCCTGAAGCTCCTTTGCCTGTTTTTTCCTCTCCTTACGCTTCTCTTTCTCCTCCTTGGTGACTGGCTTGGGCTCTGTGGCAAGGGCTGCGTTGAGCTCGGAGGCCATCGAGTGCAGCAGCTCGGGGGTGAACTCCACCTTCTCCTGCTCCGACGCGTTTTCCTGGGCTATCACATCGTCTATCTGCTCCAGCAATACGCGGATCTTTTCCACTAACTTCGCCCGGTTTTTCTCCACCGTCTTACGCCAGACAAAGGTGTACTTGTTGGCCTTCGACTCTATCTTCGTACCGTCGATGTACTCTACGTCCAGACTTACGAATCCGCGCTCGGCAAGCAGAAGCACTACTTGTGTGAATACGGCGTTGATTTCCTTCTTCACGCGATTGCGGAAACGGTTGATGGTGATGAAGTCTGGCTTCTCGTAGCCTGCAAGCCAGATGAAGTGCACGTCTCGCAACAGGCGCTCCTCTATCTTGCGACATGAGTAGACGTTGTTCATATAGCCGTAGATGACTGCCTTGAGCATCATTCGGGGATGGAACGGGCTGCGGCCATACCCCTTGTACAATTTACGGAAACTTGTCAGGTCTAGCATGTCAATCAGACTGTTAACCAGACGCACAGGGTCGTCTTCCGCAATATTTTCATCAATTCGTTGCGGAAAAAGCAGAATTTGCTTGGTAGTGTAAGGACGAAAGTGTATCTTTGCCATGCTTTTTAAAACTTTGTCGCAAAGATACAAAAAATTTACGACATAACAAAGCCCTGGCTTGAGAAAGTCGGGGCTTTGCGATAAAAAAAGAGGATG
>JAGCNO010000172.1 GCA_017645905.1 Prevotella sp. | reverse complement strand
GTCGACTTCACCACCGACCTCCACTCCATGGGACAGTGGATCCAGGACGGCGAGCGCACCATCTTCGAGACTGTCATCAGCGTGGAGGAGCCCGAGAAGAAGCTGCTGTTCCCCGAGGACGAAGAGAACCTCGACGGTCTGAACTTCCTCGCCGGCAAGCGCGTGGACGAGGTGAACAAGATGGCAGAGCTCGGTACCCGTCTGGCTCATGTCGACGGTGGCGTGCCCAACATCCGCATCACCATGCCGCGCCTCAACGAGCGCTACCTCGGACAGCTCATCTACTTCTTCGAGATCGGCTGTGGCATCAGCGGTAACGTGCTCGGCGTGAACCCCTTCAACCAGCCCGGTGTGGAGGCTTACAAGAAGAACATGTTCGCCCTGCTCGACAAGCCCGGCTACGAGGCAGACTCGAAGGCGATCAAAGAGCGCCTCGCGAAAGAATCCTAGTAAACTAGTTCAACTAGTTCGACTAGTATAACTAGTATCACTAGTATGTATCAAATCGCCATTAAGAAATACTTAGAAGAACACGGCTTTGAGGCATTGTGCCCCAAGGCCGTGCTCTTTGACATGGACGGCATACTCTACGACTCCATGCCCAACCACGCCATCGCCTGGCAGGAGTCGATGGCGAGGTTCGGTATACAGATGTCAGCCGATGATGCCTACGCCACTGAGGGAGCACGCGGCGTGGACACCATCCGTCTGATGGTCAGACAGCAGCAGCACCGCGATATCGACGAAGCAGAAGCACAGAGAATGTATAATGTGAAGTCGCAGATCTTCCACTCACTGCCCGAAGCGCCCATCATGCCGGGCGTGCTGGAGCTGATGGGGAAGATACGGAAGGGAGGCATGATGTGCTGTGTGGTCACGGGCAGTGGGCAGCTTCCGCTCATCAAACGCATCCTCAAGGACTTCGGCGATTTCGTCAGCGAGGATCATATCACGACGGCCTACGATGTCAAACGGGGGAAGCCCAACCCCGACCCCTACCTTATGGGTCTCCAGAAAGCAGGAAACCTCAAGCCCTGGGAGGCCATCGTCGTGGAAAACGCACCACTCGGCATACGTTCAGGCTATGCCGCTAAGATTTTCACTGTTGCTGTGAACACAGGTCCTCTGCCCGACGAGGAACTGCTCCTTGCAGGAGCCAACCTGACTTTCCCGACCATGCAGGAATTCAGCGACCACTGGTATAACCGGATTATTCCTGAATTATAGCTTCCGATTCATTACCGCTGGTATCGAGGTCGGTATCACGACGGATATCCACCTCACCCATATTGTCAACGGTGATAATGAATGGGATATACTCATCATCCGTCTGGGGATGACTCACGCTGCCGGCGAAGAGCACCTGATAACCATCCACACGGTCGAAGACGACACCCTCCAGAATACCCGTCTGGCGATAGTCATCGTCAAGGAGTTCATCGAAGGTGGCCTTGGTGAATGTACGTTCGAAGAATATGCTACCGTCAGCTCGTATGATGCGCAGGGTGATACAATTGTCCACATACTTCTGTCCAAACTCGTCTTTCACCATACGGAGACTGTCGTCGGGAGTGCGGCTGATATTCACCTGATAGTCTCTGTCCAGCCACTTGAAGTCCTTCTCCTGATTATACGGTTCCATACGGATAGGAGCCTGCGGCTTAGGGATCTCAGTTTTGTGGACGATGATGTCTTCTGTCTGTTTCTTCTGTTTACAGCCGGTCAGCAATCCCAAAGCCAGGACAGCCGTCAGCATTAATGAGAGTCGTTTCATTACTCAATATTTTATTGGTTTGTCGGATGCAAAGGTACGAATAAGCGAGGAGAAAACCAAATTTTATTTGAGTTTTCTCGAGCGAGAGTACCTTCGACGAAGTCAAGGGTACGAATAAGCGAGGAGAAAACCAAATTTTATTTGAGTTTTCTCGAGCAAGAGTACCTTCGACGAAGTCAAGGGTACGAATAAGCGAGGAGAAAACCAAATTTTTTGGGATTCACTTTTCATTTTTCAGTTTTATTTCGTACCTTTGCCCGTGAATTCTGAAGATTATGGAGTGGATAAATGGTTTTCTGACTGAGTTAAGCAACCTGTTGTGGGGATGGCCGATGATCATCCTGCTGTTGGGCACACATGTGTTCCTGACCATACGCCTGCGTTTCCCGCAGCGTCACATCTTCAAGGCCATCCGTCTTTCGGTGAAGCGCGACCCTGATGCTACGGGCGACGTGTCGCAGTTCGGCTCGCTGGCCACAGCCCTCGCCGCCACCATCGGCACGGGCAACATCATCGGTGTGGCCACTGCCATCGCCCTGGGAGGTCCCGGTGCGGTGTTGTGGTGCTGGCTGACGGGTGTCTTCGGCATCTCTACGAAGTATGCGGAGGGACTGCTGGCCATCAAATACCGTGAGAAGACCGCCAACGGGAAAATGCTCGGAGGCCCGATGTACGCCCTGGAGAAAGGGTTGGGCTGGAAGTGGCTTGCCGTACTGTTCGCTCTGTTCACCGCCATCGCCTCCTTCGGCATCGGCAACACCGTACAGGCCAACGCCATCGCCACCGTTGCCAGTGAGTCGTACGGCATCTCACCTTATCTCTCCGGCATCTTCATCTGTCTGATGACAGGGGCCGTGGTACTGGGCGGCGTCAAGAGCATCGCCCGTGTGTGCTCCATGCTCGTACCCTTCATGGCTGTGCTCTACGTGCTGGGGTGCATCTATATCCTTATCGTCAATGCCCCATACATCTGGCCGGCTCTCTGCCTGATTGTCAAGGCAGCCTTCAGCCCTGAGGCGGCAGGCGGCGGCTTCGTAGGCTCCACGGTGATGATGGCAGCCCGCTTCGGTATCGCCCGCGGACTCTTCTCCAACGAGTCGGGTATGGGTTCGGCCCCCATTGTGGCGGCAGCGGCCCAGACGCGCAACCCCGTGCGCCAGGCACTCGTCTCCTCCAGCGGCACGTTCTGGGACACGGTGGTCATCTGCGCCCTCACCGGACTGGTCATCGTCAGCAGTGTCATCGCCTACCCGGAGATCGACTTCTCCAACGGCGCCACCCTGACAAAGGATGCCTTCTCAAAGATACCCGTCATCGGACGGCCGTTGCTCACCTTCGGACTGCTCACCTTCGCTTTCTCCACCATTCTCGGATGGTGCTACTATGGTGAGCGGGCCGTGGAATATTTAAAAGGAAAACGCTGGGTGACGGGTTACCGCATCCTGTACATCGCAGCCGTCTTTGCTGGCAGCGTGATGAACCTCGCAGTGGTATGGAACCTGGCCGACTGCATGAACGCGCTGATGGCCATACCGAACCTCCTGTCGCTGCTCTTCCTCAACGGCATCATCGTCCATGAGACACGCAAATATCTCTGGCGCAACAGACTCGACAAAGAGATGTAGCTAATGAGTGGCTACGACCGTGAGTACCCTGCCGGAAACCTTAAACCGGATGTCCAGATGCAGGAACGGCATGCCGTAGACACGTTCCGGATCATCGTGGAACGCAGGGCGCGGATCCTGTGAGAGTATCGCACGCAGGGCAGCCAGATGTTCGACAGGAATAGTCGCCGTCACTTCCTCGGGAATAATCACCTCCAACGGTTCCCAGTCCGTCTGGTCCACGAAGCCGCTACGGGCCTCCGGACGCGCATCGGCATAAACCACGTATGGCTTGATATCAAAGATAGGCGTACCGTCCATCAGGTCGGCACCCCTCACATAGATGACCGGTCCCAGCTGCGGATCCTCCTCCACACGGTCCAGTCTGACGCAAGAGAGTCCCAACGGATTCGGACGGAAGGGAGAGCGCGTGGCAAACACGCCCATACGGCGGTTACCGCCCAGACGGGGAGGCCGCACTGTGAGACTTTGAACTTTGAACTTTGCGCTCGGCTTTGCCGCTTCGCTTTGCGAAGAACTTTGAGCATTGAGCTTTGAGCTTTGAGCTTTATGAATACCTGAAAACTCCCAGATGAGCCAGAGATAATCGAAGTCCTCCATGCCTCGGACGGCTTCGGACTGGCGGAAAGGCTTCTCGAAGACGATGCGACCCGTCAGTTCATCCACCAGTCCGCTCTGTCGCGGAATACCGAACTTCGACGTCAATGGCGACTCAAAATGGGCTATAGGCTGTATATCCATGCGGCAAAGATACAATATTTAGACGATTACACCAATTTTTTTTCTAAAAAATTTCGTCATTTACGAAAACTTTCGTACTTTTGCAAAGTGAAAAATGATAGAACCAGACGCGTATGGTAAGATCTCTACTATTAGCCCTGACACTGACGGTCTGCCTCAACACGGCCGCACAGGCCGATGATTATAAGCAGAAGCCAGAGTACCTGGCTCTGCGCGACTCCATGCGCCATGCCTTCAACGACGGCGACAGCGTACGTTTCTTCCCAGCTCTGAAAGCCCTGCAGGACTATCTGCTCGAGCAGGGAGACCTTCATGAGTACTACACCCAGCGGTGTAACGAGATCATCTTCGATATGAACCGCAGGAAGATCTTCGAAGCCTATTTGCTGGGACGGAAACTCTCCATGGAGTTAACCGAGAAAGGCCTCGAGGACGAGATGTACATGGCTTACAACATGCTGGGGCATATCAATCGCATCTGCGGCAATAAGATTGCTGCCAAGAGAAATTTCCGCAGGGTCATCGATATGATGGAGAAGCAGGGCTATTACGAGAGCATGCCCCCCATTTATATGAACATCGTGAACGTGGAGATGGGCGACGACCCGCAGGAGGCTATGGAACTGCTTACCAAGGCCGAGGAGATCGCCCGGAAATACGCCCCCGAGCGCGTGTTCGATATTGTGACGCGACGCACCCTCAGCTACTATAACGCCGGCGACATACCCAAGTTCCTCGAAGGCTACAAGGAATACAAGAAGGGCGTGGCAGAAGGTAAGAGCTCCGTCCACGGCAGGACGTTGGAGGTTTACTACCTCGCTACGCAGGGAGAGACCGACAAGGCCGTGGCACTGGCCAGAGAGGAACTCGGCGACGATGGTGACGAGATCATCACCAACATCTACGAGAAGGCCGGTCGCTGGAAGGAGGCCTATGACGCCCTGCGCAAAGCCCACGCCGCCACCGATTCCGTGAACAATGTCGCCCTGGCCAACAGCATGATGGGCATCCGCGACCAGTTGGCCATCAACGACATGCAGGAGAAGTCTACCCGCAACCGCATCATCGCCCTCTCCGTAGGTATCCTGCTGCTGGGACTGCTGGTCATGGCCCAGGTCTATATCGTGCTCTCACGCCGCCGTCACATGAAGCAGCTGAGCAAAGCCTACAACAGGGCCTTGGAGTCGGAGAAGATGAAGAGTGCGTTCATCCAGAACGTCAGCCATGAGGTGCGCACACCGCTCAACATCATCAGCGGCTTCTCACAGGTCATCGCCGACCCCGAGCTGACCGAAACCGTCGAGGAACGCCAGCACATGGCCGAGATGATGCAGAAGAGCGCCAACCAGATCACCAACCTCATCGACGAGATCATCGGCCTGTCGCTCATAGAGACCACGGACAAGATCCACAAGGATGACACGATCAAGGTGAACAGCGTGCTGCGTGAAGTGTTCAATGAATTCCAGGACAAGGCCAACGGTGAGACAGAACTGAAGATGGACAGCCAGCTGCATGACGATTTCACCTATCTGACCAACAAGAACATGTTTGCACGCATCATCAGCGCCCTGTTGGACAATGCCGTCAAATACACCGAGGAAGGCTACATCGCCCTGAAGGCCGCTTCCGACGGCAAGAACCTGAACATATCCGTTGAGGACACCGGCATCGGCATCCCCCAGCAAGAAGCCGAGCACGTCTTCGACCGCTTCGTCAAGCTCGACTCCTTCAAGGAGGGCATCGGCCTGGGTCTGCACTTGAGCCGCAAACTCGCTGAACAGCTCGGAGGAACCCTAACACTCGACACCTCCTACACTACCGGCGCACGATTCATCATAACATTACCTTTAATAAATAAATGAAAAGACTGTTTTGTTGCCTGGCCGCCATCGGAATGATGACGCTGGGAGTGAAGGCCGCACAGAAGGTGGATGAATTCACCACCAAGAACGGCAAGAAAGTGACCATCACGTGCATCAAGCACGCCAGTATGCAAATCAACTACAACGGCATCGAGATCGAGGTAGACCCTGTCGGCATGTGGCTCAAGCCCGAGACCGACTACGCCACCTTCCCCAAGGCCAACATCATCCTCGTCACCCACGAGCACAAGGACCACTTCGACCGTGCCGCCATCCACGAGATCCGCACGCCGGCCACGAGCATCTACGTGAACCAGGCCGTCTACGGGCACTTCCGCAACGGACTCGTGATGCAGAACGGCGAGACCCGCAAATATGCCGCCGACATCACCATCGAGGCCGTACCCGCCTACAACACCACCCCTGGACGTGAGGAGTTCCACCCCAAGGGCCGTGACAACGGCTACGTGCTCACCCTTGACGGCCTGCGCATCTACATCGCCGGCGACACTGAGGATATCCCTGAGATGGCCGACCTGAAGGACATCGACATCGCCTTCCTGCCCTGCAACCAGCCCTACACGATGACCGTCGAGCAGGTGGTCAACGCCGCCAAGATCATCAAGCCCAAGGTGCTCTTCCCCTATCACTACAACGACACACCTGTTCACAAGATCTCCATGCAACTCGCCGGCAGCGGCATCGATGTCCGCATCCGCGACTACAAATGATTGAATACTCCATTCTCAACCATACAAATCAAGGGGGGCAACAGCATTGGCTGTCGCCCCCCTGGGTCTTGACCCCATGTGTGCATAATGTTTAATAAAAAAGACTAAAACGATATGAAACAGCATCTAATGGGAATTCTGTTGGCCGTTGCAGCTTGCTTCGGAGTCCACCATCCCACCCTGGCACAGAACACGAAGGATATCGTGGACAGATTGAACACATCGCTTGGTGTCTCCCTGCCCAGCCAATATCAGACAACGGTGAAGAACTTCGTAATGAATAGCAAGATCCTGTCAGACAAAGATGCTCAGACCTTCACTGAGCAGTTCATCAAGGACCAGATGAAAACCAGCTGGGGCATCAACAAACAGAATCAGCTGCTATTTGTATGGGATGCTGTCTATGGG
>JAGCNO010000171.1 GCA_017645905.1 Prevotella sp. | reverse complement strand
GTCACGCCCGGAATGTCAATTTCCGTAACGTCACTATAACAACAACCCAGGCCGACGAGCGGCCTGAGTATGTTAAGGTGGACGTGGAATAATAAGTGTTTAGAAGGCTGGGGAGTATGGCAACCCGAAGACATCGGCCACGGCCTTGAAGGTCACCTTTCCCTCTACGATATTCAGTCCCTTTGCCAGCGACGGGTCATCCTTGCAGGCCTGTTGCCAGCCCTTGTCGGCCAGTGCCACAGCATAGCGCAAGGTGGCATTGGTAAGTGCCATCGTCGATGTGTTGGGCACAGCTCCGGGGATGTTGGCCACGCAATAGTGCACAATGCCATCCTCGATATAGACGGGTTCGCTGTGGGTCGTAGGCCGTGAGGTCTCGAAGCATCCGCCCTGGTCGATGGCCACGTCGACGAGCACCGTTCCGGGCTCCATCAGCTTCAGCATATCCTTGGTGATGAGGTGCGGCGTCTTGTCGCCCGGCACGAGCACGCTGCCCACCACGATGTCTACCGTCGGCAGCTGCTGGCGGATGTTGTGTTCCGAAGAGTAGAGCGTATGCACATTGGCAGGTGTCTCGATGTCGAGCTGGCGCAGACGGGGCAGGGAGATGTCGGCAATGGTGACGTCAGCTCCCAGTCCGGCGGCCATCAAGGCAGCAGCCTCGCCGACAATGCCTCCGCCGAGCACCAGCACCTTGGCAGGGCTGACACCAGGCACGCCGCTGATGAGCTTGCCCTTGCCGCCCTTGGTCTTCTGCAGGTAATAGGCACCGTTGAGGGTTGCCATTCGTCCGGCCACCTCGCTCATAGGCTGCAGCAGGGGCAGCGAGCCGTTAGGCAGTTGTACCGTCTCGTAAGCCAGGCAGACGGCACCGCTCTGGAGCATGGCCTCGGTCAGCTCCTTCTCACAGGCGAAGTGGAAATAGGTGAAGAGCAACTGGCCAGGACGCACCAGGCTGTACTCCGGCTCGATGGGTTCCTTCACCTTCACAATCATGTCGCACTCACGGTAGACGGCCTCAATGTTGGGCAGGATGCGGGCACCGGCCTTGACATATTCTTCGTCGCTGAAGCCGCTACCCTCACCGGCCGTGTGCTGCACGCTCACCTCGTGGCCGTGACGTACCAGTTCCGACACTCCCGCTGGGGTCATGCCCACGCGGTTCTCATTGTTCTTAATCTCTTTTGGAATTCCTACTTTCATGGTTCTAAGGGTAATAGTTAAACATTAACGGCACAAAGATAAGCAATTTCTGTGTGGTGGTCTTGATATTTAACATTTTTTATTCCCTTTATAGTCTTTCATCGTGTTTATATAATCCTAAGACAGTATTTTTTCGTACCTTTGCCGCCGGATTTTAAGAAGATTGTAATGAAGGATAACAATAATACGAATATTTCGAGGATAGTTCTGGCACCTGTCGACGGGAAACTGCCGCCGAAGGAAAGACTGGAGAGCAGTCTGGAGATGTCGGACCTGATGACGAAAATGGCTACTCACGTCATCTGCCACGTCATTGTGGACTACGAGGAGCTGCTGGCCGAGGAACGTTTCTCTGTGGCCAGCGCCTTCTTGGAACGTGTGACGTCAACCCACCTCTGCAACCATAAGCTGACGAAGGAGGGCATCGTGCTGAGATTCAAGGGCGAGGCCTTCCAACTACACGAGGAATACAAGACGATGACACTCACCCGTTCGGTCTATGAGCATCTGGTGATGTTCTATTTCCTCTTCACCCATCCCAAGACCGACGAGGAGCGCAGCGTGGTGTGGAACTACTGGAAGATTAACAGCAAGAAGAACTTGATGGAGACCACCATGGGTCATGGGGACAGGAACACTGACCCAAGCCTGGGGCAGGTGCCTGTCCCCATGACCCACTTGGAGATAGAGGCACTGAGGAAGGAAATCTTCTCCACCCGCCTTGGCATGGAGTGCTACAAGAAGCTCGACGAGTGGACGGCTCCCGACAAACCTACGATAAACGGCACCATCGCTTTCGTACGAAGGCAAAATGCCGTTGACGTCCGTCGCGTGTCCTACAATCAGGCTTGGCGATACCTCTTCGGCAAAAGCCAGGAGGACATGGACCAGCTCTACCGCCACCTGAGCATACACAGCCACCCCATCTACGACGGTCTGATGCAATATCAGGACCAGGCCCAGAAGGACGAGGGCTTCGACGGCATACCGCTTTACCTCTCCTCCTGTTTTCTCGCCTATCTCTGTCGCCTGTTCCTGCGCCTTATTCCGCAGGGCGACAAGATGTTCGACGAGGACTTCACCGAGGAGGAGATACAGGTGTTCAAGGCTTTGTCACGGGTCACCAATATCGCATAATCCGATGATTATGCCGCGTCAAACAAGTCGTTTATCGTCACTCCCGACTGCACCACTTTTCAAACTTCAATCATCTCCCAGGTTGTGCCTTGCCTGACGCAGCCCCTGTTCGGCAGCCTTTGAGAACCAGTAGCGGGCGGAGTCGCTGTCCTGCGGCAGTCCTAAGCCGTCGCGGAAGAGCAGTCCGAGGTTGTTCTGTGCAGCAGCGTGCCCCTGCAGGGCGGCCTTGCGATACCAGTAATGCGCCGAGTCGTAGTTCTGCTCTACGCCCCGTCCGCCGTGAAACATCCATCCGAGGTTCGACTGTGCCAGCACATTGCCCTGACACGCCGCCTTTCGGAACCACTCCACAGCCTTGACCTCGTCGCGCTCCACACCCTGCCCGTCCTTCAGCATCACGCCCAGATTGTTCTGTGCCTCGGCCAGTCCCTGCCGGGCGGCCAGCTCATACCATTTGACAGCATCTTCATAGAGTCCGTCACGGTCGCAGCGCATACCCATTTGCAACTGTGCACGGGCATCGCCGTCACGGGCAGCTATTTCCAACTCAGTCGGCTGACTCTTGCGTCCAAACGGCGTACACGACATCATTAGTAATAGTACGACAAATAGAGACCCCATCCCTGCCCCTACCCTTGATGGGAGGGGAGCGGCTGCGCGTAGTATTGGCAATTTACAGGACATTCCATTAAATTTTCCGCAAAATTACACAAAAAGAGGGGAATGGCCAAACTTTTCGACCACTTTTAACGGCTATCTCTCATAGAAAGGATGGAGGTAGCTTATAGTTTCCTTACTGGAAACTGCCAGTTCCCCCGGAGGAAACTCACAGTTCCCTTACCGGGAACTGCAAGAGACTCCTTAGCAAGCTCCAAGACACATCCGTTCTATCCGTGTGTAAACTCCGCTCTTTCCCTCAGCCCCTCACTTTAACTCTTTTGGCCATGCCTTTCCACTTGTAGTATCCGGCAATGGCGATGACGATGTAGAGGCCGTAGAGGATGGCCTTGAAGGGGATGCCCTTATGAATATAGAGCATGGTGCAGACGGCATCGACAACAATCCAGAAAAGCCACTGTTCCAGATACTTGCGGGCCAGTGCCCACAGTCCGACAAACGACAGGGCGTTGGTGAACGAGTCGAGGACGGGCACGGTGCTGTTGGTCCAAGTCACTAAAATATAATAGGTGGCGGCCCAGGCAGCAAAGAAGAACACAGCGACGGGCAGGTACTTGCTGCGCGGCATGTAGACGATGGGCAGCGGCTCCTGCTTCTTCCTTGTCTTCTTGAACTTCCAAAAGCAGAAACCGTAGACGGCGGCCAGGGTATAGT
This sequence comes from Prevotella sp., assembly GCA_017645905.1. Classification (GTDB taxonomy): domain Bacteria; phylum Bacteroidota; class Bacteroidia; order Bacteroidales; family Bacteroidaceae; genus Prevotella. Next base: position 20,999 of record JAGCNO010000171.1, on the reverse strand, counting down.
AGCACGCCATGCCCGCATCGCCGTAGAGCCCGTGCTGCCAGTAAAGCACGATGTCGAGGGCTGGCATAATGACACCTACCACCCAAAGCCAGATGCTGACCCGATACTCTAACCAAATGTAGAGCAGACCGAGAATGGTAGTGAAAAGGTCAAGCCAGTCCAAGTATTTACGATTTACGTATTTTCGATTTTCGATTTATTGCTGCTCAGAAGTTCACCGACAGGTGGGCCATAACGTTGAACGGTGCCGAGGGTGCGAAGCCTGCTGCCCACTGGTCGCGCAGGGCATAGTCGGTGGCGTAGTTGGGGTTATAGGCATAGACCGTGCCGTCGGCGTTCTGGGCGTAGGCAGGGGCAGCCCAGCCGTTGTTGTCGAACTTGGCAGAGAAGAGGTTGTAGAGCGTCACGCCAGCAGTCAGAGACTGAATATTGAAGATGGAAGATTTAAAATTGCAGGTGTATGAGAGGTCAGCGTTTGCCTGGAAATGACTGTCGAGCATCATCGTCTCGCTGGTCTCGTTGCCCTCGGCGTCCCATCCCTTCATACACTCGATACCGGTGTTTGTGAGGTACTGCTTGCCCACGTACTGGCCCTGGATGCTGGCACGGAGTCCTTTGTGGCTCAGTGTCAGAACGTTGTTCACAATAACGTCTGGCGAGAACGACAGCGGCGTATCGCCTAACGGGGCGTTGGTGGTGTAGTCATCGAGGGTCACTACGGCATCCTTCACACGGTTCTTCGACAAGGTGGCGTTGGCATCCCATCTGAACCACTCCACGGGTTGCCAGGCAGCCTCCAACTCTACGCCGAGGCGGTAGCTCTTGGGGATGTTGATGGCCACGGCCTGGCCGATGTCGTTCAGCTTGCCGGTGAGCACGAACTGGTCCTTGTAGTCCATCCAGTAGACATTGGCACCGGCCGAGAACCTGGCCGACCGGTATTGGTAGCCAGCCTCGAGGTCATTCAGCCGTTCGGCCCGCAGCTCTAAGCCCTGGTTGTCCTGATAGTTGTCACGCGTAGGCTCTTTGTGGGCAATGGCGTAAGAAGCATAGACGCGCTGGTGACGGTCAATGTCGTAGTTAAGGCCTACCTTGGGGTTGAAGAAGTTGAAGTTATCGTTGACGATATACTCACCCGTAGCATTGGCTCCGTACCAGTCGCCGGGGTCCTGCAGCTTGTAGCCGATGTGACGGTACTGCAGGTCAAGGAAAGCCCCAAGCCCTTGCCAGATGGTGTAGTTGGCCTTGGCATAGACGTTGAAGTCGGTCTTCTTCGCATTGTTACGGTAATACTCATAGTCTGGCGTGACAGTGGTGCCATAAACGGTGCCGTAGACGGTGCTGCCGTTCTCCTTCAGCTTCTTGTCGTTCACCTTATTATAATAATAAAGGTAGGGCGTGCCCGACCATACGACGTGGCCGAAGTGGTTGCCGTCGTACTTGTTCCATCCTGCGCCAAGCACCGCCTCGATGTTCTTGCGGTTGTTGTAGAGCAGTGAGGCCACGGCACCGTAGAAATCGTTGGAGAGTCCCTTGCGGCGCACCAGGTCGCCCTTCACGATGGGCTTGTATTCCAGGCCGCTGGCATCGGTACGGATGTCCTTGGCATCGGCCTCGAACATGCCATACTCCGACCACTTGCGGCCGTCCTTGAACTGCTCGTAGTAGCCGTCGCCACGGGTGTAGTGCAGGGCGGCGTTGAGCGTCAGCTCGCGAGAGAGGCGCTGGTTGAGCAGCAGCTGGTAGTTCTGCTGATGATACTTGTCTATCTGGTTTTTGTAGAAGGCCGTGGGGTTGTAGTCGTCGTCCCAGGCCATGGCCCCACATGAGTTGTAGGTGCGGCCGTAGAGGCTCTGCTCATACTTCGACGTGTAGTCCCAGGCATGGTAGGTCTCCTCCTCGCCGTTCCAGGTGATGAACTTCACCACGGTGCTCTCGCCGAACCATCCGGCCTGCAGCAGATAGCTGTTGAGCTTCGTCGAGGCGCGGTCGAGGTAGCCCTTCGAGCCGATGTTGCTCAGTCGGCCCTGCACACCCCAGTGGCCGCCGAGCAGTCCGGTGCCGAAGCGCACGGTCTCCTTATGGCTGTAGTAGGAGCCACCGCTGAGGTCTACGCCCACGAAGGGCTTCAGTCCGATGTTCTCCGTCTGCATGTTGACCGTGGCGCCGAAGGCACCCGCTCCGTTGGTCGAGGTGCCCACGCCGCGCTGTATCTGCATGGACTGCACGCTGGAGGCGAAGTCGCCCATGTTCACCCAGAAGAGCTGTGCGCTCTCCGCGTCGTTCATGGGCACGCCGTTGGCGGTGATGTTGATGCGAGAGGGGTCAGTACCACGTACACGAAGTGACGTGTAGCCAATGCCGTTGCCGGCGTCAGAGGTCATCGTCACCGAGGGTGTCAGCGACATGAGGTAGGGTACGTCCTGGCCATAGTTAACGGTTTTCAACTGCTCCGCGGTCATGTCGGTATGAGCCACGGGGGTGTTCTTCGACGCACGCGTCGACACCACCTGCACGTCCTGCAGGCTATAGGCCTTCAGGGTGTCGATGGTTTCGGCATGGGCAGCCACAGTGGCGGCCACAGCCGACAAGAGAATAAGTCTTTTCATTTGGTTTGTTTTTTCATCCCTTCGTCGGTATTATCCGCATCAGGTTCGGTTGAGGGTATTATCTCAGCCCGCCCAAAAGAGCGAACACCCCTTGAATTCGTCTGCAAAGGTACTATATCATAGGCAGACAGCAGCGAACCGCACCTATAGTTTAGACTTTTTTAACGGATGATGAGGGCTTGCTTAGCTTGCAGACACGGGGGGTAAACCAAATGTTTGGATAGTTCAAAGTCGGTAGGAGAACGGTGATGGCAGACAGAAGGAACGAAGGAAGCTATATAATTCTCGAGAGAATTTGTGAGAAAAAGCCGTTCTTTCTCTAAGAATAAGCCGTTCTTTCTCTAAAATTCTCCAGAGAATTTTCAAAACGCAATAGTCTTTCCTTAGAATTAGGATAGTCCAGCGATGCTAAAAAAGCCGTTCAGAGTGGGAGTTTTATCCCTGCTTCTTCCACGATTTCATCCAACCGCCATGGAAAAGGCGGGCAAGGAAGATGCTGCCACGGAAAGAAAGTTCGATAGCCATGGCCGTCCACACGCCGCGCAGCCCGTATTCACGTGCCAGCCAGAATGCGAGGGTGAGGCGTACGCCCCACATCGAGGCAATGTTCATAATTGCGGGCTTGAGTGTGTCGCCAGCACCGATGAACACACCGTTGGTCACAATGGCTGCGGCGAACATCGGCTCGGCCCAGGCCTCGATGCGCAGGGCTTGTGCGCCCTCGGCTATCACCACATCGACAGGAGTCATAAAGGCCATCAGCTCTGGGGCAAAGATCCACATCAGGATGCCCATGAAGGTCATGACGGCGATGCCCAGACCTACCGACATGTTGGCGAAGGAGCGCGTCAGAGCATGCTGGCCTGCACCGATGCCCTGACCCACCAGCGTCGTGGCAGCCTCGGAGATGCCAAAGCCGGGCATGTAGCAAAGGCTCTCCACGGTGATAGCCAGCGAGTTGGCAGCAATGGCCACCGTGCCTAAAGGAGCCACGATGATGGTGCTCACTATCTGGGCACTGCCCATGAGAATGTGGTTAAGGGCCATCGGAGCACCAATCTTGAAGGCCGTGGAGATGATGGGAGCCCCGTCCGCGGTTCCAGCCTTTGTAAACGTCTCCGTCGTGCCTCCCTCAAGGGACGACGAGACTTTTGGTCGACTAAGCAGGCTCCTGAACAGCAGGAAATACAACATCAGGCCGGCGGTGACCAGCATGGCCAAGCCTGTGCCAATGGCTGCTCCTAACACGCCCATGTCGAGCGTATAAATAAAGAAGTAGTTGAAGCAGACGTCCATCACGCACATCAGGATATTGAGCGCCGAGGGAACTTTCATGTTGCCTGAGCACTTGAGCATCGAGCCGGCCAGGCCCTCCATCTGGAAGAAAACACCACTGACACCCACGAGCAGGAAGTAAAGCGAAGCATCGTGGGCTATTTCTGGCGAACCGCCTAACCAGTAGGGCAGCTGCTTGTGCATGGCAATTCCCGTCAAAGAAACCAACACGCTCCAGGACAGCGCACACACAAACGACTTGCGCAGCACGCGACGTGCCCCCTCAAAGTCGTTGGCCCCGATGAAGTGGGCCACCTGGACCGAGAAGCCCATGTTCACCGCCGATGACAGTCCGCCAATGAGCCACATCGTCGTCTCCACCAAGCCAATGGCAGCCGTGGCCTTCTCGCCCAAATGGCCTACCATGGCAGCATCGATGAGGAACATCACTGTGGCAGAAATCTGCGCCAGAATGGACGGCACAGACAACTGCACTATGAGCCGCAGACGTTCGCTGCGGGTCATCGTGCGGCCTTCGCGGATGTAGGAAAGGAGGTCTTGCTTCGCCATAACGACTGCAAAGGTATGACAAAATTGTGAAAAGAGCGAAAGATTTTTGGTTGTTTCACATTTTTGTCGTACCTTTGCCCCACATTTAATAAACTAGTATCAGCTATGAAGACAACATTCAGAGAAGTAGGCAAGGAGTATATCATGGAGTTTGAGGGCCGTTTAGACACTGCCGCAGCCCCTCAGACCGAGAAGGATGTTGAGGTTCTCAACGATTGTATGGGCCACGACATCGTGCTCGACTGCACCAAACTGGAGTATATTTCCTCAAGCGGACTGCGCATTTTCCTCGGCATCCTTAAAAACGCAAAACCCAAGGGCAGCCATGTTTTCATCACCGGACTGAGCGACGAACTGCAGAAAGTGTTCGCCATGACCGGATTCACCAGTCTTTTCGAGTACAAATAAAATGATGAACACGCTGTTATTTTTAGGACTGGGCGGCCAGGAAATCCTGCTCATCGCCCTCGTGGTGCTACTACTCTTCGGCGGTGCCAAGATTCCTGAACTGATGCGCGGCTTAGGCAAGGGCGTGAAGAGCTTCAAGGAGGGAATGAAGGAAATCGACGAAGAAGTGAAAAGTGAAAAGTGAAAAGTGCACCGCGCACTATGAACCACGAACAAGAGACGGGGACGTTCTGGGACCATTTGGAAGTCCTGCGGTGGGTCATCGTCCGCTCGCTGGTGGTGACGGTACTTTTCGCCGTTGTGGCCTTCTGTCTCAAGGATTGGCTCTTTGCCTTGGTGCTGGCACCCCGTACCAGCGATTTTGTCACCTTCCGCCTGATGGACGTGGAGCCGTTCTCCATTCATTTGATGAACATCGGGCTTACCGAACAGTTCATGACCCACATGAAGGTGGCATTTTATGTCGGTCTGCTCTGCGCTACGCCTTACGTTATCTATGAGCTGTTCCGCTTCATCTCTCCCGGACTCTACGACCGTGAGCGACGTGCCGGCCGCTGGATAATTGTTTCGGCCTGTTTCATGTTCTTCCTTGGTACGCTGGTCAACTATCTGATTATCTTTCCTTTGACGGTGCGTTTCTTAGGCACCTACCAGGTGAGCGCCGACGTGGAGAACATGCTTACCCTGCAAAGCTACATCGACACGCTGCTCTCCATGAGCCTCATTATGGGCATCATCTTCGAACTGCCCGTGCTTTGCGCCATCCTTGGCCGCATGGGCTTCATCAACAGCAAACTCATGGCCAGCTACCGTCGCCACGCCGTCGTAGCCATTCTTATCGTTGCCGCCATCATCACCCCCACCACTGATATTTTCACCCTTTGTATCGTTGCCCTCCCCATCTGGCTGCTCTACGAGCTGAGTATCCTGCTGGTGCCAAAGAGGGTCAATGACGGCAAAGCAAACCAACAAACTACCAAATGAAGAAAGAAGAGATATTGGCATTGTTTGAAGAATTCGAACAGGCAGCCTGTGAAGTAAACCAAGTGGAGTGCTGGAGTGCAAGAGAATTGTGCTCACTACTGGGCTATAGCCAGTGGCGTAATTTTATCAACGTGATTGACAAGGCGAAGGAGGCTTGTAATAATGCCGGACAGTCATTGGCTGACCATTTTGCTGACGTCAGCAAAATGGTCAGCTTGGGCTCTGGCTCAGAGCGCGAAATCGATGACATCATGCTCACCCGCTATGCCTGCTATCTTGTTGCCCAGAACGGTGACCCCCGTAAACCGCAGATAGCCTTTGCCCAAACCTATTTTGCAGTTCAGACCCGCAGGGCAGAACTGATAGAACAACGGCTGTTAGATGTGGAGCGTGTAAAAGCTCGTGCAAAATTGCAGGAGACGGAGAAGAAGCTATCGGGCATACTTTACGAACGTGGTGTGAACGATCAAAGCTTTGCCGTCATCCGTTCCAAGGGCGATCTGGCTCTTTTCCACCTCAGTACTAATATGATGAAACGCAAGATGGGGATGCCACAAAGCCGGCCTCTTGCCGACTTCCTGCCTACCATCAGCATAAAAGCCAAGGACTTTGCCGCTGAAATGACCAGTGTCAATGTGCAGACAAAAGACCTTCATGGCGAAACGTCAATTACAAAAGAGCACGTCGACAACAATGCTGCTGTCCGCCAAATGCTTGTCCAGCGTGGCATCGTCCCCGAAAATCTTTCGCCCGCAGAGGATGTGAAGAAGGTAGAACGCAGGTTGGCAAGTGAAAAGAAAAAGATGTTGAAGTATAAGAAATGAAGTACGACCTGGCTTTTACCCGCCTGACGGGTTTCAACATCGACACTGCCCTGCGCCTCTATCGGGAACTGGGGAGCGGGCGCGCCGTTTATGAACACCGCAACGATATTCGCGACGTGATACCCGACTGCTCCGACCGCCTCGTCACAGCGCTACAGCAGGACTGGAGTCTGCCGCTTGCACGGGCGGAGCAGGAAATGGCTTTCGCCGAGAAGCACGGCATACGCGTACTACGGTTAGGCGACGACGGCTATCCGCAGCGGCTGGCGGAGTGTCCCGACGCACCCCTTGTGCTCTTCTATCTGGGCTCGGCCGACCTGAACCAACGCCGCATTGTCAGTATCATCGGCACACGTCATTGTACCGTCTACGGACAGGACCTCATCCGCCACTTTATGGCCGACCTGCGCAGTATTTGCCCGGAGGTGCTCATCGTCAGCGGACTGGCCTACGGCGTTGACATCTGTTCCCACCGGCAGGCGCTGGCCAATGGCTACGAGACCGTCGGCGTGCTGGCTCACGGCCTCGACATGCTCTACCCGCCACGCCACCGCGACACAGCCACAAAGATGGTCTCCCACGGCGGACTGCTCACCGAGTATATGAGCGAGACGGTGATAGACAAGCGCAACTTCGTGCAGCGCAACCGCATCGTAGCCGGTATTAGTGATGCTACCATCCTCGTGGAGAGCGCGGCAAAGGGCGGAGGGCTTATTACCACCCGCATCGCCCAGGACTACGGTCACGGAGTATTTGCCTTCCCCGGTGCCGTAGGTGCCACTTATTCAGAGGGTTGCAACAACCTGATTCGCGACAACGGCGCACAGCTCATCACCTCTGCCGCCGACTTCGCGGAATTCATGGGATGGCAGGACGACCATCGCCTTGCCCAGGCCCGACAGGAGGGCATAGAAAGAAGCTGCTTCCCCAACCTTACGCCAGAGGAGCAGCTTGTTGTATCAGAATTAGACAAAGCAGGCGACTTGGCACTCAATATTCTTACCGTAAAGACAGGCATGGGTGCCAGCCAGCTCACCGCCCTACTCTTCCAGTTGGAGATGAAGGGCGTGGTGCGACCCCTGGCCGGAGGAGTCTATCACCTGCTGAAATGACTATTCACTGAGTAGCTTTTGAGCCATTTCACGTCCGAGGGCCTCGCACTGTGCGTAGGTCTCGGCGGTGAGTGCCTGCCGGATTTCCACAGGCGTGCCCACGGTCTCGTAGTGCAGGCGCTCGTCGTTCCATTTCTGAATCTCTGCCACAGCCTTTGATGCCCAGCTGTAGGAGCCGAACCACCCGAAGAGCCGGCCCTTGATGTCTTTCTGTGACAGCTCGTCGAGCAGCACGTTCATCTCGTGGTACAGGCCGGTGTTATAGGTCGGCGCACCCACGATGAGGCCACGGTAACGGAAGAGGTCGCGGATGATATAGGAGTGGTGAGTCTTCGAAACGTTGTACATCACGATGTTCTTCAGTCCGGCAGCAGCGGCGCTGCGGGCAATAACCTCGGCGGCACGCTCGGTGTTGCCGTACATCGTGCCGTAGCAGATGACCAGTCCCGGCTCGGCCTCGTAGCGCGACAGGCGGTCGTAGATGCCGATGACCTTTGCTACATGCTCGTGCCAGACAGGGCCGTGGGTGGCACAGATATAGTCGACCTTTACGCCGGCGAGCTTCTTCAAGGCCATCTGAACGGGCGTGCCATACTTACCCACGATGTTCGAGTAGTAGCGCGTCATCTCCAGCCAGAAGTCATCACAGTTCATCTGCTCGTCTATCCAGGCACCATTGAGGGCGCCGAAGCAGCCGAAGGCATCGCCGCTGAACAGAAGTGAAGAGTGAAGAGAGAAGAGTGAAGAATTTGCTGCCGCCGTGCAAAGCGTCATCATCGTCTCCGGCCAGTGCACCATCGGCGTGAGCACGAAGGTCAGCTCGTGCTGGCCCAGCGAGAGCTTGTCACCGTTCTTCACCTCGTGGAGGCCTTCGGTAAGGCGGTAGAAGCCGCTCATCATGTCGAAGGTCTTTTTGTTGCCGATAATCTGCACGCCGGGGTAGTACTGGCGAAGCAGGGCCAGCGAACCGCTGTGGTCAGGCTCCATGTGGTTCACCACGACATAGTCCAGCTGTCGGTCGCCAAGCACCTGGCGAAGGTTCTCCAAGAAAGGCAGGAAGAAATCGGCCTCGACGGTGTCCACCAGGCAGGTCTTCTCGTCGTCGATGACATAGGCGTTGTAGCTCACACCGTAGGGCAGGGGCCAGAGACCCTCGAAGAGCGACTTGTTGCGGTCGTTCACTCCCACGTAATAGATGTTGTCTGTAATCTTTTTCATTTCAGCTTTATTTATAGATAGTTAGATAAATCACGTCTGGACTTCGATTTGAATAAGCCGTTCTTTCGATTGGAAAGAGCCGTTCTTTCAAATCGAATAAGCCGTTCTTTCGATGCGAAAAAGCCGTCCTTTCGATGAGACCGTCCTCATGACCGATTTAATCGATTCGGCTGCAAAGTTAATACATTTCCCGCAAACGACAAAGAACGAACCACGCCTGTTGGCCTGCGTTATAGTTCATTAACAAGTTTTGCTTGGCCAGTTCGCGGGAATGTAGTACTTTTGCAGCCTAACTCTCAACCCTCAACTCTAAACTCCCATCTTTAGAATGAAGAAATGGACCATCGACGACGCCCGTGAGCTGTACAACATCAACGGCTGGGGCACGAGTTACTTCGGTATCAACGAGAAGGGACACGTCTACGTGACACCCTGCAAGGACACGACGCAAATAGACCTGCGCGAGGTGATGGACGAGCTGTCGCTGCGCGACGTCACGGCTCCCGTGCTGCTGCGCTTCCCCGACATCCTCGACAACCGCATCGAGAAGACCTGGAGCTGCTTCAAGAAAGCCGCCAAGGAGTACGACTACAAGGGCGAGAACTACGTGGTCTACCCCATCAAGGTGAACCAGATGCAGCCCGTCGTCGAGGAGATTATCAGCCACGGGCGGAAGTTCAACCTCGGTTTGGAGGCCGGCTCAAAGCCCGAGCTGCACGCCGTCATCGCCATGCAGTGTCAGAGCGACTCGATCATCGTCTGCAACGGATACAAGGACCAGTCGTACATCGAGCTGGCCCTCCTGGCGCAGAAGATGGGCAAGCATATATTTATAGTTGTGGAGAAGATGAACGAGCTGGAAATTATTGCCCGTGTGGCGAAGAAGCTCGACGTGCGTCCCAACATCGGCATCCGCATCAAGCTGGCCAGCAGCGGCAGCGGCAAGTGGGAGGAGAGCGGCGGCGACGCCTCGAAGTTCGGACTGACCAGTGCCGAGCTGCTCGAAGCCCTTGAAATGCTCGACAAGCGCGGCATGCGCGACTGCCTGCGCCTCATACACTTCCACATCGGAAGCCAGATTACCAAGATACGCCGCATACAGACGGCATTGCGCGAGGCTTCGCAGTTCTACGTGCAGCTCCACAAGATGGGCTACAACGTGGACTTCGTGGACTGCGGAGGCGGACTCGGCGTGGACTATGACGGCACACGCTCGCCCAGCAGCGAAAGCTCCGTCAACTACAGCATACAGGAATACGTCAACGACTGTATCTACACCTTCGTAGACGCCGCTAACAAAAACGACATCCCCCACCCCAACATCATCACCGAGAGCGGACGCTCGCTGGCCGCCCACCACTCCGTGCTCGTCATCGACGTGCTGGAGACGGCCTCGCTGCCCGAGATGCCCGAGGAGTTTGAGCCCGACGAGAACAGCCACCAGCTGGTGAAAGACCTCTATGAGATATGGGACAACCTCTCGCCGCGCAACGTCCTCGAGGACTGGCATGACGCCGAGCAGATACGCGAGGAGGTGCTCGACCTCTTCAGTCACGGTATCGTAGACCTGAAGACCCGCGCCGAGGTGGAGGCCATGTACTGGAGCGTCTGCCACGAGATTCACGCTCTGGCAAAGAGCCTGAAGCACATACCCGAGGAACTGATGAAGATTGACAAGCTCCTGGCCGACAAGTACTTCTGCAACTTCTCGCTCTTCCAGAGCCTATCAGACTCGTGGGCCATAGACCAGGTATTCCCCATCATGCCCATACAGCGGCTTGACGAGCGGCCCACACGCAACGCCACCCTGCAGGACATCACCTGCGACTCAGACGGAAAGATTGCCAACTTCACCACCAACCGCCATAACTCGCACTCACTGCCCGTACACGCACTAAAAAGAAACGAGGACTACTACCTCGGTGTATTCCTCGTGGGTGCCTATCAGGAAATCCTGGGCGATATGCACAACCTCTTCGGCGATACCACCGCCGTGCACATTTCCGTTAAGGACGGCAGCTATCACATCGACCAAATCATCGATGGCGAGACCGTGGAGGAAGTATTGGAATATGTGCAATACAACCCCAAGAAACTCGTCCGCCAGCTTGAGGTTTGGGTAACAAAGAGCGTCAAGCAGGGAAAAATCACCCTCGAAGAAGGAAAGGAATTCCTCTCCAACTACCGCTCAGGCCTCTACGGATACACATATCTGGAGTAAGAGTTGGAGTGAGGAGTGAGGGGTGAGAGGTGAAAGGAATATTATGCCGCTAAGGTAACCTCTCACCACTCACCTCTCACCACTCACCCCCTAAAACTAAAGCAGTGCCTCGAACTTCTCGGCAAACTTCTGCTTGGGTACGGCTCCGACGAGCTTGTCAACGACGACACCATTCTTGAAGAAGAGCACGGTGGGAATGTTGCGGATGCCAAACTCCACAGCCAGCTCCTCGTTCTCCTCCACGTCGCACTTGCCCACGACAATGCGGCCGTCGTATTCCTTGGCCAGCTCGCTGATGATGGGAGCCAACATGCGGCAAGGACCGCACCAGGTGGCCCAGAAATCAACTACTAACGGCTGTGCGCCGCCCTTCAACTGCTCAAAATTCTCACTTGTGATTTGTACTTCCATAGTTGCTATATATATAAATAATGTGTAATAGAATTGACTGCAAAGATAAGCAATAACATTGTATAAATACCTATATTCATGTTTTTTAACGTCATTTCTGTGTTCCCTTTCGCCTTTTTTCAGTAATTTTGCAAATTATTTCGTAATTGAAACAACAAAACATATCAATAACATTAATTATCAACTTTATTATTAACTATCTAATTTAAGCTTATGAAAAAGTTTTCACTTATGATGATTGCTCTTCTATGCGCTGTGGTGACATTCGCCGCCGGGCCGAAGAAGCAATTCACACCGCTGCCATTCACGCCTGCAAAGGAGGCTGTGCAGCTGAGTAAGCAGTTTAACGCCAAGCCCGCTCCGGCAGGACTGGCTATGAAAGTTGCCAAGAAGAGTGCAAAGAAAATGCGTGCACCGAAAAAGGTAGCCTCTGGCACCACCTTAGCCGGCGACTACAATTGGGACTATGTGACGGTAAGCGAGACCACTTTAAGGCTCGACACCATGCAGACCACTGCTGGTAGCGCACGTATTACCATCAAAGAAACCGAGAGAGAAGACAGCGTGATTATCTCAGGCATGAGTGTCTTAAACGACATCTATGCACTCATAGAGACCGAAGATGGCGTTGACTACTTAGTCATTCCCCACCAGGTGGCCTATGTACACCAGATGGCTGGCAACTGCTCCATCACAGGTTTCTTCTATTATGAGGGTGACGACACCTACGAAGAAGGCTGGTATTATGGTTCAGACATCTACGGACAGATTGGCGAGGACGGAGTTATCACCTTGAGCGACGAGATATTCATCAATGCGGTTGTCGACGGAGGACAGTATGCTGGGTATACTATACTAAACTATTTTGCACCAAGCAGCACCTTTACCCCCGCAGAGGAACTCGTAGCGGTCACTCTGCCTGAAGGCGTAGAGATGAAGGAGTATGCCATGACCTACACCGACTTCAATGATAAAGCCGCCAGTGGCACAGCCTATGTGGGAATAGATGGCACCGATGTCTATATCAAGGGCTTCAGTTCGTACATCCCCGATGCTCTGATTAAGGGCACTATGGACGGCAACACCGTCACATTCCCCGGCAATCAGTATCTGGGCACCGCTTATGATTTCAACAGTTTCTTCATGGAAGAGGCCGTGTTCACCTACGATGCCGAAAATGACACCTACACTGCCGAAGGCGATGTATACTCAATTCTGGGTAACAAATACGTCGATGTCTGGGCTACAGACCCCGTTTTGAAGGGTGTCTCTGCTACTCCTGTCAGTGGTGACTTCACCTTCAACTTCAACGAGCTTGACACGCCTGTGTCCACTAATGGCTCCCAAGATGGCGACATCACCGAAGCCATCGAACTCACTGCGGGCGACGTAACGCTGACCATTTCACCGAAGACAGAGAGTGCTACGAATCCTAACCGCTTCTGGGGCACAAAGAACGGCCCGCAGCTCCGCGTCTACAGCGGCACGCTGACCTTCACAGTGCCTGAGGGTTCTTTCATCACAGCTATCGACTTCAGCAACAACGCCAAATGGAATGAAGGCAACAGTGCCGACACCGGCGAGTTTGACGGAACGACATGGACCGGCAGCGCACAGACTGTAGTCATCACCATCGCAGCCAACACCCAGATTAACGCTATCACCGTCACTGTTGAAGGTGGCGAGGAACCGATTGAATTCAACCCTGACGACATCGACCTCCCTGAGTATTTGTTCGACTTCAATGACCTTACCATGCAGGGCTGGACAACCATTGATGCCGATGGCGACGGTAATGACTGGAATATTAGCGAAGGCAATGGCAGTGGCAAAACTGGTTGCGTCATTTCCGAGAGTTATATCAACGAAGTTGGTGCACTGACTCCCGACAACTACCTCGTATCGCCGAAGTTGAAACTCGACGGCTGCATTACGTTCTATGCTATTGCTCAAGATGCAAGCTACCCCGCTGAGCATTTCAGTGTGGAAGTGTCAACCTCGGGCAACACCGATGCTGCCGACTTCAAGACCGTACAGGAGTGGACCCTCACCGCATCGCGTGCCCTCCGTGCTCCCCGCAAGGTGCAGGGCAACATGTATGAGTATTCCGTCGACCTGAGAGGCTTTGAAGGCCAGGAAGGCTATGTTGCCATCCGCCACTTCAACTGCACCGACAATTTCTATATTGTTATCGACGACATCAAGATTAAAACCTCATGGATTGAACTGCCTGACATCGCAATCACTCCTACTGAAGGCAGAGTGGAAAGTCTGAAAGACTTCGCAATCACATTCAACAACTACGAAGTTGTAACAGAAGGTGCTGTAGCCACTCTTACTAACACTACCACTGGCGAAACTGCTAGCACAGAGGAATTAACCCAGAGTGGAAAAACAGTGTCCTTCTCATTCGACGAGTTCACTGCTTCTGGCAATTATACGCTAACTGTTAGCGGTGTAAAGAAAGCAGACGGCGAGGATGTCGAGCTGGCCTTCAACTACTACATCCTTGGCGTGGTCGAACTGCCCGAGGGTCTGGAGACCGAGACTTGGTACTTCTCAGCTTCAGCATCTGAATCTTCAGTTTCGAATCAGGAGGTTGCTGTTGCCATCGACGGCAGCGACATCTATATCCAGGGTATCAATATTGACTATCTGCCCGAGGCATGGGTGAAGGGAACTATCGACGCCGAGGCTGGCACCGCAACCTTCCCCACAGGACAGTACTTTGGTGCTTTTGAGTATAATGGCACAGATTACGACATGTTCTTCGTTGGTTCGGAAGACGGCCAAACCGCCAGTGATGTGGTGTTTGACTATGACGCTGAGGCAGGAACGCTGACCACCGATATGTTCGTCGTTATCAGTAGCAAGATGAATACACCCTCTTATTACGAATATTACTACGATGTAACCATTACCCGTGAACCCGTTGAGGAGCTCGAGGCCGTTGAGGCTCCCGAGGACCTCGTGACCGAGACCTATCTCTTCAAGGCTAACGTAATTACAAACGGTGAGAATGGTGCACGCAGGACAGAGGCTGAGGCTCCAACTGTAACCTTCGACTTCAACAGCCTTGGAACAGAGGAAGAACCCTGGCCCGTATCGTCGGGTTCAGGTGATAGCTATGATCCCGCTGGTGAAATCACCGAGCCACTCGTTTTGACCGAGGGCGGTGTAGCACTGACCATTTCTCCTGCTGAAGAGGGCGCAACACCTACTCGCTTCTGGAAGACCAACAATGGTCCTCAGCTGCGCGTCTACAACGGTAAGCTGACCTTTGAGGCTCCTGAAGGCTTTGAAATGACTCAGATTGTGTTCAACAATGTCAAGTGGAATGAAAACAATTCAGCTGACAGTGGTGAGTTCGATGGTTCAACATGGACTGGCAATGCTCAGAGCGTGGTTGTTACTATTGGCTACAAGAATGAAGAAACTGGAAAATGGGTTAGCGGCAACTCTCAGATTAACAGCATCGTGGTGACCGTGACGGATGTTGAAGAACTTGTTACTGAAGAGTACACCTACCAGATGCAGGTTGGCTTCGATGGCAACGACGTTTACTTCTCGGGTATGAACGACAACGTAGCTGACATGTGGATGAAGGGCACACTGAGTGAGGACGGCAAGACCGTCACCATCCCTGCCAGCCAGTACATGGGCAAACTCTCCTTCTATGGCTATGACTTCGACTACTTCATCTCCGCTATGGACGAGGAGAGCGAAATGGCCGACATCGTGCTGAACTACGACGCCGAAACCTTCACCTTTACTACCGACCAGACCGTGGTGCTGAACGGCAAGAAGAATGACTGGGATCCCTACCAGACCTTCACCAATGTGGTCATTACCAAGATGGAGGAATTCGCTGCTACGCCTGCAGATCCTACCTTCGAGAGTTATGACTTTACAAAGGAGGCCGGCTATAACAAAATCTATGCAAAAGTTCCTGCTGAGGATGTCGATGGTAACGAGTTAGTGACCTCAAAGCTCTTCTACATCGTCTGGTTTGAGAAGGACGGCGTTGAGCAGCCTTACACCTTCTCCGCTGAGCTCTACGACTATGACTTCGAAGAGGATGTTACCGAGGTTCCTTGGAGCTACGACGGCTACGACATCTATAAGGGTGGTGAGATTATCTACCTTGAGGATGATCCT
Source organism: Prevotella sp. (assembly GCA_017645905.1). Taxonomy (GTDB): domain Bacteria; phylum Bacteroidota; class Bacteroidia; order Bacteroidales; family Bacteroidaceae; genus Prevotella. The sequence continues at coordinate 5,209 of JAGCNO010000171.1, read as the reverse complement.
GAGGAACTGGCTACTTGGACGAAGGTCGGTATCCAGAGCGTCTACTACGGTGGCGGTGAGCGCAACGAGTCGAACATCGTATGGAGCGACGGCAACACCACCACTGGCATCGCTGAGGCGAAGACCGACAGCAAGAACGCAGTCATCTTCGACCTCCAGGGTCGCCGCGTGATTGCTCCTGCCAAGGGTCTCTACATCGTGAACGGCAAGAAGGTCGTGCTTAAGTGAGCGACGAACTGAGCATGCTCGAGTTCGTCCGAACGTGAACGAGCTCGAGCGTAGCTCAAGGTCGTGCTTAAGTGAGCGACTAACTGAGTTATATAAATATGAGGGCTGCCCGCTTTGGGCAGCCCTCTTATTTGTTTCTATGAGAAAAGATAGTCTTTTCTATGAGAATTATTAGTCTTTTCTATGAGAATTATTAGTCTTTTCTATGGGAAAAGATAGTCTTTTCTCTGAGAGTACATATTGGTTTACAGGAATGGTCTCAGCAGATGGGCGAACCAGCCACGGAACTTCTGCCAGGGTGTACGGAACTCGTCCCAGGTTTTCGGAGTGAGGCGTACGCTCTCCAGAGTATCACGGCAGAACATGTCGTTGAGCTGTCGGGTGACGATGCTGTCGAGGATGACGGCGTTCTCTTCGTAGTCGAAGCGCATGCCGCGTGCATCGAGGTTTGCGCTGCCTACGGTGCAGAAGCGTCCGTCGACCATCATAATCTTCGAGTGGTGGAAGCCCGGCTGGTAGAGCCACACACGGGCACCGCGCTTCATCAGCTTATGGGCGTTGTAGAAGCAGCAGTCGGGTGTCAGGGGGATGTCGCTCTTCTCCGAGAGCAGGATGTCTACGACGACGCCGCGCTTGAGAGCCCGCTTGAGGGCTTTGTTGAGAGATGGCGTAAGGGTAAAGTAGGGGTTGATGATACGCAGCGTGTCCTGGGCGGCATCGATGGCATGGGTGTAGAAGAAGCGCATGGCGCTGTTCTTGCCCAGCAAGTGACGGGACCCCACCCCTGGCCCCTCCCCTTCAAAGGGAGGGGAGTAGACTGTGCCGGAACCTTCTGAGTAGGCAGTGCCGGGCCTCTCTACGTAGACGGTGCCCGGCTCGCGGTTCACGATGCCTATCGTAGCCCCTGAGACTTGTTGGGAATCTTGCTTGTCAAATACCATATCGTCCCCTATGAGCGGTCTCGGATAAGCCACGGGAAGCTGCTCGCCTGTCGTTTTCTCCCAGATATGTACGAAGATTTCCTGCAGCTGAGCTACGACGGGGCCGGTGAGCCGGCAGTGCATGTCGCGCCAGGAGCCTACCTGCTCGGTGCCCTTGATGTAGTAGTCGGCCACGTTCATGCCTCCTGTATAGGCTATGCTGTCGTCGATGACCACAATCTTGCGGTGGTCGCGGGGCCAGATGTGGTTCACCCAGGGGAAACGTATGGGGTCGAACTCATAGATGTCGATGCTGTCCTCGCGGAGGCTCTTGACGTGGTGCTTGAGCAGCGGCTGGTTGTTCGAGTCGTTGCCGAAGCCGTCGAAGAGTGCCCTCACGATAACTCCCTCGCGGCGCTTCTCTCGGAGAATGTCGAAGAGCAGCGAGGCGATGCTGTCGTTACGGAAGTTGAAGTACTCTAAGTGTACGGTGTGTCGGGCGCGGCGTATGTCGGCAAAGAGGTGGTCGAACTTCTCCTGCCCCGACATGAGCAGCTCCACGGTGTTGCCCGTGGTGAAGGTGATGCCGTAGTCGGTGAGCTGGCGGTAGATGATGGAGTCAGAAGTCTGGGCTACGCTGGTGAATAGTGAAAAGTGAATAAGTAATAGTGGAGTTACCAATTTCCGTTTATTCATATTTTCAAAGAACAAGAATCTATTCATTATTCAGTATTCATTTATCATTATTCACTAGCATAGCGCAGCGAATCAGTTCTCGGTGAAGTCCACGTACTCGCCCTCGTCCTGGGCGAATATCTTCTTGTTCGCCCGCTCGGGGTCGCGGCGGTCCTCTATGGTCACGCCTCCGGTAGTGGTCTGGCGGCGGGTCTGGCGGGTCTGTCCCCCGAACGCCTCCCCGTTCGTCTGGCCGTTGCCAAAGCTACGGAAGTAGCGGATGCCCTTACGCACGTAGTAGAACACCACGAGCATACCAATGACAACAAACAGCAGCAGGGCTAAGAGTATGCCGAGGAAGAATTTCATCAACGACAACAAATAATTATTTACTTTTCTTGGGCAAAGCGTAAACCACAGACAGCACCACGTACCACGCAATTGCTGCCGCCAGTCCCAACGGGCATTGCCACAGAATCAGGGGAATACACGTCAGCACAAAGATGTATTTCACCTCATTGCCCTGCCAGCCCCAGGTCTTGAACTTCAGGGCAAACATGGGGATTTCACTCACCAACAGGTAGCAGCTCACGGGCAACAGGACCAGCACTATATATATATAATATGTGGGCAGCTGGTATGGCTCAAACCCCGTCTGCCATTCCATCCACGTTATCAGCGAGCCCCAGAACAGGGCATTGGCCGGAGTGGGCAGGCCTATGAACCCCAGTGTCTGTCGCTCGTCGAGGTTGAACTTTGCCAGACGCAGGGCAGAGAACGCCGCCATGATGAAGGCCAGGAAGGGCACTATCCAAAGGTGGGAGGTGGCAGGTACTGTGTGAGTGGACAGGAAGTTGAACAAAATGGCCGACGGCGCGAAGCCGAAGGTAATGACGTCGGCCAGCGAGTCGAGTTCCTTGCCGATGGGCGACGACACATGGAGCAGGCGGGCCGTCATGCCGTCGAAGAAATCGAACACGGCACCGATGATGATAAACAGCAAGGCAATATCGGGATCGCCCTGAAAGGCATGCCACGTGGCAATGCAACCAGAAACCAGGTTGCAGCAAGTGATGATGTTGGGGATATGCTTTTTCAAAAGTGTTGTCGTTACTTTGTTGTGTCCTTATGTTGCAGTGTCGCCGTGTCGTTATGTCGATATTTCGATATGTCGATATCACGATATTACGACATTTTCGACATGATAATATTCCGAATTTCCTTTATTTCGCTGCCAGACGGGCAATCACCGTCTGGTCGCCAGTCGTAGGCTGTCCTATCCTCACGGCGGGCCTTGAGCCCATCGGCAGGTAGACATCCACTCGCGAGCCCAGCTTGATGAATCCCAGGTGCTCGTCGATGTAGCAGTCTTCATCGTCCTTGGCGTAGGTCACGATGCGGCGCGCCATCGCTCCGGCAATCTGACGCACAAGCACCTCCTGTCCGTCGGGCGTCTCAATCATAATGTCGGAGTGCTCGTTCTCCTCGCTGGCCTTCGGCAGCCACGCCTTGTGGTAGTTGCCGTCGAAATGGCGCACGAACTTCACGTGCCCGTCCACCGGGAACCAGTTGGCATGGACGTTCAGCGGGCTCATGAAGATGCTGATCATCAGTCGCTGGTCGTGGAAATAAACATCCTCTTGTGTCTCCTCGATGACCACCACCTTGCCGTCGGCCGGAGCAACTACCACGCCCTCCGTATCGCCATTGAAGTAGCGAATAGGACAGCGGTAGAAGTTAAGCGCCAGGAGCCACACCGCTCCAAAGAGAAGGATGAAAAGGATGAAAGGAATGGGCGAGTCAAAAGAGCGCCACAGCAAAATGCCTATCAGGACGATGGCGATGAGGCTGTATAGCAGTTCGTTTGTACCCTCACGATGTATTCGTATCTTTCTTAGCTTGCGTATTCTGTTTACCATTTTCGGTCTTTTGTTCTTGGCATACATTGGGCGTTCACCCCATTTTACCGTGCAAAGGTACGACATTTTTTGAAACTGACAAAAAAATTTTCACACAACTTTAATAAATAGCCTCGCTTTCCCCCTAAAAAAGGGGCTTTTGGCAAAACACCGCCAAGACCCTCCTGGAGAATAAGCCGTTCTTTCTCCTCGAAAAAGCCGTTCTTTCGATTTGAATAAGCCGTTCTTTCGATGGGAAAAAGCCGTTCTTTCTCCAAGCCCCCTTCGTGTAGGGATTCTCGCTTGTCTAATTCCGCCTCTTTCAATCAAACGGAACAAAAAAAGTCCGCTGCAACTCTCGCGAGCTACAGCGGAACAAGCCTATGTTTAACTAAAAATCCTTTTTCTAACAAAAGAAATTTCAGTCCGATAGGACAAAAATTTCGAAAGTTTAAATGGGAGCTTCACAGCGACCACCTGTTATCCGCAGTTGAAAACTTTCTTTACCAATAACTAAAAACCTAAAACTATAAATATTACTACTAACCTAAAACAATCTTCTCGGAAGCTTTCCCGCCGCTTGCGGTACTCGCTTTGTCTGAATGACGATGCAAAGGTACGGCGATTTTACGAAACCCGCAATACTTTTCCTCCCTTTTATGCATAAAATTACGTTGTTCTTGACTAAAATCAATGCCTTGTGTGCGAAAACAGCGTTTTATAACGTAAAAACTTTTCCCGTTTCAGAATTATTATGTAACTTTGCGGCGTAAAAGCTATATCCACTATGAGTTTAACCAAGGAATCAAAGATTTACGTCGCCGGCCACCGCGGACTTGTAGGCTCGGCCATCTGGAACAACCTTCAGCAGCGGGGCTATACGAACCTCGTGGGCCGCACGCACCGTGAGCTCGACCTGACCGACCAGCTGGCCGTGAGAAAGTTCTTCGACCAGGAACGGCCCGACGGCGTGGTGCTGGCCGCTGCCTTCGTGGGCGGCATCATGGCCAACTCGCTTTACCGCGCCGACTTCATCATGCAGAACATGCTCATGCAGTGCAACGTCATCGGCGAGGCCTACCGCCACGGCGTCGACAAACTGCTCTTCCTCGGCAGCACCTGTATCTATCCCAAGAACGCGCCGCAGCCCATGAAGGAGGACTGCCTGCTCACCTCGCCGCTGGAGTACACCAACGAGGAGTATGCCATCGCCAAGATTGCCGGCCTGAAGATGTGCGAGTCCTACAATCTGCAGTACGGCACGAACTACATCGCCGTGATGCCCACCAACCTCTATGGTCCTAACGACAATTTCCATTTGGAGAACTCGCACGTCATGCCCGCCATGATTCGAAAGATTCACCTTGCGAAACTGCTCCACGAAGGCGACTGGCAGAGCATCGCCGCCGACCTGAATAAGCGACCTGTGGAAGGTGTGACGGGCGACAGCACGCACGAAGCCATCGAACAGGTGTTGCAGAAATACGG
>JAGCNO010000170.1 GCA_017645905.1 Prevotella sp. | reverse complement strand
TCCGCGACCCGCGCTGGGGACGCGGCATGGAGACCTGGGGCGAGGATCCCTTCCTCACCGGCACCATGGGCACCGCCTTTGTCCGAGGCATGCAGGGCGACGACCCCGTCTACCTGAAGGTGGCTGCCTGCGGAAAGCACTTTGCCGTGCACAGCGGCCCGGAGGCCACGCGCCACTCGGCCAACGTCGAGCCTTCGCAGCACGACCTCTGGGAGACCTACCTCCCGGCGTTCCGCATGCTGGTGCAGGAGGCTGGGGTGGAGATTATCATGGGTGCCTACAACCGCGTTTATGGCGAGTCGGCATCGGGCAGTAAGCTGCTGCTCACCGACATCCTGCGCCAGAAATGGGGATTCAAGGGGCACATCGTCTCCGACTGCGACGCCGTGACCGACATCTGGAAAGGTCACCACATCGCACAGACCGAGGCGGAGGCCTGTGCCATCGCCATCAAGGCCGGCCTGAACGTGGAGTGCGGCTCGTCGTTCAAGTCGCTGAAGGACGCCCTCGACCGAGGACTGCTCACTGAGGCCGACATCGACAAGGCGCTGAAGCCATTGATGATGACGCGCCTGAAGCTGGGTATCCTGCAGCCCGACAAGGACTGCCCCTATAATCATATTGGTGAGGAGGCGATAGGCTCGAAGCAGAACATCGCCCTGGCCCGCGAGGCCGCCGTCGAGGGGATGGTGCTGCTGAAGAACGAGAACGGGGCGCTGCCCATCGACAAGCACATCCACACGCTCTTCGTCACCGGTGCCGGAGCCGCCGACGCCTTCTGGCTCATGGGCAACTACTTCGGCATCAGCGACCGCTACTGCACCTACCTGCAGGGCATCGTGTCGAAGGTGAGCAACGGCACGGCGGTGAACTACCGTCCGGGATGCCTGGAGAACGCACCCACGCTGAACACCATTAACTGGGCCGTGGGTGAGTCGGCCGGAGCTGAAAAAACCATCGTCGTGATGGGCAACAACGGCAACCTCGAAGGCGAAGAGGGCGAGGCCATCGACTCGGAATGGGGCGACCGCGTGAACCTCCACATTCCTGAGAGTCAGATGGACTATCTCCGGAAGATTTGCAAACGGAAGAAGGAGGGCGTCATCGTAGTCCTCACCGGCGGCAGCCCCGTCGATGTGCGCGAGGTGTGCCAGCTGGCCGACGCCGTGGTCATGGCCTGGTACCCCGGTCAGGAGGGCGGCTATGCCCTGGCCGACGTGCTCTTCGGCGATGCGAACTTCTCGGGACGCCTGCCCGTCACCTTCCCAGCCGACGGCGACAAACTGCCGCCCTTCGACGACTACTCTATGCGCGGGCGTACCTATAAATATATGTCCGACAACATCTTCTTCCCCTTCGGCTTCGGCCTGAGCTACGGACAGGTGAAATACGAAGGGCTGCAAGTGAAGGCCGACCAAAAGAAGGGAGTCGACGTCAGCCTGACGTTGACGAACGGCTCTAAATGGGACGTCACCGAGACGCCACAGGTCTATGTCTCGGCTCCCGGTGCCGGTGTCTCGGCTCCCTTGCAGCAGCTCGCCGCTTTCCAGCGAGTGACGGTAAAGGCAGGCAGCCAGAAGGTGGTGGAGTTCACCATCCCCTTGGAGCGCCTGATGACTGTTCTTGAAGACGGCTCCTCCAAACTGGTGAAGGGCGACTACACCATTACGGTCAGCTCTGCCGCACCCTCACCTCGTTCCTCCGACCTTGGTGTCGAATCACTCTCACAAACCATCAGCCTGAAATGAGCAGAACCTTTAGAATCATGCTGGGGCTGTGCCTGACCACGCTGGCCGTAAGTGCTCAGACCTTCCAGCAGGAGTTTGGCAATCCGCGCAAACCCTTCGTCGAAACTGTGGCCACGACCAACCATGCCGACGGTCACTATGCCCTGGGCCAGCAGGCCACGCTCCACATCCTGGCCCGAGAAGGTGGCGTTCCCGTCCACGGGACGATGCTGCACTACAAGGTAGGCAAGGAGATGTTCCTGCCCGAGCAGTTCGACTCCGTGGCCTTCTGCGATGGCGAGGCCGTCGTTTCCATGGGCACACTCCCGGAACCTGGCTTCATGGCCTGCCAATATGAGTTTCGCGCCGCCGACGGCAAGACCTACAAGGACTTGGTGAAGGTGGCTTTTTCGCCGGAGGACATCAGAACCTTCTCGCCAATGCCCTCCGACTTCAAAGCCTTCTGGCAGAAAGCCTTAGCAGAGGCCCGCAAGCAGCCGATAGAGCCCGAATATACCGACATTCCCGATGCCACCAACGAACAGTTCGTCACCAAGCGAGTCCGTCTCCATGTGGGCAAGGAAAAGTGGATACAGGGTTTTCTCACCATGCCCAAGGTATCCGCTCTCAATACCCAGACTTTCCCCGTCGTCCTCTGCCCTCCCGGTGCCGGCAGCACCAAGATCTATCCCTCCGATTTCTTCCCCAAACAGGGCTACATCTACCTGAAGATAGAGATTCACGACAACGACCAGCTGTTGCCCGACGATGTCTACGACAAGATGCGCCATGAGCGTTGCGACGACTATATGCGCCGCGGCATGGCCTCGAAGGACACCTATTATTATAAAGATGTGTATGTGGGCTGTGCCCGGGCCGTCGATTTCCTTTGCTCCCTTCCCGAGTGGGACGGCAAAAATGTCATTGTCACTGGCGGTTCACAGGGTGGAGCGCTGACCATCATCACGGCGGCACTCAACGAGAAGGTGACGGCCTGTGCACCGTTCTATCCCGCCCTTTGCGACCTCACCGGCTTCCTTCACCAGCGGGCAGGAGGATGGCCGAAATTCTTCTCCTGGCAATACGTCGACGAATCCCGTCGCTACAAAGACGGGCAGGTGGACATCCCCGAGGAACAGGCCGTGCAGACGCTGCAATACTACGATGTGGTCAACTTCGCCCGTATGCTGGAAGTGCCCACCTTCATGTCGTGGGGCTATAGCGACGACACTTGTTCACCCACCAGTATCTGGGCAGCATGGAACGAAATTCAAGCTCCGAAGGAGAAAGACATTACCCCTTCGAGTGGTCACTGGCGTTTCCCCACCAGCTGGAGCAAGTGCTGGCAGTGGTTGAAGAATCATGAAAAATAGGAAAGAATGACAACAGGCAAGAAGGCAATCATTGTTGGTGCCAGCTCCGGCATTGGCAGGGAAGTGGCACGACTGCTACTCTCCGACGGCTGGCATCTTGGCGTGGCTGCCCGACGCGAGGAGCCACTACTGGAGCTGAAGGCGATGGCCCCTGAGCGTGTAGAGGCGATGACCATCGACGTGACCAGCCCCGATGCTGAGGAGCGGTTGCTGGGCCTCGTAGAAAGGCTCGGCGGAATGGACCTCTATTTCCACGCTTCAGGCATCGGCAGGCAGAACCGCATGTTGGAGGCTGACATTGAACTGTGCACGATGGAGACAAACGCCGTAGGGTTTACCAGGATGATTGGCGCGGCCTACAGGTACTTCGCCGAACGAGGCAGCGGTCACATCGCCGCCATCACCTCCATAGCGGGCACGAAGGGGCTGGGGCCTGCTCCTGCCTATTCTGCCACGAAAGCCCTGCAAGCCTGTTACCTCGAAGCCTTGGAGCAGCAGGCACGGCAACGGAAGCTGGACATCCGCTTCACGGACATCCGCCCGGGGTTTGTCGACACCGCCTTGCTTAACGGCGACTTCGACTACCCCATGCTGATGCGTCCAGAGGCGGTGGCGAGCGACATCGTAAAGTCTGTCTACCGCCAGCGCCATGTCCGTGTGATAGACTTCCGTTACCGCGTCCTTACCTTCCTGTGGAGGCTTATCCCCCGCTGGTTGTGGCGGAGGATAAGGCTTTAGCGCTTGAACAGGTGTGGGATAAACTCGTGGAGACCACGGCGCCAGGTGAGGAACTCATGGGCGGTGCCGGCTGACTCGCTGGCTTCTACCTTGATGCCCAGCTCGCGCAGCTGCTCTACGATGGGGCCGCTCTTGATGAAGTCGTCGGAGCCCCAGTTCATGTACATATAATGTATCTTTTTGTTGAACTCGTCGGCGTTGGCAAAGACCCCGTTGTAGGCCGTCTTCACGTCAAGGCCGAAGATGGCACCGCTGAACGTTCCGAGCCAGGCGAACTTGTCGAGGTTCTGCAGGACGACGTCGAAGGTCTGGTGACCACCCCATGACAGTCCGGCCATAGCACGGTTCTCGCGGTCGCTCTTCGTACGGAAGTTAGCGTCGATGTAGGGGATGAGGTCGTTGAGCAGCACGGGATAGAACGATGCACCGTACTCGCTCATGCCCTGACGGTTGTTGCCGCCGCCAAAGGGACCCTTGATGTCGCCGCTCTCCATGACGACGAGCATCGGAACGGCCTCGCCACTGGCAATGGCGTTGTCCATGATGTGCTGCATCTTGCCCTGGATGGCCCAGCTGGTCTCGCCCTCGCCCATGCCATGCTGCAGGTAGAGCACAGGATAGCGCTTCTTGGCATTCTTGGCCAGCTCGTACTCGGCAGGCGTATAGACCAAGGCATGGCGCCACTCGCCGAACTTAGAGTTGGGGCTGTGGTAGTAGATGCTACGCACCTGGCCATGGGCGATGCCCTGCTGCGGACGGTAGTAGTCGCCCTCGGGACCTTCGGGAATCTCGATGCCGCCCGACTCGCGGTTACAGCCGAAGAAGGTCTCGGAGGCAGGGTCGACGAAGTTCACACCGTCGATGTTCATGAAATAATAGTGGAAGCCCACGGGCAGCGGGTCGGTGACGGCCATGAAGCCGCCCTTGCCGTCGGGCTGCATGTCGTACTTCTTGTTGCAGATGTCGACGATGACCTTACGGGCCTCGGGAGCCTGGATGCGGAAGTAGGCACGGCCCTGCTTGTCGACCTTCGGGAAGTCGTTGCCGGGAATGGTGGTCTCGGCGACGACAGCATCGGCGGGCACCTCAATCTTCTTGGCCACCTCCATGCGGGGGCGACGGGGCTCGAAGCCCAGGTGACGGGCCACGGCCTCGCCATAGCGGCAGCCCAGCTCACGATAGCCGGCAGCGTCGAAGTGCAGGCGGTCGGGGCCATTCGTGCAGTCGTCGGAAGAGATGACCTGACAGGTGTGGATGGTCTGTGGCAGCTCGTCGATCTGCTTCTTACAGCCTATGCAGACGCCCTTGCCGCCAGCCTGTACGATGTTGCCCACGTAGAGGTTCACCTCCTCGGGCTTCAGCTGCAGGTCGCCGCAGAGGTTCTCATACACCTGCTTCACCATGCCGGCCCATTTCGGGTCGCCGGTGTTGGTCTCGCCCTGGTGCATCAGGATACCCTTGATGACACCGTCCTGCTGAGCCTTCTTGGCCAAGGTGACGAGCCGCTCGTAAGGATTGTTGCCGTAGGCGGCGAGCATGCCCTTCATCCAGCCCGGAGCCTTCTTCTCGGCGTAGCTCTGGATGCTGTCGGTGAGGAATCCCTTGATGTCGATACCGCCGATGGCCACGTGAATGACGCCAATCTTGATGTTCTCGGGAGTGGAGGCAACCATCGTACGGCCAAACCAGTCAGCCGGGGTCAGACCGGTGTTCGGACGGCAGAGGGGAGGCGTGGCCTCGCACCATTCGCCCATCTTACGGCCCTTGTCGGGGAAGTCGACGGCGGGCATGAGCAGGAAACGCGGGCCGGGGCTGGCCAAGTCCTGAGCCTCAGGACGGGCGGCACCCTCCATGTTCGACTGTCCGAAACAGAGGAAAATGTAAAAGTTCGGGTCTGGGGCAGCCTGCACTTTTAAACAATAAACAATTGACAATAAACAATAAACGATTAGACTTTTGTGTTTCATAATTTAAATTATTATTTTGAGGTTTTCATTTCTTCATTTTTTATTCTTTCATTCTTTTATAGTCGAAGCAGTCCACGTCGATATATCCTCCTGCCTTCTTCGTGGCATAGTTGAAGATGGCGAACTTCGAGCCCATGAAGAAGCGACGGTAGTCGAAAATCATGCGGTAGTTCTCGGTGCCTATCTGCTCCCACTGCTCGCCGTCCATGCTGTAGTAGAAGTTGGCAGCATCTCGCCCGCCACGCTCACCGGGACGGAAGTCGCCGTCTATGCGCAGCCAAATCTTCGTGGCCTTGGGGTAGAGGGCAGAGATGGCGACACCCTTGACCATCTTCTCATCGACGTTGGTCACGGCCTTCTCGCGCTCGGTGAGCGTGACCTTCTGCTCGCTCATCTCTAAGAAATAGTTCTTGCCTACCTTCTTGAGGGTGAGCACGCCGCTGTCTCCGTTGAAGGCCGAGAAGCCGCAGCAGTCGCCATCCTTCATCTTGGAGAACTCGATACAAATAGCGCCGGTGCACGTCGGGCCTTCCATGCGCTGTGTCAGCGTATTGGGAGCAAGGTAGAGGTTGGGCACCACACGGCTGGTCTTCAGCCGCAGGAACCCGGGACGCTCCGTCAGGCTCCAGGCATTGTCCACCGGGTTATGGTTCCATTGCCAGTGCAGTCCGAGCTTCTCAGCCGAGAAGTCGTCGGCCTTCACAATGGTCTTCTCAGGCAGTCCGCTCTTGTAGGGGCGCATCACGTCGGGCACCTTGTAGTTCGCATCGCCCAGCATCGGCCAGCCGTCAATCCAGCGGCAGGGCGACAGCGTGAGCACACGCCCTACGCCGCCACGGTCCTGGAACATGACACCATACCAGTCGCCCTCCTCGGTGTCGACGATGGTGCCCTGTGCCAGATAGGAGAAGCCGCCGAAGTCGCTCTGGAGGATGACCTGCTTCTCCCACTTCTCGGCCTTCAGGTCGTTGGTGCGGTAGCACACCTCGCGGCGGTGGCGGCCCGGCCCGTAGACATGGCTGATGAGCAGGGCGTAGTACGTGCCGCCCCGCTTGATGACGCGGGTGCCCTCCAGCAGTCCGCGCTCGTCCTCCTCACGGTTGAAGTAGTGGCGCAGGCTGCCCTCGACAACGCTCTTCAGGTCGCGGCTCAGCTGGCACATCTCGCCCGTGCCGAAGAACACGTAAGGCGTGCCGTCATCGTCGAAGAACAGCGTGGCGTCGTGGAAATGGCGCAGGCGGGAATGGATCGTCCAGGGACCCTCAGCCTTCGGAGCGGTAAAGATATAAGTATCGCCCATAGCACTCATCTCGTTGGGAGCCAGCAGGGCCCAGAACTTGCCGTCGTGGTACTTCAGCGACGTGGCCCACTGGCCGCGGCCGTAGACCGTGCCAACACCCTCCTTGCCCTCCTGCTGGTCAAGGGGCAGCGAGAACGACAGGTCGTACTTCGGAGAGTCAGTCAGCTTGTCGAAGATGTAGCCCACCGTCTCCCAGTTCTTCAGGTCCTTCGAGGCCATGACGGGAGCACCGGGCATGAGGTGCATCGTGGTGCTCACTAAGTAGAAAGTGTCGCCGACGCGAATCACGTCGGGGTCGGGCACGTCGGCCCACAGCATGGGGTTCTGAATCTTTTCGGCGTGCATCGTCGAGTAGTCATCGGCACGCACTGTTGCCGTCTGCAGCAGCAGAGGAAGCAGCAAAAATAGCAGTCTCGGTCTCTTCATAATGGTTATAGGTTGAAAAAGTGAGACAAAGGTACACCTTTTCTGCTACTCCACATTTAAAATACGTCTCAAATACTTTCGCAACAGTGGCAAAGGGACGGCTTATCCGATTCCGTCAGGGCAAATAACCACGCTTTGTCCCTAATCGGTCATTAAGATGGACTCTGGGTTTTAATGACTTACTCTGCGGCAAAGCGCTCGGCGACGAAGGAGACGCTTGCGTAATGAAATGGAGCAAGAACGGCTTTTTCCCATAGAAAGAACGGCTTTTTCCCATAGAAAGAACGGCTTATTCGATTTGAAAGAACGGCTTTTTCGATGGGAAAGAACGGCTTTCTGCGCTCCGCTAAATGAAAAATGAGAAATGAGAAATGAAAAACGGCTCAAAGTCTTGGTACGTTTTCTGATGACCGATTTGGGTCTGCAACAGCATCCTTGGCGGGCAGGGCACGACGTATGACAGGAACCATACAGACGGTTCGTACGCCCACATAGACGGAGGCACAGAGAATCCCGGCTACCTCTGCTGGAAGGAAAAACCCACCCTGAAGGGCGACGTGAACGGCGACGGCGCCGTAGACGTGGCCGACATCGCCACCATCATCGATGTGATGGCAGGTAGCAGCCTGCAGTACAAGGATAAAGCCGACGTGAACGGAGACTATACAGTCGACGTGGCCGACATCGCATCCGTCATCGACGTCATGGCGGAGATGTAGTGACTATTCCCAACATTCGAGCTCGTGTTCTATCTCAGGCAACTGGCTGCGGTGGAACACGGGTTCTTTTATGCCCTGACGTTTCTGCCGCCGGTAGTCGTCGAGCAGGCGGAAGGCGTAGCGGCCCAGGAGGACGATGGCCACAAGATTGCAGGCCGTGAGGAAGGCCATGAAGAAATCGACGATGTTCCACACCAGCTCGAGGCTGGCCATTGCGCCGAACATTACCATCACGCCACCAGAGAAGAGGCGGTAAAGGGTCATGATGAGTTGAGAGTTAAGAGTTGAGAGTTGAGAGTTTCGCGTGATGAAACGGATGTTGGCCTCGCCGTAATAATAGTTGCCGATGATGCTGGAGAAGGCAAAGAGGAAGATGGCTATGGCCACGAACACGGGGCCGGAGGCTCCCACCTCGCTCTGCAGGGCAGACTGTGTTAGGGTGATGCCGTTGAGCTCGGGCACCTGGTAGAGACCGCTGATGAGGATGATGAACGCTGTGCAGGAGCAGACGAGCAGCGTGTCGGTGAAGACACCGAGGGCCTGTATGAGCCCCTGCTTCACAGGATGGGAAACCGATGCCGTCGCTGCCACGTTAGGCGCACTGCCCTCGCCGGCCTCGTTGGAGAAGAGCCCACGCTTGATGCCGTTCATCATCGCAGCACCCAGTCCGCCGCCCGCCACCTGTTCAAAGCCGAAGGCATCGAGCACAATAACTTTGAACACATGGGGAATCAGGTCGATGTTCATGGCAAGAACCACAAGGGCCAGTATCACGTAGCCCACGGCCATGAGGGGCACCAGCACCGCACTGACTCGGGCGATGCGCTGTATGCCGCCAAAGACAATAATCAGCGAAATGGCAACCAGGAAACAGCCCATCCACAGGGGGGCTATTCCGAAGGCTTCCTGCATGGCTCCGCAGATGGTGTTGGCCTGTATGGAGTTGTTCGACAGGCCGAACTGGCAGGTGATGAGAATGGCGAAGAGCACGGCCATCCACCGCTTGTGCAGGCCCCGCTGGATGTAATAAGCTGGGCCGCCGATGAAGGAATCTTTGTTGGGCAGCTTGTAAAGCTGGGCAAGGGTAGACTCCACAAAGGCCGTGGCCGAGCCGATGAGCGCGATGACCCACATCCAGAACACTGCCCCGGGGCCACCGACGGCAATGGCCGTGGCTACGCCGGCGAGGTTACCTGTGCCTACACGAGTGGCCACAGAGACGGCAAAGGCCTGGAACGAGGTAATATGCTTTACGCCACTCGATGTGTAGACCGCCGAGTCGGTGAGCAGACGGAACATCTCGCCCACCATGCGGAACTGCACGAAGCGCGTCTTCCACGTGAACCACAGGCCACAGCCAATGAGCGCGCCGATGAGCACGTAGGTCCACAGCGCGTCGTTGACAGTAGTGATGAGTTGGTTGAAGTCCATCTCAGAGGAAACAGGTGGCGGCACGGACGATGCCCTCGGCATCGAGGCCGTAGTGGTGGAAAATCTCGGCGTTAGTACCGTGGATAACGTCCTCGTCGGGAATACCAAGGATGCGCACGGGGACAGGCTGCTCACTGAGCACCTCGCAGACCATGGCACCAAGGCCGCCGAAACGGCTGTGCTCCTCGACGGTGATGATGCGGCCGGTCTCACGGGCTGCATTTCGAATGGCCTCCTCATCGAAGGGTTTGAGCCATGAGCAGTCGAGCACACGGGCACCGATGCCCTGCTCCTTCAGACGAAGCGAGGCCTGCTGGGCATGCCAGACGGTCTCGCCAGTGGCCACAATGGTGAGGTCGTTGCCCTCGGCGACGGTGATGGCACGGCCGGGCTCGAAGATAAAGTCGTCGTTGTCATAGACATCTGGAACAGCGGCACGTCCTACTCGGATGTAGCAAGGCTTCGGACATTGACCATTGGCCATTGACCATTGACCATTGGCCAGGAACTTCACCAGCTTCCGTGTCACACGCCAGTCGCTGGGCAGACAGATGGTCATGCCGGGAAAGGTGCGCAGGACGGCGATGTCATGGAGCGAGTGATGGGTAGCTCCCAGCGCACCGTAGGCCACGCCGCCGCTGACGCCGAGCACAGTGACGGGGTTGCGGCTGTAAGCCAGGTCTACCTTCACCTGCTCCAGCGAGCGGGCAACGTAGAAGCAGGCCGGGCCGCAGCAGAACACCTTTTTCCCACTGTGAGCCAGTCCGGCGCTGATGCCGACAGCATTCTGCTCGGCAATGCCACACTCCACAAACTGAGCAGGCAGCTCGGTGGCGAAATCGCCAAGGGTAACCGAACCACGGGCATCGGTGGTCACCGCGATAATATCTTTGTCGGCACGTGCCAGTTCCAAAAGCGTATCAGTAAACTGTTTCCTGCAAGCAGTCATGAAGTGAGGAGTTAGGAGTTAGAAGTTACAATTTTATTCACTAATTACATCAGTAGTGCGATGCGGGCCTCTATTTCTGCTACGGCCTGGCGGCACTGTTCCTCGTTGAGCACTCCGTGATGCCACTTGGCAATGCCCTCCATGAAGCTCACTCCACGGCCCTTCGTAGTGTTGGAGATGAGCAGGTGGGGCCGTCCGTTGTTGTAGTCGATGGTGTTGAAAGCATGCAGGATGTCGGCCATGTTATCACCGTTGAGTGTAGCTACCTCCCATCCGAGGGCCGTCCAGCGGTCGGCAATGCTCTCCAAGGGCATCACGTCCTCGGTGTTGCCGGAGATCTGCAGGTGGTTGCGGTCGATGATGGCCACAAGGTTGTCTAAGTGATAGCGGTGGGCGGCCATAGCGGCCTCGTAGATGCTACCCTCGCCCTGTTCGCCGTCGCCCATGAGGACAAATACTCGGTATGTCGGGGATTGCAAATCCCCTCCAGCAGGTCGGGGATTGCAAATCCCCTCCGGCAGGGAGTCCATCTTTGCGGCAAGGGCCATGCCCACGCCAATGGACAGTCCGTGACCCAGGGCACC
The DNA here is from genome assembly GCA_017645905.1 of Prevotella sp. Classification (GTDB taxonomy): domain Bacteria; phylum Bacteroidota; class Bacteroidia; order Bacteroidales; family Bacteroidaceae; genus Prevotella. The sequence continues at coordinate 21,234 of JAGCNO010000170.1, read as the reverse complement.
GCTGTTCACCTCGATGCCGGGCACCTCTATCGTGGGGTGGCCGCTGAGGATGGAACCGAACTGTCCGAGGGTGTCGAGCACCTCCGGCTTGAGGAAACCACGTGCCTCCAAAGTTACGTAGAGCGCCTCCACGCAGTGACCCTTTGAGAGCACGAAGCGGTCGCGGTCTGCTACTTTCGGGTTAGCTGGTTCAAGGCCCTGCATGACGTGGAAATAGAGTGCCGTGAGCATGTTCAGGCACGACAGGTCGCCGCCGATGTGCCCGGCCTTTGCACGATAGACCACCTCCACAAGGCGCTTGCGGTTGCGTTCGCAAAGCAGCTGCAGTTCTTTTGTGTTCATTATCTCTGTTCGTCGGGGTGTATGCCGTAGTAAACACGCAACGGCGTCGAGCTGACCTTGATGAATCCCTTGGCCTCGTCGGCAGTCCATCCAGTCTGTGTCTCGCCATACTCGCCAAGTTTTGAACGGGTCAGGTCGTTGGGGCTGTCTATACCGACGGTCTCAAAACCGAAGGGGCGCAGCTTAAGGATGGCTGTGCCAGTAACATTGCGCTGGCTCGACAGGAGCATAGCCTCAATGTCGGGCATGACGGGCTCCAGGTACTGGCTCTCGTGGAGGAACATGCCGTACCAATTGGCCACCTGGTCCTTCCAGTACTGCTGCCACTTGCTCAGCGTCGACTTCTCTAACAGACGGTGAGCCTCGATGATGAGCTTCGGAGCAGCGGCCTCGAAACCTACGCGGCCCTTGATGCCGATGATGGTGTCGCCTACGTTGGCGTCACGACCGATGGCATAGGAGGCACCTATCTCCTCAATCTTTTGGATGGCCTTTACGCGGTCGGTGAACTTCTCGCCGTTCACACCAACGATTTCTCCTTTCTCGAACTCAATCTTCAGCAGTGAGTCGCCCTTGGCGGTGACGTGCTTCAGATAGGCTTCCTCGGGCAGTCCCTGTGTGGGGTCGAGGAGCTCACCTCCACAGATGCTGGTTCCCCAAATACCCACATTATAAGAATACTTCAGCTTGGCGAAGTCGGCCTCAAAGCCATGTTCGTTCAGGTAGTCCACCTCCTCCTTGCGGGTCAGCTTCTTGTCGCGGGTCAGGGTGATAATCTCCACACCGGGAGCCATGACGAGGAAGGTCATGTCGAAACGTATCTGGTCGTTGCCTGCACCCGTCGAGCCGTGGGCAATAGCATCAGCACCTATCTCACGGGCATAGCGGGCGATGGCGATGGCCTGGAAGATACGTTCTGAGGACACCGAAATGGGGTAGCAGTTATTGCGCAGCACGTTGCCGAAAATCATGTATTTCAGCGACTTCTCGTAGTACTCCTGCGTCACGTCGAGGGTCACATACTGCTTTGCGCCCAGCTTGTAGGCGTTCTCTTCGTTCTTCTTCAACTGCTCAGCCGAGAAGCCGCCGGTATTGGCACAGGCAGCATAGACCTCCCAGCCGTCCTGGCTGAGCTTCATCACTGTGTAACTGGTATCAAGGCCGCCTGAAAAGGCGACAACAACTTTCTTCTTGTCCATATTGATTCGATAAATTCGTGTAATTCGTGGTTGAAAATCAGGACTCATCCAATTCTTCGAGGTGGCGTATTCGTGAAATCACCTCGTCGGGAATCTTTGCCGGCAGATGCTCCGTGGGGTCGAAGAGCATGGCGGTGCAGATGCAGAACTTACGGTTACGCTCACGCAACACGGGATAGTTGACGCATCCCTCACAGCCTTTCCAGAAAGCCTCGTCGTCAGTGAGGTCGTCGAAGGTGACAGGCTGATAGCCCAGCGCGGTATTCATCTTCATCACCGCCGCTCCGCTGGTCAGCGAGAAAATCTTAGCATGTGGCCAGCGCATGCGGGCCAGCGTGAAGGTCATGTCCTTGATACGCTTGGCGATGCCCAGCCCCCGGAAGTCGGGATGGACGATGAGTCCGCTCGTGGTGACATACTGTTTGTTTCCCCACGTCTCAATGTAACTGAAACCTGCAAAGCGTCTGTCCTTCTTGCTCAGAGCGATGACGGCCTTCGCCTCCTGCATCTTCTTCGTAAGGTACTCGTGCGTTCGCTTGGCGATGCCCGTTCCACGCACCTTGGCAGCCTCGGAGATGGTCTCCAGGATAGTGTCCACATAGACCTCATGCTCCGGTGCCGCAACAAGTATTTCTATTTCTTGTTCCTGTTCCATAAACATTCTTAACTCCTAACTCCTCACTTCATATTCGGCACCACCTTACTCAGGGCCTCGGTCAGCTCAAGCTTGGAGGTTCCCTCGCGCAACACAATAAATATGGTGTCGTCGCCGGCGATAGTGCCCAGTATCTCCGGGATGTCGCTGCTGTCAATGTTCCAGGCTATCGCGCTGGCATATCCCGGCCGTGTCTTGATGACGCCCATGTTTCCTGAGAAGTTGATGCTCAGGAATCCAGGAATCTGCATCATCTCGCGCACCGACGAGGGACTGCTCACCCGTTTGTACATCGACTCGTTGGGCAACACGTAGACATAGTTGCCGCTCATCGTGGCCGCCTTGGCCACCTTCAGCTGTTTCAGGTCGCGGCTCAGCGTGGCCTGTGTCAGTTGGAATCCTTCCTTTTGCAGGGCGTCGAGCAGCTCCTCCTGACTGCCCATCTCCTGGCTGGAGATGATAAGTCGCAGAGCCTCTAACCGGCTGTTCTTCTCTTTCATATCAGTATATTTATTCGAAATTCGGCTGCAAAAGTACGAATAATGCCGTAAACCGCCAAATATTTTTGCATATTTTTTCATTAATACGGCAAAAAACGTAACCCCTGCCCGAAACCCCCAAAGGAGCCTCGGAGAGAAAAAGCCGTTCTTTCGATTTGAAAAAGCCGTTCTTTGGATGCTAAAAAGCCGTTCTTTAGATGCTAAAAAGCCGTTCTTTCTATCAGAGGAAGCCGTTCAAAGTCTGAACTTATCAAATGGTCTGTTCCGCCGGATGGCAGTTAACGGGCGTTACGTTTGCTTTATTATTCCCCGTCGATGGGATAGTTGGGTGATGGTGTTCGCATCTGATGCATGAGGCTGTCCATCTGCTGGAGCAGGGTGGGATAGTCCTTGGCCAAGTCATGCTGCTCCAAGGGGTCTTCTTTGATACGGTATAGCTCCAGGGGTGCACCTTTCTTCACGCTGACGGCCTTCCATCCGTTGTGGCGCAGGGCACGCTGCTTGCCGGGGAACTCCCAATAAAGGGGTCGGCTGTCGGTGTCGATATCCTGGCCGAAGAAAAGGGGCGCGATGTCCATGCCGTCGGTCTTCGGGCAGACACCGTGGGCGATGGCGGCCAGCGTGGGCATGAAGTCGGGGAAGTAGACCAGGTTGTCTGTCTGTCGTGCAGGCACGCGGCCGGGCTGGTTGACGATGAGGGGCACGCGGATTCCTCCCTCGTAGAGCTGGCCCTTGCGGCCTTTCAGGCCAGCGCCGCAGTTCAGCTCTTTGAGTGGGGCCATGACGGCGGCACCGTTGTCGCTGGCGAAGATGACGAGTGTGTTTTTACGCAAGCCGAGGGCATCGAGGGTGGCCAGCAGGCGGCCGATGTTGTAGTCCATGTGGGTGACGAGGGCGGCGTAGCGCTTGGTGTTGGCACTCCAGTCTCCCTGCTCGTCGTACCAGGAGGTGTCGTCAATGTTGTAGGGCTCGTGCGGTGCATCGTATCCTAAGAAGAGGAAAAAGGGTCGCTCCTTGTTACGATGGATGAAGGCGATGGCATCGTCGGTGGAAATCTCCGTGTTATGGCGAACGTGGGCGTCGTTCTCGTTCTCGGTGATGTTGATGAGCGAGTCGCCGTGCAGCCGGTAGTAAGGGTAGTAGTAGGGCGCGTTTGAGTGCACGGTAGAGATGGTCCATCCGTAGAACTCGTGGAATCCCCGGTGGTTGGGCGCTGCCTGAGGGTCGTAGCCGTCCAGATGCCACTTGTTCACCAAACAGGTGCGATATCCGGCGGCGCTCAGTACGGTGGCCAGCGTGGTGTCCTCGGGCAGGAGGTTGGCACGGCGCACGATGGTGGTGTCACCCTGTGGGTTGATTTTCAGCCCTGTGAGCCCTCCGGCGTAGCATTGATTGTCGCGTATGCGGGTATTGCCACTGTTACGTCCCGTCATCAGCGAGCAGCGTGAGGGCGAACTGATGCCGCTGCCGGCATAGGCCTGGGTGAACGAGGTGCCGGTGCGGGCCAGTCGGTCGATGTTGGGCGTCTGGATGTACTGGTTGCCGTAGCAGGCCAAGTCGCCGTAGCCCATGTCGTCGGCCAGGATGAACACAATGTTGGGTCGCTCAGGAGTGGCAACGGCTGTCGAAGGACTATTGTCATCGGCAGCCGTTGCATGGTGGACGGGGAGGATGGCCCCGGCCATGATGAGGATGCGCTTGGTTGCGTTAGCGTCGCAACATACGAAGTTTTTTAGTGTCATAGTCATGACTTAAAACGTTTTCAATTACTGCTGCAAAATTACGATTATTAATTGAAACAGACAAATAAACGAAAGAAAAATGCGAATAATTTGGAAGGTTCATCTTTTATTTGTATTTTTGCAGCAAATTTGCCAAACGTAAATGGAAAGTAGTAAGTGAATAATGAACAACGACATTCCAACCCCTACGACGAAGATGACTATCTGGGGTCTGCTTCGTAACATCATGCCTTTTGTGTTGCCCTACCGGTGGTTGATTTTCATCACCTTGGTGCTGACGCTCATCGGATCGCTGATGGCGCAGGTGAATGCTGTGGTGCTCGACCGTGCCGTTGACGCCATCAACGCGCTGGTGCAGCAACCAGACGGCTTCCAGTGGTCGGCTGCGGTGAAGATACTCACCGTCATCAGCATCATCCTCTTAGGCAAGGAGGTGGTGGGCGCGCTGGTGACCTTCTTCCAGCGCTACTATGGCGAAAGGATGCGCATCCTGGTGAGCCGCGACCTGTCGCTGCGCGTCGTCGACCGCATCCTGTCGTTCCGCATGGCTTTCTTCAGCAGCGAGGGCAACGAGACGGGTAAGCTGCAGTCGCGCATCGACCGGGGCATAATGAGCCTGAGCTCGACAGTAAATAATTTCTTCATCGAGATTCTGCCGCTCTTCACCAGCGCCATCCTCGCCTTGGGGCTGATGTTCGCTGCTAACTTCTACGTAGGACTGGTGGCGCTGTGCATTGTGCCGCTCTACTTCTATGTGACCTACGTCCAGGCGGCGCGCATGAAGGGTGGTCGACGTGGTATATTTGGCGGTCATCAGGCCGTGAGCCAGGGCATCCTGAATATCTTGGAGAGCATCACCGTCATCAAGTCGTTCAACCGTGAACAGATAGAGGCCGACCGACAGGCCGGCATACAGCGCAACATGACCGACCTGCAGCTGAACACGCGCAAGCAGGCTTACCTATTCAACGGTCTGAAGAGCTTCTTAGAGCAGATAGGCACCGTACTCATCATCATCCTCACGGCCTACCTCGTGCTCATCGACTATCCTGGCATGACGATAGGTAAGATTATGTACCACGTGATGCTCTTCGCCAACGTCAGCGCACCCATCCGCCAGCTGCACCGCATCTACGACGACATGAACGACGCGCTCATCTATGCCGAGGGATTCTTCGGCATTCTCGATGCCGACGGCGAGGTGGAGCCCTCTGGAAAGCACAAGCCCGAAAAGGTGAAGGGCGACTTCGTGATGCAAAATGTTCACTTCACCTATCCCGGAGGAACAAAGGCCCTTACCGACGTGTCGCTCCACATCCCCAGCGGGAAGATTACGGCCCTCGTAGGCCTCAGCGGAGCAGGCAAGAGCACCATCGTCAACCTGCTCGACAAGTTCTACAACCCGCAGGAAGGCAGCATCATGCTCGACGGCACCGACCTGCAACAGTGGGACACGCAGTGGCTGCGCGAGCATGTGGGCCTGGTGCTGCAGAAGAACCACATCTTCGACGGCACCATCGAGGAGAACATCCGCTACGGCAACCCCTCGGCTACACACGACGACGTGGTGGAGGCAGCCCGCAAGGCCTACGTCTACGACCAGGTGGCCGCGCTGCCCCACGGCTTTGAGACGCCGGCCCTGCAGCTCAGCGGCGGACAGCAGCAGAGGATTGCCATCGCCCGCATGTTCCTGAAGAACCCGCCCATCATCTTCCTCGACGAGCCGACGGCCAGCCTCGACGCCATCGCCACCGAGCAGATCAAGGCGAGTATCGACGCCATCAAGCAGGGACGCACGGTCATCATCATCTCGCACAACATCGGCCAGATTATCGATGCCGACCATATCTACGTGCTCCAGCAGGGACGCGTGGTGCAGGGTGGAACGCCCACCGAGGTTTATGCCCAGGGCGGCCTCTACAAGGACATCTTCGATGCCAGCGCCCGCAGCATGAACATCGACAAGATTGCCAGCACCATAGCCTCGTAACTCATGATGGTCTGCAAACAAATCGAAAATCTAAAATACGTAAATCGTAAATGAACCGACTAACCTCCCGGCCCATCTTTGCAGTGGTGTGCAACCTACTGCTTGCCTACGTGGTCTATCAGATAGCCCGCGTGGCTTACCTTCTTGACAACTGGAGCTACTTCTCACAAGGGTTGTCGTGGGAGCTGTGGAAGGGAGGACTGATGTTCGACACGTCGGCCATCCTCATCACCAACTCGGTCTACATCGTGCTGATGCTACTGCCCCTCCACTGGAAGGAGAACTGGGCTTGGTGGCAGAAGATGTGCAAAGTGCTTTTCGTCACAGTGAACACTGTCGCCCTGGCCCTCTGCCTGGCCGACGCCGCCTATTTCCCGTTCACCATGCGGCGGACTACGACAACCGTCTTCAATGAGTTTCAGAACGAAAGTAACATTTGGAGCATCATCGCCACCGAGACGCTGAACCATTGGTACTTTGTCGTACTGGCCGTGATAGTAGCCTATGCGCTGTGGAGGTTGTATAGGAATGGTGGACATCGCAAGGTTTTGTGGTGGCAATATGATTTGGAAATGCTCATCTCCTTGGCCATCATCGTTCCCCTTGCCGTGGCGGGTATACGTGGAGGCTTTACTACCGCCGTGAGGCCCATCACCATCAGCAATGCCAGCCAGTACGTTGACCGGCCTATTGACGCTGCCCTTGTGCTCAACACGCCCTTCGCCATCTACCGTACCATCGGCAAGGATGTTTTCACTGTTCCTGACTATTTCAGTAGCGAGGAGGAGATGGCAGCCGTGTATTCACCGGAACACAAACCTCTCACCACTCACCCCTCACCTCTCACCCCCAAGAACGTGGTCGTCCTCATCATCGAGAGCTTCGGCCGTGAATATATCGGTGCGCTCAATAAAGACCTGGAGAACGGCAATTACAAGGGCTATACCCCGTGCGTGGACAGCATCATCGGCCTTTCGACCACCTTCCAGTGGTCTTACTGCAACGGACGAAAGAGCATCGACGGCATGCCGAGCATCCTCTCCGCCATCCCGATGTTCGTCGAACCGTTCTTCCTCACTCCCGCTTCGATGAACGAGGTGAGCGGCATCGCCAGCCTGCTTACAAAGCAAGGCTATGAGACCGCCTTCTTCCACGGGGCGCAACGTGGCTCGATGGGCTTTCAAGCCTTCGCCCGAAAGACCGGCTTCCAGCAGTATTATGGCCGCGAGGACTTTGAAGACGACCCGCGCTTTGGCGGGCATGACGACTTCGACGGCCTTTGGGCCATCTGGGACGAGCCGTTCCTGCAATACTACTGTGCGAAGATGACCGAGATGCAACAGCCTTTCATGACAGCTGTCTTCACTGCTACCAGCCACCACCCCTACAAAGTGCCTAAAAAGTATGCCGACCGCTTCCCCGAGGAGGGCATAGAGATTCACAAGTGCATACGCTACACTGACATGGCCATAGGGCATTTCTTCCAAGAGGCCGCGCGCCAGCCGTGGTTCGAGAACACCATCTTCGTGCTGACCAGCGACCATACGAATCAAAGCGACCATGCCTATTATCAGACCGACCTGGGCGGCTTTTGCTCACCTATAATAATATATGAGCCTTCAGACACCACACGTGTCAAGGGCGAGATACAACCCAAGGTTGCTCAGCAGACCGACATCCTGCCCACCGTGATGGGTCTCACAGGCTGTGAGGAACCCTTTGTGGCCTTCGGCATCGACCTCCTCGCTACTAAGCCTGAGGACACCTGGGCCGTAAACTACCTCAATGGCACATACCAGTATGTGAAGTACGGCCACGTGCTGCAGTTCGACGGAACAAAGACCCGCGCCATCTATGCCCTCAGCGACTCGCTCATGCAGACAAACCTTGTGGGCCAAGTTCTGCAGCAACAGCAGATGGAACGGGAACTGAAAGCCATCATACAACAATACATAACAAGAATGATTAACGATAAACTAACAATAAAATGAGACTATTAACTACCATTTTCTGTGCCCTCTGCTATCTCTGCAGCCTCAGCGCACAGACAGAACTGACCTCGGACGAGGCCAAAACACTCTACAGTAACACGTCGAAAAAAAGGATCAGCGTACACGACCCCTCAGTGGTCTACGAGCCAAGTACCCAGCGCTACTACGTCTTCGGCTCACATAAAGGATGTGCCTACACCACCGACATGCAGAACTGGACGAGCGCGACGCTTTCATGGACACCATCATCGAACGCTTCGGCCTTCGTCACCCCGGCGGTGAAGACGGTGAAGAAGGGCGGTGTGGACGTAGACTTCCCGCAGTTCAACGCCATGAACTGGTCGGCAAAGAGCGATGCTAACTACGACATCAACGGCAACATGTGGGCTCCCGACGTCATCTGGAACGAGAAGATGCAGAAGTGGTGCTGCTACTTGAGCGTCAACGGCGACTCATGGCACTCGAGCATTATCCTGCTCACCTCCTCCAGCATCACCGGCCCGTACAAATACCAGGGACCAGTAGTCATCTGCGGCTTCAAGGACTCCAACCATAGCTACAAGGACACCGACCTGGAACTTGTGCTGGGCACGCAGTCGTCGCTGCCCACACGTTATAACGTAGGTAACAACTGGGGACGACGCTGGCCCCACACCATCGACCCCGCCGTTTTCTACGATGAGGAGGGTAAGCTGTGGCTCGTCTACGGCTCATGGAGCGGCGGCATCTGGATGCTCGAACTCGACGAGGAGACCGGTCTGCGTGACTACGACGTCACCTACCCCTCGACCAACGGTAGCAGCGACGGCGTGACCAGTGACCCCTACTTCGGCACGAAGATTGGCGGTGGCTACTACGTCTCGGGCGAAGGTCCGTACATCGAGCATATCGGCAACTACTATTATCTCTTCGTCAGCTACGGCGGTTTTGCTCCTGACGGCGGCTACGAGATGCGCGTATTCCGTTCGGATAAGCCCAACGGCCCTTACAAGGACGCTGCTAACCGCTCAGCCATCTTCGATAAGTACGTGCTGAACTACGGCGCCGGTTCTGACAACCGTGGCGAGAAAATCATGGGTTCGTATAACGACTGGGGATTCATGACCGTGGGCGAGTGTGCCCAGGGACACAACAGCATCATCGCCGCCGAGGACGGGCGCACCTATCTCGTCTATCATACAAAGTTCAACGATGGCACCATAGGCCACCAGGTGCGCACTCACCAGGTGTTCCTCAACAAGAACGGATGGCTCGTCGCCGCTCCTTTCGAATATAACGGTGAGGAGGCTACCGACGCCGACGTAGCCACGAAGGAGTTGGTGCCCACGGAGGAAATTCCCGGTACCTACCAGATACTCATCCACAAGTATAAGATGGACCACAAGAACATGGAAGAGGTGACACCCGCCAGCATCACCCTCAACGCCGACGGCACTGTCAGCGGTGCCTACACCGGCACATGGACCCGCGATGCCGGAACAAGTTACCTGGCCCTCAAGCTGGGCGCCTTGACCTACAACGGTGTCATCGTCTACGAGCAGATGGACCAGAAGAGCATCCAAGCCATCGCGTTCACCGCCATGACCACCAACGGCGTCAATGTCTGGGGCTACAAATACAGTCCCAAATACGCCCTTGCCTGGCAGGTGAACACGCAGAAAGTCCCCGTTACTGACAAGGGCAACTTCATGCGCGATGCCTACCTCTACGACATCGTCAGCGAAGGGAGCGACGTTTCGCTGACATGGACGAGCAGCCATCCCGACATCATCTCCGAGTATGGCAAATACAACCCATACGGTTTGGAGGAGAACACGAAGGTGACGCTGACCGCCCGCCTCGACGTTCCCGGCTGGTTCTGGCAGCATGACTACGTCGTGACGGCCTACTCCGAAGCCAATGCCGAGCAGAAAGCTGACTGGACGACGGGCATGGTAGCCCATTACGGCTTCGATGACGAGGGTCTGACAAACACCTTCGACGAGGAACAGAAAGCCCAGCTTTTACGTCGCAGCACCACGAAGCTGCCCACCCTTGAGGACGGCGGCCCCATGCGCATTGGCCGCGTGGTGCATCTCAGCTTCGGAGCCAACGCCAAGGAGAGCTACGTAAAGATGGACAACCCCTTGCTGGGCGACTCGCTGCCCGAGGGTGCCACCCTCTCCTTCTGGGTGAAGCGCACCGACGATAATCTCTGGGACGCACTCTTCGCCTTCGTCAACGGCGACGCACGCCTCTATATGACAGGCAACTGCTACACCGGCTTCAACGACAACGCCGGCAAATGGCTCGACATCAACCATCCCTCGACACGCGAGACCGGCAACATTGCCACAAGCCAGTGGCACCTCGTCACCGTTGTCTTCTCGCGCAAGGCCACGAGCACCACGGGCGGCATCGCTGTCTACATCGACGGCATCTCCACGAAGAACGACAAGTATAACGGCGAGGTCGACGGCAAGGCTGTCTCCACCCGTGCAGCCTTCGACTACAATGCCGTGGTCGACCACCTTGCCAACGCCAGCGAGTTCTATCTGGGCCGCGGCTCGTTCTGGGGCTCGCCCGACGCCTGTTTCGACGACGTCATCGTCTTTAACCGTCCGCTGTCGCTCACGCAAATCACGGCCCTTCGCAACATGCAGAACCGTCTCTTCGACTTCCGCAGCCTTGCCACCAAAGGCATCGTGGGCGACGTCAACCTTGACGGTGCCGTCGACGTGGCCGACATCTCGGCTATCATCAGCTGCATGGCCGGCGACACTTCCTATGACAACACTGCCGATGTGAACGAAGACGGAGCCGTCGACGTGGCCGACATTTCCACCGTTATCACCATCATGGCAGGAGGCCAATAATGCCTATGAAGAATCTGAAAGCCAATGTCATACTTCTATTGCTCATCTGTATGTCCATCGCCACTACTCATATCCAGTGTATGAACGAAACGCAGGATTTCGTAACCCAACATGACGGCCGTCTGTGGCTGGACGGCACCGAGTATCGTTACATAGGCGCCAACCTCTGGTATGGTGCCATTCTGGGCAGTGAGGGACAAGGCGGCGACCGCCAAAGGCTCTGCCGTGAGCTGGATGACCTTCACCGCATGGGCATCGACAACCTGCGCATCGTGGTGGGGTCTGACGGTACGGGCGAGGAATCCTATCGCGCTGTGCCGACACTGCAGACCAGCCCGACGGTCTACAATGACACGCTGCTGGCCGGACTGGACTATCTGCTCCAGCAGATGGGTCAGCGACAGATGAAAGCCGTGCTCTACCTGAACAACTCCTGGGCATGGAGCGGCGGCTACACCTTCTACCTCATACATGCGGGCTGCGGCACACCGCCCGACCAGAACGATGACGGCTATACGGCCTATACGGCCTATGCCGCACAGTTTTCCAAGAACAAGGAAGCGCAGCAGCTCTTCCTTCGCCACGTGAAGCACATCGTCAGCCGCACCAACCGCTACACCCGGCAACGCTATGCCGACGACCCCACCATCATGGCGTGGCAGATAGGCAACGAGCCGCGGGCCTTCTGCGACACGCTGAAGAACGAATTTGCCACATGGCTTTCTGAGACATCCGCCCTTATCCGCAGCCTCGACCCCAACCATCTTATCTCCACGGGCTGCGAGGGCATCTGGGGATGCAACGGCGACGAGGCATTGCACCGCCGCATCTGCCAAGACCCCAACATCGACTATGTTACCGCCCATATCTGGCCCGTAAACTGGAGTTGGGCCAAGAGCGACTCGCTGGCAGAGATGCTCCCGGCGGCCTGTAGCAAGACCACCGACTACATTGACCGCCACGTAGCCCTGTGCCGCGAGATTGGCAAGCCCTTGGTCATCGAAGAGTTTGGCTATCCCCGCGACGGCTACAGCTTCAGTCCCAAGGCCACCACGCTTTCACGCGATGCTTTCCTATCCCATATTCTGAAAGCCGTTACCGCAGACAAGACCATTGCCGGATGTAACTTCTGGGCATGGGGCGGCGAGGCCGAGGCGAGACACGAGATGTGGCAGCCTGGCGACCCTGTCATGGGCGACCCTCCACAGGAGCCGCAGGGCCTGTACTCCGTCTTCGGCAGCGACACCACTACGTGCCGGCTGCTCCAAAACATGGCAAGAGAAGTTCAGGGCAGCAGCGGCCATCCGTCGGCAGTCCAGCTGATGGGACGCTGAATGAGCATGGCGGCACCTTTTTGCGAGACACTGTAGCCATGACAGATGAAGACGTCTTCATCGTCAAAGGTATAGACAGCGCAGTGCCCGGCAGCTTCCCATTCTTTTTTATCACCCTCCAAGAAGAGCGTGCCGCCACCTTTGGCCATGTCCTTTCCGTCGCGGTCGAGGTAGGGACCCTCGACGGTCTTGCTGCGCCCTACGGCCACGCGGTAGTTGCTCTTCGCGCCCCGACAGCAGTAATCCCACGAAACAAAGAGATAATAGTAGCCTCCGTGCTTGAAGATGAACGGAGCCTCTATGGCGTTGGTACCTGCAAATTTCGACGTGGGGTTGGGTTCCGACGGTTTGAAGTCAGGGTCGTAGCGTCGGGCAATTGTTCGTGACTTGTCGCCCTTGGCGACATGCATGGTGGTGTCGAGACGTGCCAGCTGGATGCCGTCCCAGAACGAGCCCCAGACGAGCCAAGGCGTGTCGTCCTCATCGATGACGAAGTTGGGGTCTATGGCGTTCCAGTTGTCGCCCGACCTCGTTCCGTCGGCGTTCTTCTTCCAGTCATGCGACGTAACGATACAGCCCTCGTCCTTCCACAAATTTGAGCGCAGCGAGCGGCTGCTCAGCAGACCGATGGCCGAACCGTTCTTGCCGAAGGTGGAACAGCTGTAGGCCATCCACCACCGGCCGTGCCATTGGATGACGTCGGGTGCCCATACATGACTGCCAAAGCCGGGAACGGAGTCGGTCGTCCATCCGGGGATGACGGTCATCACGGGCTGGGGCAGCACCGTCCACGTCTTGCGGTCCTTGGAAGTCATCTGCTGGATGCCCATGCCCGTGGCAAAGATGTAATACGTGTCGCCATCCTTGGCCATCACGGGGTCGTGGACCATCGGCGTCTCGGTCGTAAAGGCCTCGCGGGGGAAGCTGCGGCGGCGCTCCTGTGCAGCGCCGGTCAGGCCTGCCGTTGCGAGTGCCAACGTAATAAGCAATTTGTGTGTCATAGTTGTTGTGTTAGTTCACGAGTGCAAAATTACAAATTATTTCCGTTCCGAGAATGAATTCGGCAAAGAATTTTTGAAAAAGCCGTTCTTTCCCATCGAAAGAGCCGTTCTTTCAAATCGAATAAGCCGTTCTTTCTCATCGAATAAGCCGTTCTTTCAATCAGAGAAAGCCGTTCGGACGCCTGAGCACGCCTTTTTACAAATAAAGTTTAATATCTTTGGCCACCTCAACTAATTATATTACTTTTGCAACTTGAAAAAATAATTCGTAAAAAACAGACTGAAACCATGTCAAAACTTGTCATTTATAACACGCTGACGCGCCAGAAAGAGCGCTTTGAGCCTATCAACGCCCCACATGTGGGCATGTATGTCTGCGGACCGACTGTCTATGGCGACCCGCACCTGGGCCACGCCCGGCCGGCCATCACCTTCGACATCCTCTTCCGCTACCTGCAGCACCTCGGCTACAAGGTGCGCTACGTCCGTAACATCACCGACGTGGGCCACTTGGAGAACGATGCCGACGAGGGCGAGGACAAGATTGCCAAGAAGGCCCGGCTGGAGCAGCTGGAGCCGATGGAGATAGCCGAGTACTACACCCGCCGCTACCATCAGGCCATGGACGCACTCAACGTGCTCCGCCCCTCCATCGAGCCGCATGCTACCGGACACATCATCGAGCAGCAGCAGCTGGTGAAGGAGATTCTTGACAACGGATTCGCCTACGAGAGCAACGGCAGCATCTACTTCGACATCGAGAAGTACAACAAGCAGCACAAATACGGCATCCTCTCGGGCCGCTCCTTGGAGAACGTGAAGGATGCCAGCCGTGAGCTCGACGGCGTGGGCGAGAAAAAGAACCAGGCCGACTTCGCCCTGTGGAAGAAGGCGCAGCCTGAGCACATCATGCGCTGGCCGTCGCCCTGGAGCGACGGTTTCCCCGGCTGGCACTGCGAGTGCACGGCCATGGGGCGCAAGTATCTCGGCGAGCAGTTCGACATACACGGCGGAGGCATGGACCTCATCTTCCCCCACCATGAATGCGAAATAGCCCAGGCGGTGGCCTCGATGGGTCACCCGGCCGTGAAATACTGGATGCACAACAACATGCTCACCATCAACGGGCAGAAGATGGCCAAGTCGTTGGGCAACTTCATCACCCTCGAGCAGTTCTTCACCGGCGACAGCCCGCTGCTCACCAAGGCCTACTCACCCATGACCATCCGCTTCTTCATACTCTCCGCCCACTACCGCGGCACCGTCGACTTCAGCGACGAAGCCCTGCAGGCCGCCGAGAAGGGTCTGGAGAAGCTGCAGAACGCCCTCAACGACCTCTCGCGCATTACCCCCCTCACTCCCCCCGAAGGAGGGAAGCCGCAATGCGACGCAGAGACGGAAAAGGTGGTCAAGGCCCTCCGCGACAAGTGCTACGACGCTATGAACGACGACCTCGCTACGCCGCAGGTCATCAGCTATCTCTTCGAGGCCTGCACCGTCGTCAACCGTCTCGTAGACCATAAGGGCACCATCTGCGCCGACTGCCTGAAAGAGCTCACCGAGACCATGCACCTCTTCGCCGAGGACATACTGGGTCTCTCTGCTGGTCCCGTAAGCGGCGGTAATTCCGCCGCCACTAAGGCCCGTGAGGAGGCGTTTACCAAGGTCGTCGACATGGTACTCGACCTGCGTGCCAAGGCCAAAGCCGCCAAGGACTGGGCCACCAGCGACCGCATCCGCGACGACCTCGCCGCCGCCGGCTTTGAGGTGAAGGACACCAAGGACGGTGTCACCTGGAAACTCAACTGTTAGTCCCCTTCACACCACACCACCCCTCTCCCCTTCGCGCCACCGTGCCTGGCGGTTTTCCGCCAGGACAACAAGCCTCCTACCCATGAAGACAAAAGCAAAGAGCAATGCCGGCACACGGCTGCACCTCCTGACAGCCATCCTGCTGGCAGTATGCTTGGAGGCTGTGGCCTCGCCATCAGAGCGGCAGGAACGCGACATGGCGCGCCCCTGGACCTTCTGGTACTGGATGTACGGGGCGGTGAGCCGTGAGGGCATCCATGCCGACCTGCAAGCCATGAAGGACGTTGGGCTCGGCGGTTGTTATCTTATGCCCATTCGCGGCACGGCGGAAGCTCCCTCCAACCTCCACCCGCTGCCGGAGACCCCGGCGCAGCAGCTTTCTCCACAATTCTGGAAGATGGTAGACTACGCCCTTGAGCAGGCTGATTCCCTCGGCCTGGAAATGGGCGTGCACATCTGCGACGGGTTTGCCCTCGCCGGCGGGCCGTGGATTACTCCTGAGGAGTCGATGCAGCAGGTGGTGTGGAGCGACACCATCGTCCGTTTGGAAAAATCGGCCTATGAGCCTTATCGGCCTTACACACCTCAGGAGTGGTCGCCAGCAGCTCTCCTTCCTGCTCCTCCCGTAGCGCCTGATGTGTATTATGAGGACATTGCCGTCTTTGTCTGTCCCGTATGGCGCGATAAATTCGCGCCCCAGACCGTCACCGGAACTATCGCCCGCGACGACAAAGGCACCTTCCGTTCCAATGAGCCCGGCTACATCGAGTTCGATTACGGCAGCCCCGTCACCGTTCGAAGCATTGAGGTTTGGCCCAGCGCCAACAATCTGCAGTCGACGCGACTGCTCGTTCAGGCCAGCACCGACGACAGTGGCTCGTCGTTTCGCAACCTGCGCCAGCTCACGCCTCCGCTGCAGGGCTGGCAGAACACTACTCCCAACCTGAAGGGCAGCAACCATTACACCTACGCCCTCCCGGAGACTACCGCCCGCCGCTTCCGTTTCTGCTGGACTCCTGAGGGCACTCCTCCCGGAGCCGAGGACATGGATGCCGCGAAATGGGCTCCTGTGCTGAAGCTTAATGACATTCGTCTTTCCGCAGAATCTGTTATCGACCAGTATGAGAGCAAGAACGGGAGCGTGTGGAGAAGCATACCTACCTCTTCTTCCTACAATGATGTTTTTGCCCCCAAAGGTAATTACTCCCCTCCCTCAGAGGGAGGGGTCGGGGAAAGGTCTTCTATGGTCCGCATCCTCCGTTTCGGCCACACTACCACCAACCAACAGAATGCCACGGCAGGTGGCGCCAAGGGCTTAGAATGTGACAAGTTCTCCCTTGAGGCTGTCAATAAGCAGCTCGACGGCTGGTTTGGGCAGTTCATGCAGCGACCTCTTGCAAGAGACGTTATCAGATTTATGCATGTGGATTCCTGGGAGTGCGGCTCGCAGAACTGGAGCAAGAACTTCCCGGAGGAGTTCAAGAAACGGCGCGGCTACGACATCCTGCCCTTCCTGCCGGTCTATGCCGGCGTGCCGATGGAGGACGGCGAGCAGGTGTTGCACGACATCCGCCTGACCATCAACGACCTGCTGCAAGACGTATTCTTCCAGACCGTCAGCGAACGGGCACGGGAATATGGCGTACAGCTGAGCTGCGAGAGCGTCGCCCCGACAATGATTTCCGATGGCATGGAGCACTACAAGTACGCTGACCTGCCCATGGGTGAGTTCTGGCTCAACAGCCCTACTCACGACAAGCCCAATGACATGCTCGACGCCATCAGCGGCGCCCATGTCTACGGCAAGCGCTACGTGCAGGCTGAAGGCTTTACCGAGGTGCGCGGCGTGTGGGACGAGACGCCCGCCGACCTCAAGACGCTCCTCGACCGAAACCTTGCCTTAGGAATGAACCGCCTGTTCTACCATGTCTTCACCCATAACCCTTATATGGACAAGAAGCCCGGCATGACCCTCGACGGCATCGGCCTCTTCTTCCAGCGTGACCAGACGTGGATGCCCGAGGCCCGCGCCTTCGTGGACTACGTGACACGCTGTCAGCGATGGCTCCAGCGTGGCTGGCCAGTGGTCGACATAGCTGTGTATACCGGTGATGAGCTGCCCCGCCGCGCCTGGCGACCGGAACAGCTGACAGACATGCTGCCCAGCCTTATAGGTGCCGACCGCGTGGCTCAAGAGCACCGTCGGCTCGCCAATGAGGGACAGCCTATGGAGGAGAGTCCCATCGGCGTCCGCCACAATGCCAACATCGCTGACCCCGCCGACTGGGTAAACGCCCTACACGGCTACAACTACGACTCGGTGAATCCCGATGCCCTATGGAATATGCGGGCTGAAACAGGGCCTGCCCCTACACCGGGCAACGATTACCGGGCGCTTGTCATCCCTGAAGGAACGGTCGTTTCTCCTAAAACCCAAGCGAAAATTGACTCCCTGCGCCACAACGGCATGACCATCATCGACACCCCTTGGCAGGAGTCCACGCTCGATGGACTTGTCCCCGATGTCCAGCTGCCCGCCGGCATAGCCTTCTGCCACCGCCGCGACGGCGATACCGACATCTATTTCCTTGCCAACCAGATAGACAGCCTACAGGAATTTTATGCCTCGTTCCGTGTTCACGGCAAGGGTGTCATCGTGTATGACCCCATGACAGACAGCTATACCTCGCCTATCGATGACATCATCATCGCCGACACGCTGACCGTTGTAAGGATGTCCCTTCAGCCACGCCAGTCGCTCTTCGTGCTCTTCGGGGCCAAAAGCATCACGCCACAAGTTAGGTCCAAATGGACGGCACCGCTGGAGCCGGGCATGACCCATGACGCCTTCCGCTGGAGTCTGGATAGCAACTGGAAACTATACTTCCGTGAGACAGATCGGCAAATGAAGAGTGACACGCTCTTTTCGTGGGCCGACCATGAGGATGCCGACGTGCGCTTTTTCAGCGGTCACGTTCGCTACACCACTACCCTGCACTACCGTCCATCGACAGCAAATCACCACGTCTCGCTCTCCCTCGGCGACGTACGCGACATAGCCCACGTTTGGCTCAACGGCCACGACCTCGGTACACTGTGGTTCCCACCCTACGAGCTGGACGTCGACGGCTACCTGCATAAAGGCAAGAACACACTCGAGATAGAAGTGGTGAACACCTGGCACAACGCCCTGCGCGGACTCGACCAGGGCACACCGCCATACAAAGGCATCTGGACCAACGCCCGCTACCGCACCAAGGGCGACGGTCTCCTGCCTGCCGGACTGCTCGGCCCAGTAGAACTGAAATAGAAATGTCAAACCGCATATTATTCACAGCCCTTCTGCTTGCACTCGGCGTGCAGCTGTCCGCCCAGACTCACCACGACTGGGAGGACCAGACCGTCCTGCAGCGCAACCGGGAGCCAGCGCGTGCCGCCTTCTTCGGCTACAAGGCCACGCCTGGCGACCGCCAGCTGTCGCTCGACGGACTGTGGCGTTTCCACTGGACACCTACACCAGACGGTCTGCCCGAAAGGTTCTATATGCCTGACTTTGACGACTCGCAGTGGGAAATGTTTCCTGTCCCTGCCGACTGGGAGATGCCGTCACTCAAAAAGCCTCCCCTTCGAGGGGAGGTTCTTGCTCCGACATGCTCCGCAAGCGTCCCCTTGGGCCGAGCGGGTGGGGGCTACGGTACTCCCATCTACAGCAGCAGCGGCTATACGTTCAAGATTGACCCGCCGCGTGTCATGGGCGAGCCGCGCAGTGATTACACCGCCTACGTGGAGCGCAACCCCACGGGCATCTATCGCCGCACTTTTACCATCCCCGCCGAGTGGCAGGGGCAAGAGGTCTTCCTACGCTTCGGAGCCGTCAGCAGCGCATTCTATGTCTGGGTCGATGGTCAGCTTGTGGGTTACTCCCAAGGCTCGATGGAGCCCGCCGAGTTCCGCATCACCGACTATCTCTCACCTCTCCCCTCGGGAGGGGCAGGGGGAGGGGGCCACCAGCTCACTCTTCAGGTCTTCAAGTATAGCGACGGCAGCTACCTCGAGGATCAGGACATGTGGCGGCTGGCGGGCATCCACCGCTCGGTGACGCTCTTCGCTACACCCCGCATCCGTATCCGCGACGTCGGTATCCGTACCATCCTCGACAGCTGTTACCGCGATGCGCAGCTTATCATCCACCCTGAGCTGGAGGTGCAGCCCGGCCAGCGTGGCGACGGCTATCATGTAGAAGCCCGCCTCTACGATGCCGACGGCAACCCATGTCCCGTAGTCGGCGGTATTTCCGCCGACATTATCACCGCCGATGCCGCTACGATGCTCAACCTTGACCACCGTGCTGCCATCATGAACGACCGCACGCCCCAGCGCGGCTACCCCAAATGGGGCTGGATGACAGCCAAGATTGACAACCCGCATAAGTGGACTGCCGAGAATCCTTATCTCTACACCCTGCGCCTCGCCCTTGTCGACAGCCTTGGCACCATCGTAGAGCAGGTGGAACAGCGCGTAGGTTTCCGCAGCTTAGAGACCGACCGCGAAGGCCGTTTCCTCGTTAATGGCATCCCCGTTCGTCTGCGCGGCGTAAACCGCCACGAGATGGATCCCGAGCTGGGCCACGTGATGACCGAGGCGCGCATGCTTCAGGACATCATCCTCATGAAGCAGGCCAACATCAACGCCGTCCGCACCTGCCACTACCCTAACACAGAACGCTGGTACGAGTTATGCGACTCACTGGGAATCTACGTCATGGACGAGGCCGACATTGAGGAACATGGTCTGCGCGGACAGCTGGCCAGCGACCCTACTTGGGCCGCAGCCTGGCTCGACCGTACGCAGCGCCTTGTCATCCGCGACCGCAACCACCCCTCTGTCATCTTCTGGAGCCTGGGCAACGAGGCCGGCTGGGGGCCGAACTTCACCATGACCGCTGCCTGGATCCATGAGTACGACCCCACGCGCCCTGTTCACTACGAGGGAGCGCAGGGCAATCCCGACCCGGCTTCGGTCGACGTCATCAGCCGCTTCTACCCCCGCACACAAGACGAATATCTCAATCCCGGCGTGGCCGATGCTAACATGGAACGCCCGGAGAACGCCCGTTGGGAGCGGTTGCTGGACATTGCCAACAGAGGCGGGGCTGCGCATTTAGCGCAGCATACGGGACAGAACGACACCCGCCCCGTCCTCACCAGCGAATATGCCCACGCCATGGGCAACGCGCTGGGTAACCTGCAGGAATACTGGGAGGAGATTTACAGCCACCCACGCATGCTCGGCGGATTCATCTGGGAGTGGGCCGACGAGGGCATCTTCGTTGACCGCCCCGACGGCAAACGCATGACGGCCTACGGCGGAGACTTCGGCGACAAGCCCAACCTGAAGGCCTTCTGCCTGAAAGGCATCGTGAGCAGCGACCGACAGCCGACACCGAAGTACTGGGAGGTGAAGCAGGTCTACGCGCCCCTGCGGTTCAGTCTCTCACCCCTCACCTCTCACCCCTCACCCCTCACCCAGCTTATGGACAGCACCTGCACCCTCTCTGACTACGACATCCACCAAAAAGAGCACGACGGCCTGCTTGACGTCTGGGCCACGCTGCGCCACGACAAGCCCTGGGCAAAGGCCGGTCACGAGGTATGCCGCCAGCAGTTCAGCCTCACCCCCGACCCCTCTTCAGATGGAGAGGAGAGTATATACTCTCGAAATAATGAGGATGGACAAGATGTATCTACTCCCCTCTCCTTGGGAGAGGGACTTGGGGTGAGGCTCTTCCGTGCCCCTACCGACAACGACCGTGG
>JAGCNO010000169.1 GCA_017645905.1 Prevotella sp. | reverse complement strand
GCACAGTGGAAGAGCTGGATGCGGTTAAGCACCAGGCCCTGGGCCAGCACCAGGACGACGAAGATGAGGAGGCGTTGTAGTGTGTCTAACAGCATAACGATAGCTATTTCATTTCCAGCGAGTCACGGGCAGCGTTCATAAGGCGTCGCTGCTCCGGCAGGCTTATGTCGTTGATGACGTAGACATCGCGGAGACAGGCAAAGTCGGTGGAGAGGTGCACCTTCAGGCTATATGACAGTCCGTCGCGAGAATTATAGATGTTGGTGATTTTCCCCACGGCGACGCCTTTCGGGAAGATGGCTGAGTATCCGCTGGTCTCCACCCATTCGCCCTTCTGGAAGCGGGCGTGACGGGGAATGTCCTCAACGTAGGCCTCTACGGGGCTGCCACCGTACCAGTTGAGGTAGCCAAAGTAGTTGCGCCCACGAATGGAGCAACTGATACGTGAATGTCTGTTGAGCACGGGTAGCACGATGGAGTAGTGCTCGCCGGCCATGTATACCACGCCGACAAGACCAGTGCCAGAGATGACGCCCATATCCTCCTGCACGCCATCGATGCGTCCGCGGTCAATAGTGATGAGGTTGTCGCGGCGGTCGACAGTGTTGGCAACAACCTTTGCGGGAATAATAGCTCCCTCCAACCTCCCCTCGAAGGGGGAGACTGTTGCGGATGAGTCTTTCTCCCGTAGTATCTGAAGTTGCTGCTCCAGCACGATGTTGCGGTGTGAAAGTTCTTCGTTGAGGCGCTTGAGACTGAAGAACTGCTCCACGTCGGCTTGCAGTTCCAGGGTCTTGCCTGTAACGGCGTTGGCGGTGGAAATCCACGTGCTGCCCTGATAGCTGTTGTAGCTGAAAAGCAATATTCCACTGACCGTCTCCAGCAACAGGAAGACGAGCCAGTGGAAATGACGTGCCAGAAAGTCCAGCAGGTTCTGCATCTCTCAACTCCTAACTCCTAACCCCTAACTCCTAACTCTCAACTCCTAACTCTCAACTTTCAACTCTCAACTTCAACTCCATTAACGCATGAGGAAGTTGAAGCGGTCAACGTTCTTTAGGGCAATGCCTGCACCCTTTGCCACGCAGTGGAGCGGGTCGTCGGCTACGACGAAAGGTATGCCAATCTTGTCGGTAAGACGCTTGTCGAGTCCGCGCAGCAAGGCGCCGCCTCCGGTGAGATAGATGCCGTTCTTCACAATGTCGGCATACAGCTCGGGCGGTGTTCCCTCGAGGGCCGTGAGAACAGCACTCTCGATGCGTGCCACGGTCTTGTCTAAACAGTGGGCAATCTCCTGATAGCACACGGGCACCTCCATGGGCAGTGCGGTGATGCGGTTCGGGCCGTGCACGATATAGTCCTCCGGGGCCTGGTCGCCCAGGTCGGTGAGTGCGCTGCCCACGCTGATCTTGATGCGCTCGGCCATACGCTCCGACACCTTCACATTGTGCTGACGCGACATGTACTCCTGGATGTCGGCCGTGAGGTCGTCGCCGGCCACCTTGATAGAGCTGTTGGTGACGATGCCGCCGAGCGAGATGACGGCAATCTCGGTGGTGCCGCCGCCTATGTCGACAATCATGTTACCCTCGGCAGCCTCTACGTCGATGCCGATACCGATGGCAGCGGCCATGGGCTCGAAGAGCAGGTAGACGTCGCGTCCGTCGGCATGCTCGGCAGAGTCGCGAACGGCGCGAAGCTCCACTTCGGTAGAGCCGCTGGGCACACCGATGACCATGCGCAGCGAGGGAGAGAAGAGGTGACGGCCCGTGTGGACCATCTTGATGAGCCCGCGCATCATCTGCTCGCAAGCAGAGAAGTCGGCTATCACACCGTCGCGAAGCGGACGGATGGTGCGGATGTTGTCGTGGGTCTTCTCGTACATCATCTTTGCCTGGCTGCCCACGGCAATCATCTTGTCGGTGCGACGGTTGAGGGCTACCACCGACGGCTCGTCGACGACAATCTTGTCGTTACTGATAATAATAGTGTTGGCCGTGCCCAGGTCCATGGCCAAGTCTTGTCTGAAGCTGAATAATCCCATCTCTGTGATTTACGATTTACGAATTTACGATTTACGATTTGCTGAACCACTGATGAATGGCTGTGTCGTAATGGCTGCTTACGCCAAAGGCCTTAGCGGCCAGCATACGGCGCTCCTCGATGGTGGTCTGTGCTCCGTTGCGGTTCAGGATGTCGAGCAGCACGGGGTATTCGGCCTTCGAGGGCACGATGACCACGTCGTTGAAGTTCTTCGCGGCTGCGCGGATGAGCGAGATGCCGCCGATGTCGATTTTCTCGATGATGTCCTGCTCCGTTATGCCGGATTTGCAATCCGCCATGGCCACGGTCTGCTCGAAGGGGTAGAGGTCTACGATGACGAGGTCAATCTCGGGGATGTCGTACTGAGCCATCTGCTCGCGGTCACCCTCGTTGTCGCGGCGGGCCAGGATGCCTCCGAACACCTTGGGGTGGAGCGTCTTCACGCGGCCGCCAAGGATGGAGGGGTAGGTGGTCAGG
The DNA here is from genome assembly GCA_017645905.1 of Prevotella sp. Classification (GTDB taxonomy): domain Bacteria; phylum Bacteroidota; class Bacteroidia; order Bacteroidales; family Bacteroidaceae; genus Prevotella. The sequence continues at coordinate 4,618 of JAGCNO010000169.1, read as the reverse complement.
TCTTCCACCTTCTGGCACTCGTAGCCCAGGCCCTCGATGAATTGCTGCGTGCCGCCTGTGGAGAGAAAGCGCACACCCTCGTCGTTCAGTTTTTTGAGAAGCTCGTCAAGGCCGTCTTTGTGGAACACGGAGACGAGCGCGGTCTTTATACGTTTCATAATCTGTGGATTTTTGGAGTTAGGCTGCAAAGTTACGAATAATTTCAGAAACAGAAAAATAAATTCGTGTTTTATTTTTGTGCGCGATACCAAAATATTGTCTAAGGTCAAATTGTAGTGACGGACAACGAGTATGTACAAAATAATTTGAGCCGTTCAAACTCCTGGTTTGGACGGCTCAAAGAAAGAACGGCTTTTTCTCCGAGAAAGAACGGCTTATTCCCTTGGAAAGAACGGCTTTTTCTATGAGAAAGAACGGCTTATTCTCCGAGGGCGTTGCAAAGCTCGGTTTTCCGCTCGGCGGCAAACTGCAGAGAGACATAGTTGTCAAGGCTCTGGCAGGCGTTGGCTGAGAACTGCTGTGCCGAGGATATAAGCCCGTCCCACTGCTGTTCGGTGAGTCCGTGCTCTATGTCGTCGCGGGTGATGTTGTGGCGAAGCATCCCGTAGACGAAGCCTGCATTGAAGTTGTCGCCTGCGCCAATAGTGCTCACGGGCCCCACTCCCTGCCCTTCCCCTGTAGGGAGGGGAGCTACGGGGTACTGCTTCTTGAAGCCGCCTTCGGCCCTGAGCTCTACAGGCTGGGCTCCCTGCGTGAGGATGAACTTGCGGGTGTAGAAGGCTATCTGCGAGCGATAGATGGCGTCGGCGTCAGTCTTGTGGAACATGACGTCGAAGTCTTCCGTCGAGCCGCGCACCACGTCGGCCATCTCCAGGTTCTCTAAGATGTTGGGCGTGAGCTTCACCACCTCGTTTTTGTGTGAGGCGCGGTAGTTCACGTCGTAGTAGAGGATGGCACCTCGGCTGCGGGCGTGCTCCAGGAAACCGTGCACCTGCGGGCGAATGACGGGGTTCACGGCGTAGTAAGAGCCGAAGAGCACGATGTCGTCTTTGTTGACCTCAGGCGTGACGAACTCTATGCGGTCGCTGGGATGGTCTTTATAGAAGATGTACTCCGCGTCGTTGCGCTCGTTGAGGAAGGCCAGTGAGATGGGCGACTTGCTGTCGGGGTAAACGTAGACGCAGCTGGCATCTACGCCGTTGGCCTCGAGGAAGCCGATGATGCGACGGCCTACGCGGTCGTTGCCCGTCTCACTGATGAACGACGCGTTGACGCCGCTGCGGCCCAGCGAGATGATACTGTTGAATACAGATCCGCCAGGCACGGCGCCGATGGGCTGGTCATCCTTGAAGATGATGTCGAGAACGGTCTCGCCGATTCCAAAAACTTTTCGCATGGTCTTCAGTTTATTTTCCCTCGTACCACTTCTTCAGCACGTAGAAAGCCTTCTTCTTCTCACCCTTGTCGGAGTAGAGACCCTTGCGGTTGTAGTAGTCCTGAATGCCGTCGAGCACACGGCGGGGCGAACGGAAGTCCTTGAGCACCCAAGGCGTGGTGCCGGCCAGACCCTCAATCTTGTCGAGCATGGCCAGGTTCTGGATGTAGAGGTTCTCCTGGAACTCCTCCGTCCAGCGCTGGTTCTTCTCACCGTGCAGACCGGCCTTGGCTCCGCCGCCGAACTCACTGATAATGACGGGTTTGTCGTAAGGAATCTCCCACTTCATCTTCGGAGCATCGTTCACATCGCGATACCAGCCGATGTACTGGTTGAAGCTGACCACGTCGACATATTCGTGCATGTTATCCTGCAGACGGTTCACGTAGTTAGAGGCTCCCGTCACCTCCATGGCCATCGAGATGAGACGGGTGTTGTCGAGCGTACGGGCATACTTGGCCAGGTTTCCGAGGAACTGGTCACGCTCGGCGGAGTGGGGGGTCTCGTTGGCAATGCTCCAGATGATGATGTTGGCGCGGTTCTGGTCGCGCAGAATCATGTCGGTAAGCTGCCGCTTGGCGTTGGCGAAGGTCTGCTCGTTCTTCCAGGCGATGGTCCAGTAGACGGGAATCTCCGACCACACGAGGATGCCCGTGCGCTCGGCCTCGCGTATCATATATTCATTGTGGGGATAGTGGGCCAGTCGCACGTAGTTGCAGCCCAGGTCCTTGGCCCAAGAGAGCAACGTGCGGGCATCCTCGGTGCCGTTGGCGCGCCCGCCTCCGTTGGGTTTCTCCTCGTGGATGCTTACGCCGCGCAGGAAAATGGGCTGACCGTTGAGCAGCAACTGCTTGCCGCGCGTCTCAATGGTACGGAAGCCGATGTTGTCGCGAAGGATGTTGCCGTCGAGAACAAGCTCCACGTCGTAGAGCTTGGGACTGTCGGGCGACCAGAGCTGCAGCTGCTTCTGCTTCACGTCGAACGTGGTGCTGATGCGGCCCTCGGCATCGGTGGTGAGGAGCTTCTTGACCTTCAGTTCCGGGATGGAGAGCGTCACCTGTTTGCCGGCCTCCTTCGCATTCAGGTTCAGAGCGAAGTCGATGGTCCTGACGCCCTTCTTGGCGATTTCCTTGCTGAGTGCCAGCTTGTAGTTTTCGATATAGGTGGCGGGCACATTGACCAGCATGACGTCGCGGGTGATGCCGCCATAGTTCCACCAGTCGAAGATCTGAGTGGGCACATTGTTGGCGTGGCGCTTGTTGTCCACCTTCACGATGACAACGTTCTCGCCTTCCTTCAGCTGTTCGGTGACGTCGGCGTTGAAGGGCGTGAAGCCTCCCACGTGGTGCATCACGTGCTGTCCGTTGAGATAGACATGGGTGTCGTAGTTCGCGGCGCCGAAATACAACAGTGTGCGCTGTCCGTCGGTTTTCTTGAACTGGAACGAAGTCTTGAACCACACCGTCCCCTCATAGAAGAACAGACGCTCGTCCTGCGTGTTCCAGTCGCCGGGAATGTTCATCGTGGCGGCCTTGTCAAAGTCATACTCGATAAGGTCTTCGGGCCGCTTCGGCTTGGCGTTCTGGAAGAATCCCCAGCGTGTGGGGTTCATGCGATAGTCGTAGTAGCCTTCCTCCTGAACGTCGATGATGTAGTGCCACTTGCCGTTAAGCGAGGTCGTCTGGCGGTTAAGGACATTGCCCACGAGGGGCACTTCGGCTGCCTGCACGGTAGCAACGGCAAACACGGCAACAGCCAGTGCTGTAAGAAATCGTACTGGTTTTCTCATAGTTATTAGGTTTTTAATTATTTTAGAAGTTCTCGTGCGAACTCAATGATGGTGTCGCGGCCACGGGCGAAGTCCTCATCGGTGAGCGTCACGTGGTAGTCGGGCTCTATGCCGAACTCGCACGACTGCCCGTGGGCGTCGTACATCGGCACGGCGGAGAAGCGCACGCTCCATCCGTTGGGCAGTGAGCTGTTGAAAGGCATGCCGGAGCCTCCGCCTGTGCGGTCGCCAACGATGGTCACGTTGGGCAGCTCCTTCATGTACATCACAAACTCATTGGCGGCGCTGTAGACGTGGCGGTTGGTGAGCACCACGACGGGCTTCTGCCACCTCACTCCCGATGCCGGCTCCAGGATGCGCTCCTCCTTGGTAGAGAATTCGCTGTGCCCAGGCCCGGTCTTGTGCTGGTAGTAGCCCACGAGCGTAGGTTTGTTGACGAAACGGGCGGCCATTTTCTCTGCATTGGTGAGGTTGCCGCCGCCGTTGCCGCGCAGGTCGATGATGAGTCCCCGGCAGAGCATGAGGTGTAACATCACCTCGTCGAGGTTTCCGTCGCCGATGGCATCGGTAAAGCTTTCGTAGCGCATGTAGCCTACGTTGTCGTCGAGCACGAGGTAGTCGATGCCTCCCGCCATGCGGTAGTTCGTGCCCATGTATCGCCTTAGCAGCGAGTCGCTCAGGTTGGTGGGGTAGTTCTCGAACCACGACCAGTAGCGGGCGTAGTCGTGGGCGGCGGACAGGTTCACGTGGCCGTCGCGCAGCTCGCTGAGCATCTGCGCCAGCACTTCGAAGAGCTGCCCCTTGGTCATCGCAGCGTCCACGCGAGTCTTGTAGCGCTGGTGCACCTCATTCCAGTCAAGCCCGTAAGCCTCTTTCTTGTAATCCAGGAAGCAATAGTGCTCGTCAATAATACGCCACAATGCTTCCATATTGCCTTCCGGCGTGTCGGGATATTCGTCCTCGTCTACGCAGGAGGAAAAGAGGAAGACAGGGATAAGGAATAATAGGGAAATGAAAAAGGAGTGAATGGGGAGTGAAAGTGACGATACATGATGCATCTTGGAAAGTAACTTCCCTTTCACTTCCCTTTCACTCGCTTTCACTTCCCTTTCAGTCCCTTTCATAAATTTACTTCACTTGTATGACAAGTATTCTGTTGTTCGAGCTCCAGAACTTCGTGGGGTTGGTGATGGTGAGGGTGCTGGAGTTCTCGTTGCGTACCAATGTGTAGGAGTCCTCAGGCACGTCGCCCATGATGACGGGTTTCTTCGACGGGATGTTGATGCTCTTGAACTGTCGGATGTCGGCCTTCTTCAGGTTGTTCTTGTTCACATTGGCGAAGTTCACCTTCTTCTTCTTGAAGAGTCCACCCTGCTTCACGATGGCTCCGGCAG
>JAGCNO010000168.1 GCA_017645905.1 Prevotella sp. | reverse complement strand
TGGGGCGAGACCGCCACCATCCGCAACCACTATGTCGACTATGCTGCAACATTGTTGCAGCAATGGAAGTCTCCCCGCGTCACCGCCCGGGAAGGCGAGCGCGGCATGATTGAGGAGCAGCACCAGCGCGAAATCATCATTCGCTTCCGCGTCTACGACGACGGCATCGGCTTCCGCTATGAGTTCCCCCAGCAGAAAGACCTCAACTACTTCCTCATCCAGGAAGAGAAGTCGGAGTTTGCCATGGCTGGCGACCACACCGCCTGGTGGTTGCCCGGCGACTATGACACCCAAGAGCAGGTGACGCAGCAGACAAAGCTCTCGGAGATTCGCGGACGTATGCAGGAGGCCGTGAACTGGGGCAACAGCTCCGTCGCTGTTTTCTCGCCCACCGGCGTGCAGACCTCGTTGCAGATGAAGAGTCAGGATGGCCTTTATATCAATATCCACGAGGCAGCCTGTGCCGACTATGCCACGATGCACTTAGAGCTGATTGATGCCCAGACAAAGGCGTTCTCCACGAAACTCGGAGGCGGCAGCAACGACTACACACCGGCCCCGAAGCCCTCGGCTTGCCCTCTGCCGAAGCCCTTCACCTTTGTCAGCCACCTTACTCCTGATGCTACCGGCCTGAAGGGTGCCATGCAGACGCCCTGTGAGACGCCCTGGCGCACCGTCATGGTGAGCGATGACGCCCGCGACATGCTCTCCTCGAACCTCATCCTCAACCTCAACGAGCCGTGCAAGATAGAAGACACCTCATGGATTCACCCCACGAAGTACTGCGGCGTGTGGTGGGAGATGATTGTGGGCCGTAGTTCGTGGAACTACACCAACGACTTCCCCAGCATCAAGCTCGACCAGATTGACTGGAAGAAGGTGAAGCCCAACGGCCGCCACGCCGCCAACAACGAGAAGGTGAAGCGCTACATCGACTTCGCCGCCAAGAACGGCCTCGACCAAGTGCTCATAGAGGGCTGGAACGTAGGTTGGGAGGACTGGGCCAACATGTGGAAGCGCGATGTCTTCGACTTCGTCACTCCCTATCCCGATTTCGACATCAAGATGCTCAACGATTACGCCCACTCCAAGGGCGTGAAACTGCTCATGCACCACGAGACATCCTCGTCTTCTCAGAACTACGAGCGCCATCTGGAGGATGCCCTTACCCTGATGAACAAGTACGGCTACGACGCTGTGAAGACAGGCTATGTGGGCGACATCATCCCACGTGGTGACCACCATTATTCACAGTCGATGAACAACCACTATCTTTACGTCGTCAAGGAAGCCGCGAAGCATCATGTCATGGTGAACGCTCACGAGGCTACACGCCCCACGGGCCTCTGCCGCACCTACCCGAACCTCGTGGGCAACGAGAGTGCCCGTGGTACAGAGTATGAGGCATTCGGTGGCTCGAACCCCGACCATACTTGCATCCTGCCCTTCACCCGCTTGCAGGGCGGCCCGATGGACTATACGCCCGGCATTTTCGTTACGAAGCTGAAGGAGTGGAGCGATAACCCGTCGTGGGCCCGTATCACCCTCGCCGGCTCGTTGGCCCTCTACCTCACCATGTACTCGCCTTTGCAGATGGCTGCCGACCTGCCCGAGAACTATGAGAAGTTCGACGATGCCTTCCAGTTCATCCGCGACGTACCCTGCGACTGGGACGAGAGCATCTACCTCGAGGCCGAGCCTGCCGACTACATCACCGTGGCGCGCAAGGGCAAGGGCACCGACAACTGGTTCATTGGCGGCAAGTGCGACGAGAACGGTCACGAGGCCGTCGTGAAGCTCGACTTCTTAGAGAAGGGACGCAAGTATGACTGCACCATCTATGCCGACGCGAAGGATGCCCACTACGACACCAATCCGCAGGCCTACGTCATCACCAAGAAGACGGTGAAGGCCGGGCAGACGCTGAAAATAAAAGAAGCCCCCGGCGGAGGCTTCGCGGTGTCGCTCATGGCGCAGTAGTATCACACAGATTTCACAGATAAACACAGATTATTCAGATTTCTTTCTGATTAGTGTCAGGCCGTCGCGTAACGGAAGGATAACCTTCTCTACGCGACGGTCTGTTGCTATGAGGTCATTGAAGCGACGTATGCCGATGGTCTGGTGGTCGTGGTCGTAGGCCGGGTCGGTGACGTGTCCGTTCCAGAGGGTGTTGTCGGCAAGGATAAAGCCGCCGGGGCGCAGCAGGCGGAGCACCGTCTCGTAAGTCTCGCAGTAGGTGCGCTTGTCGCCGTCGATGAAGGCCATGTCGAAGGTGATGCCCAGGCGTGGAGCCTCAATGTTGGCATCGCCGATGATGAAATGTATGCGCTCTGCTACGTCCGAGCCCTCTATCCACTGCCGGATGAAATCCTCCAGTTCGTCGTCAATTTCGAAAGTGTAGAGTTCTCCGTCACCGCTCAGTCCCTCTGCCATGCTGATGGCGCTGTAGCCGCTGAACGTTCCCACCTCTAAAATATAATGAGGCCGGATCATCTGCACCAGCATTTTCAGCAGCCGTCCCTGCAGGTGTCCGCTGGCCATGCGCCCGTTGAGCAGCTGCAGGTTAGTGGCACGCCATAGGCGATGCAGGTACTCTGGCTCGGGGTCAATATGGGCGAGCAGATAGTCCTCTAGCCCACCCCCAACCCCTCCCAAGGGGAGGGGAGATTGATTACTATTCACGTCTGTTTCCATAAGTGACCTAACTCCTCTCCCCTTGGGAGGGGCTTGGGGTGGGTCTTAACGCCTCTATCGCCAGCCTATAGCTGTCCAGTCCGAAGCCACAGATGACGCCCTTGCAGGCCGAGGAGATGTAGCTATGGTGGCGGAACTCCTCGCGCTGGTGCACGTTGCTGATATGCACCTCTATGACAGGGCATTTCAGCGAGCGGATGCAGTCATGGAGGGCGATGCTCGTGTGGGTGTAGGCCCCGGCGTTGAGCACGATGCCGTCCACGGGCTCCTTGCTCAGGAAGCCAGCCTCCTGCATCTTGTCGATGAGCAGTCCCTCGACGTTGCTCTGATAGTATTCTATCTCAACGTCGGCGTAGCGCTGGCGAAGCGTTTCGAGATACGGCTCGAACGCTTCGCTGCCGTAGATGCCCGGCTCTCTCTGGCCCAGCAGGTTCAGGTTCGGGCCGTTTACAATAAGAATCTTCATGTAGTTTATTGCTTATTGTTTATTGTTTATTGGTTGCTACGTTTTGCTGCCAGCAGTGTGTTCTTCATCAGCGAGCAAATGGTCATGGGGCCTACGCCGCCGGGTACTGGTGTGATGAAAGAGCAGAGAGGAGCCACCTCGTCGAACTTTACGTCGCCCGTGAGGCGGTAGCCGCTCTTGCGCGAGCTGTCGGGCACGCGGGTGGTGCCCACGTCGATGACCACGGCGCCGGGCTTCACCATGTCGGCGGTGACGAACTCCGGCTGTCCGATGGCGGCAATGATGATGTCTGCCTGCCGGCACTCGTCCTTCAACGTTGCCGAGCGAGAGTGACAGACGGTGACGGTGGCATCGCCCCATTGTTTTTGCATCATCAGCTGTGCCATAGGCTTGCCCACGATGTTCGACCGGCCCAGTATGACGCACTTCTTCCCGCTGGTCTTGATGTTGTAACGTTGCAGGAGTGTCATGATGCCCAACGGAGTGGCGGAGATGAAGCAGGGCAGTCCGATGGCCATGCGCCCGACGTTCTGCGGGTGGAAGCCGTCGACATCTTTCTTCGGGTCGATGGCCTCGATAATCTTCTGCTCGTCGATGTGCTTAGGCAAAGGCAGCTGCACGATGAAGCCATCCACGTCGCCGTTGCGGTTCAGGCGGTCAACGCACTCCAGCAGTTCCTCCTCTGTGATGTCGTCTTCGTAGCGCAGCAGCGTGCTCTTGAAGCCGCAGGCCTCGCAGGCCAGCACCTTGTTCTTCACGTAGGTCTCCGAGCCGCCGTCGTGGCCCACGAGCACTGCAGCCAGGTGGGGCTGTTTGCCGCCGCTGGCCACTATCTGTTTCACTTCTTCGGCAATCTCGGCCTTGATGGCCGCCGCCGTAGCTTTTCCGTCGATAATCTGTGACATGTTATGTTGTTGTTTGGTCAGTTAAATGGAATGAGCCGTCCCTTCTGTTTGAAAGAGCCGTTCTTTCCCGTTGAAAGAGCCGTTCTTTCGATGTGAAAAAGCCGTTCTTTCCCCAGGCTTAATTCGGCCCACATTCTTAAATTTCCCTGCAAAGGTACGGATAATCAGGCATATAGCCAAATAATCTGCTCATTTTTTAAGATAGAAGTTCTTCGTCAGCTCGTTGTAGGCCTCCGAACCGATGACCAGAACCTCCGCTTCCCTCCCTTCTGAAGAGGGGGTAGGACTGTGTTTGCGGAAAGCCATAAGGAAGCGGCGGGGCGGTTTCTTCGAAGTGGTATGCACGGCGCAAGTCCTCACCTTATGGAAGCCTGTCAGGATGGCTTCGGCCTCTAACCGCGCCTTGCAGTCGAAGGGAATGACCACCGACAGCTCACCATCATCGCTCAACAGCTGCCACGCACTGGCCATCAGCTGACGGTAGGAGAGCGAAGAAGTGTGACGGGCCAGCGTGCGCTGAGCATCAGGACTCTCTAACGAGGCGTCGAAGTATGGCGGGTTACAGACGATGGCATCGAAGTGGGTCAGGGGACAGAAACGCTGACCCAGGATTGGGTCAGGTGCCTGTCCCCATGACCCACTGACATCGCCCTCGATGATGGTAATTCTGTCGGCAAAAGGCGAGGCAGCCACGTTGTCTTGTGCCTGTTTTACGGCCAGCGGGTCAATGTCGATACCCGTCACCTGTGCCAGTGGGAACCGCTGGGCCATCATCAGGGCGATAAGGCCCGTGCCCGTGCCAATGTCGAGGATATTTACACCAGGGGAGTTTGCCCAGGCCCCGAGGAGCGTGCCGTCGGTGCCCACCTTCATGGCGCAGCGCTCTTGGCGGACGGTAAACTGCTGGAACTGGAAATAGTCGTTTGCCATAACGCCTGCAAAAGTACTTACTTTTTGACAGGCAACCAAAAGATTTGACGAAGATTTGTGATTTATGATAAAAATGTTTGCCAGTTCGGATTAATTTCGTACCTTTGCACGGTATTGTAGAATCATATTAACTTTACATAGACTAATAACTAAATCACTCACTGACAACCAATGAAAAAACTATCTCTACTGACGCTTTTTTTGTCATTTATCTCTTGCGTGGCCTTTGCCCAGCGTTCTACCGACCGTCTGGACCGTGGCCTGGTAGCAATCCCTTCGGGCAGTGGCAATTTCATCAGCTGGCGAATCTTCGCCGAAGAGTACTACGACACGGAGTACAATCTCTACTGCAACGGCACTAAGCTGAACAGCACGCCGCTGAAGGTGTCGTGCTACACCCACTCTGGAGGCAACTCTTCCTCGTCCTACCAAGTAGCACCGGTGGTACGCGGCGTGGAGCAGGAAAAGAGTGCCGCCGTGAAGCGCTGGAGCAACCAGTATAAGCAGTTTGCCGTGGGCAAGCTCTACTCCCGCCGCGGCACCGACATCACCAACAGTTACGACATCAACGACATCGCACTGGCCGATCTCGACGGCGACGGCGTCTCAGAGTTCATACTCAAGCGCAACTATATGCCCGACGGCTCGTCGGTGGCCAACGACTCGGCCTACAACGTGCTCGACTGCTACACCCTGGAGGGCGAGCGGCTGTGGTACATCGACCTGGGGCCGAACATGGTCTCGGGTCCCGACGAGCAGTACGACGCCGTGGGCTATGACTGGGACGGCGACGGCAAGGCCGAGGTGCTCATGCGCGGTGCCGACAACATGATCATACACCATGCCGACGGCAGCGTCACCAACATCGGCAACATGAAGACGAACACCCGTAACACCGTCACACAGACGGCCAACATGACCTATACGAACACGGGCAGCGAGTACCTGCTCTACCTGGAGGGCGCCACGGGCAAGCCCTATTCGATAGGCAGCGGCAGCACCCCGCTGTGGATGAGCTACCCCCTGCCGCGAGGCAATGCCAACGACTGGGGCGACGGCTATGGCCACCGCTCGACGAAGCACTATTTCGGTGCTCCCTTCCTCGATGGGCGCAACGCTTATATATTCTTGGGCCGCGGATGCTATACGAAGCACCACATGAAGGCCTTCTCGGTCGACCCGCAGACCCACAAGCTGACCCTCTACTGGGAGTGGAAGGGCGAGTCGTGGCCCTATCACGGTCAGGGCTACCATAACTATGGCATCGCCGATGTGGACTGGGACGGACGTGATGAGATATGCTTCGGCTCGATGGTCATCGACGACAACGGCAAGGGCCTGCACACCACCGGCCTGGGACATGGAGACGCCCAGCATTGCTCTGACTTTGACCCCTATCGCCACGGTCAGGAAATCTTCGCCTGCAACGAGGACCAGCCGGCCATGAACTACCGTGACGGCACGACGGGAAAGATTTACTACCGCCTGCAGTCGACGGGCGACGACGGCCGCGCCCTCTGCGGTAACTTCTCGAACGACTATCCCGGCGCCATCGGACACTCCAGCCAGTCAGGCACCGTGTCGTGTGTTGCCGATAAGGTCATTAGCGGCGGTCCCGGCGGCTTCACCAACAACTGGCGCATCTACTGGGACGGCGACCTGCTGGAGGAAGGACTCGACGGAGCCAGCAGCCGCGAGGGAGCTGCCCGGGTGTTCAAGGCCAACGGCAGCGCTATCTTCACCGCCGACGGCACCGCCAACTGTAACTGGACGAAGAACACACCCTCGGCCGTGGGCGACATTATCGGCGACTGGCGAGAGGAAATCATCGCCCGTACGTCAGATAATAAGTACGTGCGCGTATATACCACTAATTATTCTACGCAGTGGCGCAACTACACCCTCTGGCACGACCATCAGTACCGCCAGGGCATGGTGTGGGAGTCGATGGGCTATAACCAGCCGCCCCACTGCAGCTACTTCCTCGGCGAGCTGGAGAATATCACCATCGCCCCGCCGCCACTCACCAACAGCGGCCGCACCATTATCAGCAACGGCGCCACCGTGGGCAGCGGTCATGACGGCAAGCACGTGCTCCTTGCCGACTATGCCAATACACAGATAACGCTTGCCGACGGGGCACAGCCCTGGGTGCTCACCCTGAACGTGCCCTCGTGGGTGCAGGGCACCAACAGCACCGCCACCAACGGCACAGGAACCATCAACTATACCTACTACACTTGTAACGTCACGGGCGGAAGCCTCGCCGGAGCCGCCCGCCTCGTGAAGCAGGGCGACGGCACCCTCAACCTGCCCAAGACCACCTTCACCCATACCGGAAACACCGACATCTGGGCGGGCGTCGTCCGCTTCGACGGCTCCATGCTCAACTCCTCGCTCTGGCTTAACCGCTTCGCCACGTTGCAGTCAGACGGAGGACAATTCCGCTCTATCAAGATGGACTACGACGCCAGCTTGATAATAGGCAGCGACAATACCACATCGTCCGTCACTGTCGATACGCTCGCACTGGGCTTCGGCTCACGTGTTGTCATGGACATCTTCAGCGACCTCTCTGCCGACCAGCTCAAGACAAAGCTGATTACCATAGAGACCAAGAACTGGGATTACGGACCACAGTATCTGACACCTGTCTTTGAGTTCGTGAACCACGGCAGCACCGACCCCGTAGAGGGGCAATACCTGCTGGGCACGGTGGAGGCCGTTGAGGGTGACCTCGGCAAGATACGCATCGAGGGACTGGGCACAAAGATGAAGAGCGCACTCGACATCGACGAGGGTAAGCTTTACCTCATCGTGGAGGCAATGCGAGAGTCTACGAACATCGCTTGGAGTGGTGCTAACGGCAACACCTGGGACCTGGGCGAGAGCCTAAACTTTACAGACAGCGATAACGGGCAGACCGCCTTCGTCACTGGCGACAACGCCATATTCACCGATAACGCTACCGCCTTTACCGTCAACATCACTGGCGACATCGAGGCCGACAGCGTCATCGTCGACAACACGAAGGCTTACACCTTCCAGGGCAACGGAGCACTCATCGGAAAGACAAAGCTCATCAAGCGCGGCACGGGCATCCTCACCATTAAGAACGACAACACCTACACCGGAGGCAACCGCATCAGCGGCGGAACCGTCAAAGTCTCCTCGCTCTCCAATGCCAATCAGGCCAAGGGCAACCTCGGAGGCGTCACAACTACAGCAGCCAAGTTCGTCATCGAGAACGGAGCCACGCTGCAGACCACCGCTGCCGTGACCAACAACTCGCTCATCCGCTTTGAGGGCGAAGAGGGCGGCGTCATCAATAACTCGGCCGACTTCATCTCCGAGCGTGCAATGAGCGGAACAGTCATGACCAAGAAGGGCACCGGATGGATGAAGCTCAACGTCAACAACGCCGCGCTCAATCGTATGGTCATCGCGGCAGGCACCGTACAGTGCATCAACGCTGCTACACCCGCCAAGACGGTCGAATATCAGGGCGGAACGCTTCGGGAGAATACCTCGTCTTCCTATGCTATCTATGTTCCCAAAAGTAAGAGCGGCACATGGTATATGGCCAACCGCTCGAACTACACCAACAAAGTGACCGGCGAGGGTACGCTCAACGCCTATTGCGTCACCGAGAAGGGGACCAACTATTATGCCACGCGTACTCCCGTCAAGTGTAACTTCAGTCAGTTCGAGGGCACGCTCAAGCCTACGTCCAGCCTTGACGACCCCGCCGTATTGCGATTCACGCTCGATACATCTACGGGCATGCCCCTCGGCACCATGAACCTGGCCGATAAGGTCGAAGTGCAGAACTCTGGAAAGACCTTCCACGTCGGTAAAGTCACGGGAACGGGTGCGCTAGGAGGCAGCTGTACCTTCAGCAACGGAACCAGCGTAGGAGCCAACACCTGGAAGGTAGGCAACGATGACAACTGGAGCACCACCGCTCGCATCGTCTCCAACGCCAACTTCGAGAAGGTAGGACAGGGCAAGATTACCTGGAACGGAGCCAGCACCAACACAGGCACCGCCACCATCTCTGAGGGCGAGCTGGGTCTCGGCACCTCTTCCTCTCTTGGCACCGGAGCGCTCACCATTGCTTCCGGAGCAACACTCTCTGGAAACAACAGCGTCAAGAGTCCGATTGTCAATAGCTCAACGACCATCAACGGCACCGTCCGCCCGGGCGTTACTGCCACTATCTCCATCGGAACGCTCTACTTCGACAACAAGCCCGTCACCATCACCAATGAGGGCGTCCTGCATATCAATGCCTCAAAGTGCGCCACGGAAACCGCTAACGGCTGTACCTCCATCGAGGGCATCAGCACCCTTACCATCAACGGCACCATACGCGTCGCACTCGGCAGCAACCCCACACTGCAGCCAGGAGACAGCATTCGAATCTTCCGTGCCAGCAACTTCTACGGCTCGCCACGATTTGAATTCACCGGCAACACCCAGTGGGATACCAGCCGTTTCCGTGAAGGAATCCTTTACCTCACAAAAATCATCGCTACTGGTGACGTCAACCAAGACGGAAGCGTCGACGTGGCAGACATCGCAGCCGTCATCGACGTGATGGCCGGAAGTTCGGAATACCCGCTCTCATCCGCCGACGTCAATGGCGACGGAGCCGTCGATGTTGCCGACATCTCCACCATCATCAGTATCATGGCAGAAAACAGCCGACGACAGGCCCCATTGAATTAACGGCAAATTCTCATAGAATTAACGGCAAATTCTCATAGAATTAATGGCAAATTCTCATAGAAAGTTGCGATTAAGCGAGAGGAAAAGAAAGGACGATTTCTTTTCCCGAGCGTGAGCAACTTGGCCGTGAAGCGGCAAAGAACGGCTCAAAGTCCAGAGAGATTTTTTAAATTCATTCTATATTAATAACTTACCTATTCAAAAAAAACTATGAAGTACAAATTGCTACGATTTTCGCTCATAGGCATTTTTGCGATGCTATGGGGAAACGCCTTCGGACAGTCTCCCGACGAGACCATCACGTTCTCGGAGAAAGGCTACGCTAACGACGAAGTTGTCCAGACTGTGAAAGGCACTGACGTGACCCTCAAGTTCAGTCTTGGAGATAACACGAATGGTAACCCGCCTAAGTATTACGACGTAGGAACGGGTGTGCGCATGTATGTCAATAACACCCTGACGGTGTCGTCCACGACCAAGACCATCGAGAAGGTGGTGTTCACCTTCCATTCAACCTACGCCCTCGATGCTTCGGCCGTAACGCCGGGAACCTACGCGAATGGCACCTGGACAGGTTCTGCCTCATCGTTCACCATCACTTCAAGCGGTACCTGCCGCATTCAGAAGATGGAATTCTACTTCGGCTCCGACAACGGACAGGGTGGAGACCCTCAGGACCCAGGGACAAACGAGGATCCAGAGGAGTTGGCCAATCCCTATTCCTTCACCTTTGAGAGCAAGACCTTCGATGCAAAGTCGCAGACCAAAACACTCAATGTTGCCGACTGGGAGCTCAACGTCACCTGCGAAGATACAGACGGGTATTTTGGATACGACGCAACCAAGGGACAGCAGTTTGGCAGCGCCAATAAACCCGCCACGGCCATCACGCTCTCAACTGCCGACATTCCCGGAACTATCACCAAGGTGGTGGTCAACACCAGCGGCGCAAGCAATATCGATGCAACCGTAGCCGTTAAAGTTGGTGAGGCAGACTTTGCGTCAGAGACCACCACATTGACTAACGTGGCTACTGACTATACATTTACTGGTTCCGCTGAAGGTGCTATCACTATCAGCTGGGCCAACAACTCGGCCAAGGCCATCTACGTGAAGTCCATCTATGTGGAGTACTCCAACGAGGAGCCCGTCTGGGCTTGGGCCGACATCAAGGTCGACTTTACCAACCGGAATCTGCTGACAGACGAGGAAAAGGCTGGCATTGATGACGAGAGCAACAAGAACCCGTCGCTCAATGTCGGTATTTATGTCGACTCAGAAGGCAACGTGACTCGTGTTGACAAGGATGCCGCCTATGCCAATGCTATAATCAATGCCAAGTGGCACAGCAATGAGCATGGCTGGTCGAACTTCTCAGCCACCGTGAAGGTCGAGGGCGCCGTGAAGATTAGCTTCGGCACCTGCGCCTGGGGCGGCGACGTGACCGTGAAGAATGCCGAGGGTATGACCGTGGCCACCTTCAACACCAACACCGGTGCCTGCTACCACAACGATAAGCAGAAAAACATCGTCTTCGGTTACTACAAGGACGAAGTGCCCACCACGCTGACTATCAGCGGCGGCAGCTACGTGCCCTATTTCGCTGTAGAGAAGGTCGACCCGAAGGACATCCCCAGCGATTGCAAGTTTATCTTCGACGTGGCTGGCAGCGGCGCTCAGGGTGTAGGTCCTGCCGAGGAGACTGTCGGCATCGGCGAGAAGTTCACCCTGCCGAAGAACTTCACCCTCTACAAGGAGGGCTATACCCTGACTGGATGGGCTGCAGAAGGCACTGTCTACGCTCCTGGTGCTGAAGTCACCGCTCCCAATGCAGAGAGCCTGACCTTCACTCCCGTCTTCACCGAGAACGAGGTCTCTCTGGCCGACCGTACCGAGGCTGTCACCGTGAAGTGGGTATTCCGCCGCGATGCCGGTGCTCCCACAGTGGCTTGGCAAGGTCAGGATGGTCTCGTATGGATGGCACAGGCTACCGTCAACGGCAAGACCATTGACGTAGCACTGCCATTCTCTACCAATCCTGGTAAGATGGCCAACGGCAGCTGGACCGACTGGGCACAGCTGAACTCAGGCACAACGTTCCACGTGCCTTCATGCAAGGGCGCTACCATCTCGATGGAGGCTTACAACGCTATTACCACCACCACCATCGACGGCCAGAGCGACTACACGCAGGGCAAGACCATCAGCTACGAGATTGCCGGTGATGCCGAGACTGTCGACGTGGTCATTGGCGACGGTTCCTACTACCGCTACATTCAGGTTGTCCTGCCCAAGGTTGAGCAGCAGCAGGGTGGCGGCGAGAGCTTCGACAACGTGGCCGGAACCATCCACTGGCCTGTTGGCAACGAGCAGACTCCTACCATCAGCAGCGATATTGCCGATGCCATCAGCAGCGCTTCCGTCAGTGCTGGTAACGGCCTGACCATCGCCACTGCCTCATATTTCGAAACCGAGATGGTTCACTACACCCCGGTGAACAGCAATTCCGGCTGCGTCGAAGGTGTGATGATTGAGTATCGTGTGAAGCCTGCCAAGGGCATCACCTTCAAGCCCACTAAGATTGAGTACGCTGCCGTGAAGGTAGGCACCGACAACGCCACCTACTCATGGAGCTACACCGTGGACGGCGCAGAGAGTGCTATCACAAAGATTGACCCGAAGCCCGACCTGCTGCGCAATAACGGTAGCAACAGCGGAACGGCCAAGCTGATGCACACCGAGACCTTTGACAATGTGGGCGAGTGCGGCGAGTTCACTTTCCGCTTCTACATCTCGGATTGTGCCAACAACAAGAATATATGTATTGGTAACGTCACCATCTCGGGTGTTGTCAACGGCGAGACTGTCAGCGTCAACATGTACGAACTGGCCACTGCCGTCGCTCCCGAGGAGGCCGGTACCATCAACGTCTACCCCGTCAGCGAGCAGTATGAGGAGGGCAGCGAGGTGACCCTCACCGCCACCGAGAACTTCGGTTACGACTTCGTGAACTGGACCAACGCCGCCGGCGAGGAACTCTCCACCGAGGCTAAGTTCAAGTACACCGTGAACAGCGACGAGACCCTCACCGCCAACTTCACAAAGGTCGACACCTACGAGCTGGCCCTGACCATCGACGGCACCAACGACTACATGGTGTCTATCGATCCCGCTCCGACCATGGTCGACGGCAAGATGATGTACGAGGCCGGACAGGCCGTTCAGCTCACCGCAAACCAGTATGAGGGCCTTGTGACCTTCACCAACTGGAGCGACGGCGACACCAACAGCTCGAAGCTCCTCAGCATGACCGAGAACATCGAGCTCACCGCCATGTATTCCGAGGCCGACATCATTGCCGGTTGGGACTTCTAC
>JAGCNO010000167.1 GCA_017645905.1 Prevotella sp. | reverse complement strand
TATGAAGGATATGAAGACCATCGGTACGCTCGGCTCGGCTGCTGTCGGTCAGGCTACGCTATCGGCCAAAGGTGCCTCGAAGGAGCAGATAAGGGCCGCCATGCAGCCTGTGACCGTCGATGCCCACATGATAGCCAACCCCGAAGGCTCGTATAACTACAGTCTTACAACGGTCTTCGTGCCAGGCATCCTGATGCTCTTTATGGCACTTCTGTCAGCCTATGCGCTTGGTACGGAGATGAAGTTTGACACAGGCAAGGAGTGGCTGGCCATGGCCGACGGCAATATATTGGTAGCCATAATCGGCAAGTATATTGTTCACGCGCTGGTGTTCCTGCTCGTGATTTTCCTCTATGAGTATTATATCTTTGAAGTGCTCCATTTCCCGAGGCTCGGTGGCACGTGGAAGATAGTGCGTCTCACGCTACTGCAGGTGTCGGCTGGTCTTGGCTTCGGCATCTTCGCCTTCGGCCTGATGCCGTCGTTGCGCATGTCGATGAGTATCTCGTCGCTGTGGTCGGTACTCAGCATCTCGATGTGCGGTTCGGCCTTCCCCGTGGCAGGCATGGACGCAGCGCTGCAGGCCATGTCGTGGCTCTTCCCTCTGCGTCATTACTGGATGATCTATCAGGCTACGGTGCTCAACGGGTTCCCCGTCATCGATGTCTGGTTCCATTTTGTGGCTCTCATCGCTTTCACGCTGTTGCCATGGTTCGTACTCCGTAAAGTTAAAAATGCAATGCTGAATTATGTCTACATTCCTTAATAGATTACGTGAGCACTTCACCGATGTGCTCTATATCTTCCGCCACGAGCTGATACGCATCGTGAAGGACGAGGGCGTACTGATGTTCCTCGTCGTTGTGCCGCTGGGCTATCCTTTGCTCTACTCGTGGATATACAACAACGAGTCACTGCACGAAACGCCCGTGGTGGTGGTCGACCAGTCGCACTCGACCGTGTCGCGCCAGTTCATCAACGACTGCGATGCCTCGCCCGACGTGCAAATCAAGTACTATGCCGAAGACCTCGACGAGGCCCGTTCGCTTGTCAGCCGACAGTTGGTACGTGGCATCTACCTGATTCCTTCCGACTTTGCCGAGTGCGTCAACCGTGGCGAGCAGGCTCATGTGAGTGTCTATTGCGACATGTCGCTGATGCTTGCCTACAAGGCCGTCTATCAGACTGCCATGGTCGAGGCAGGACGCCTTGGTGCAGGCATGAACATCAAGAAAGCGGGTAACTATACCAAGCGTGAGGATGCCATTACTGCGCAGCCTCTGGCTGTCGACGATGTAGCCATGTTCAATCCGTCTGGAGGCTATGGCTCATGTGTGCTGCCTGCTGTGCTTATGCTCATTCTGCAACAGGCACTGGCTCTTGGCATCGGCATGGCTGCCGGTACGGCTCGTGAGCGTCACCGCAATGGCCAGCTGATTCCCGACGACGACCCGCACTATCGTGGTGCCTATCGCATCGTCTGGGGCAAGGCGCTCTGCTACGGCATGATTGGCGCCGTTGCTGCTGCCTATCTCTCAATGGCTGTTCCGTCGATGTTCTCGTTCCCGCAGTTGGGCACGGGCTGGACGCTCTTCTGGATGCTGCTGCCCTACACGCTGGCCAGTGTCTTTTTCGGTCTGACAGTGTCGTGTCTGGTGCGCTACCGTGAGAACGTCATGCTGCTCATGGTGTTCGTATCGGTGCCGTTGCTGTTTATGACTGGTGTGTCGTGGCCGCAGTCCAGCATCCCCGGCTATTGGCAGGGTGTGTCATGGCTGTTTCCCAGCACGTTCGGCGTGCGTGCCTTTATCCGCGTCAACTCGATGGGGGCCTCTGTCGGTCAGGTGCTGCCTGAACTACGCATTCTCTGGATTCAGGCTGCCGTATATCTCGGTATGGCCTGCCTGGTATATCGCCACCAGTTCCGGTTGATGAAGAAATATGCAAACAACTCATAGAATAATAAAGATGAAAAGACAGAATTCCCTTGTGCTTCTGGCATCGGTGATGCTGGCAGCCATGAGCCTTGCTTCGTGCAAGAGCAGTAACAAACCCGCCGCCGACGCTTCTGCTCAGGACAGTGTTCCTGAGGTGCTGAAGGACGTTGCCGGCATAGAGAAGTTTCAGACCAAACTAGACTATAGCAAGGCAGAAAACTGGGTAGAGAGACCAGCCGAGGCTAAGAAGCCGGTTGACGTGTTCTTCATCTATCCTACGGTGACGGGCTTCCGCGACCCTGTGCAGATATGCGAGGTGACCGACTCGGAAATGGTGGCCGGTGCCCAGATGGTACGTCGGGTGCAGACTAGCGTGTTCGAAGAGAGTTGTAACATCTACATGCCCTACTACCGTCAGATTTCGATGCCTAAGCCTGGCACTGACTACCGCTTCGTGACCAACTATCTGTCGGGTTTCGATGCCACCGATGCGCTCGACTACTTTCTGACGCACCTGAATCAGGGGCGCCCATTCATTCTGGCGGGTCACTCGCAGGGTTCCTCGACGCTGCTCAACCTGCTGGAGAACTACATGACCAAGCATCCTGAGCATCTGAGCCGCATGGTGGCTGCCTATCCCATTGGCTTTGCCGTGACCAAGGACTTCCTGGAGCGCACTGGTTTGAAGTTTGCCGAGGGAGCCATCGACACGGGCGTCATCGTCTCGTGGAATACCGAGGGTGTCGGCAACAAGGATGCCAAGAACGCTACGCTGGCTCCCGACGGCCTGAGCATCAACCCCATCAATTGGAAGCGTGACGACACCTACGCCTCTGCCAAGGACAACTTAGGCTCGCTGGACGAGATGACGGGCAGGGTCATCGTGCCTGGCATTGTTGACGCCCGTGTTGACACCGTTCGTGGCTCAGTCGTCGTCACCACGGCGGCAGCCAAGCCCTTTGCCATCAGTGAGAAAGAGGCTGTACCCTTGTTCGGGCCTGAGTGTTACCACCGCAACGACTACGATTTCTTCTACAACAACCTGAAGCAGAATATTGCCGATCGCATTAGGGCGTTCGTGGAAAAGTGAGAATAACAGAAGAAAGTTATGAACATGAAATTGAAAAAAATACTGCAAAGAGTGGCTGCGGTAATCATCGCCATCATCGTCGCCGGTGGCGCAGTTTGGTTGATTACCGGACGCTCACCCATGGCCATCATAGTGAAGAGCGCTTTACACCAGATGGACACGGAGTCGTACGACAAGGCCATGGCTGACAAGACCGACAAGCGTACAACGGAGATTCCTGCCGGCATAGTATTTCCGCGTGAGGTTGCTCAATATACCATCGGAACCATGCAGGTATTTGAAGTGCCTGCTGAGAACGAAGAGAAACCTGTAGTACTCTATCTGCATGGCGGCGCTTACGTCCATAACTTTACGTCTCAGCACTGGAAGGCCATGGCTGAGTGGGCAAAGGCCACAGGCTGTGGCATCGTGGCTCCCAACTACCCGTTGCTGCCTCTCCATACTGCTGCTGAGGCTCACCTGCTCATGATGCAGCTTTATCGTGAACTGCTGAAGGGTATTCCTGCCCACCGTATTCTTATCATGGGCGACTCTGCAGGTGGCGGCTTTACGCTGGCGCTGGCACAGCAGATACGCAATGACTCGCTCGACCTGCCTCGCCATCTGGTGCTTATCTCGCCCTGGGTTGATGTCATGGGCGGTGATTCTTCGCTGCAGGAGCGCGACAACTGGCTCACCATTGATGTGTTGCAGAAGTATGGCACTGCTTGGGCAGGACAGATGGATGTTGCCGACCCTATGATTTCGCCAATCTATGGTGACATGGAAGGTTTACCGCCTACCGACCTCTATACCGGTACATGGGAGGTGTTCTACACCGATGTCTGCAAGACCTACGACAAAATGAAGGCCGCTGGTGTTGATGCTCACCTGCATGTCGCCCAAAAGATGGGGCATGTCTATCCCCTCTGGCCCAGTCACGAGGGTGGCAAAGCCCGTCGTGAGATAGCAGAAATTATTAAAACGAACTCTAAAAATTAAATGACTATGAGTAAGATTAAGACTAT
>JAGCNO010000166.1 GCA_017645905.1 Prevotella sp. | reverse complement strand
TCTCGTCCACCAGGCTCATGATGTTGCCGTAGGCGATGACGGTGACGCCGTTCGAACCGCCGATTTTGGTGCCGTCGTATTCTGTGATGGAGGTTCCGTTGCCGTAGAACTGCACCTTGTCGCCGACTTCGACGCTGATGGATAAATTGTCAGTGATGCTCTGCTTCTCGCCGCCGTTTTTCGAGTATTTCATGCCTGACTTCGGATTTTGAATGTCAATGTTGCCGGCATTGGTGGCCTCCAGCGTCAGGGGCGGCGTGCTGAGTGTGAGGTAGTCAATGGCCTTGCTGTAGGTCTCTCCGGCCTTAAAGTTTGCATGCGTGGTCGAAAGATTCACACTTACGCTGGTCTCGTTGGTTGCATAGACAAGGGTCTGAGCGCCAGAGTAACTCCCGGCTGGAACAGAGAGATAAACAGTGTTCGTGGCACTGGCTGTGAACGATGCCTTTGCCAACTCTGTGTCGCCGCTCTTGTAGGTCAGCGTGGCAGCATCACCCGCACTCACACCGAAAGGAGCGGTGACGGTGAACTTCATGATTGACGTGTTCACGCTGAAGGTGCAGCTGATGTCGGCGCCCTCGATGTAGGTTGCTGTGCCGTAGTAGAGGTTGCACTTGGCAGCACCTGCGACAGTGCCGTCCTGGCTGAGGAAGGCCCCCGGGACGTAGGTATAGCTGCCGTCGCCGTTGACGGTCGCTGCATCAGGTTTGTTCTGGTCCTTGACGTAGCAGACGAGCGTCGAATTGTTGTGGGGCGTGCCCGTGATGGTACCTGTGAAGGAGGCAGTGGCCGTGCCTGCGCCGCTGACGAGGTCGAGCGTGCTCACCTGGCCGTTGAAGACCACGTAGATTTGGTCGCCCGTCTGCCACGTGGCGTTGAGGTTGACGCCGTTCTCAGCATAGGCTACGCGAGTGGTCTGCGGGTTGCCGTAGGTAGCGGTGATGGTGATGGGCGTCTGGCCTTCGCCGTTCGCACCGATGGGTTCAACCAGTTCCTTGTCGCTGCTGCAAGCGGCCATCATGCCGACGGCCATCATGAGCATGAATGTTTTGGTAAAATTAGTTTTCATTTTTCTATTGTTTTATTGGTAAAATTCATTGTTGTAAATACCGGTTTGTCTTATCCCGTTTGCGGTCTTCATTACCATGCGCTGCCGCCGTTGTCGGTCCAGCCGCCCATGGAGCTGCCACCCGATGAACCGCCCCAGGCATCGCCGCCGCTGTTGGTCCAGCCGCCCATGTTGCTGCCGCCTGATCCGCCCCAGCCGTCGCCGCCGCTGTCGGTCCAGCCGTCCAGCTTGCCGCCGCCTGACGCGCTTATCTCGCTCTGCATCAGCATCGCCGAGTGATGTAACTTGACGACCGTCATTGCCGGCTCCATGTAGAGCCTCTTAATGGTGTTGCTTTCCTGTTTCATATTTTGTCAGAGTTTTATATTTTGTTGTCGGTTTGTTCCTGCAGTATCTCATCGACGATGTTGTTTCTATACGGTGACGTCGGCCATGAGATCGCGGCGGCCAATGAGGCTGAAGATGGTGATGCGGTTGTCCTCGTTGAGGATACGCAGGGTGCGCAGCACTTCACCGAGGGTGGAACCGCTGGTGGTGACGTCATCGATGACGAGCACGTTTTGCTGACGTATCGTCTGGCAGAGCTCGCGGTCGGCCTCGTTGAAGGCGTCCATGTCGAACGAGATGTTGGCAGGCAGGTTCTTCACCAATTCCATCTTGCGCAGCGTGGGCTGGGCGAAGCGGTAGATATAGCGAAGCATGTAGTTGTTGACGCGGCTCATGGACTGCGGCATCACCACAAGGTTGTAGTCGTAGAGGTTGATGCGGCGGTTGAGGTCGTTCACCGCCTTTTGGATGAACTGCGTCAGGGCAGGGTCGTCCTGCAGGCGGTCGGTGAACTTCACGTACTTGATGAAAGCGGAGCGGACGCTGCCGTCCACGTCGTCACCGAACTCGTAGCCATAATAGAAGCACCGCCCGAAGGCCTCCACCTGGTAGCCGTCGCCAGTGAGGCTGACGATGTCGCCCCTATCGTCATGCTCGAAGTCGAACACGAACCGCTGCTGCTCGTTGTCGTATTTAACGCCCATATTCGTCACATTTATATTATATTGCGGGAGCAAAGATATAAAAAAATTAAGAATGAAGAATGAAGAATGAAGAATTATTTTTCGCTATTTGGTAAAAAGGGGTTTAAGGGGTTTGAGGGGTTTAAGGGGTTTAAGAGGTTTAAGAAATCAAACGCCCCGAAGGGGCAGCAAGCCAATAGCCCTGGGCAACGCCCTGGGTAGATAGGTGATAACGTTCATACCCAGGGTGTTGCCCTGGGCTGACAGCTTACTGGCCTTTCAGGCCGTTGGTTTAAGAGACCCCAAGCCCCCTCCTCCGACTCCTCCCCCGAGGAGGAGGAGAGAGGGGATTTTCAATTTTTCAATTTTTTAATTTTTCACCTAAATCCTAAGCCAGGATTGACCTGGCTTAGGATTTACTCGTCCCCACCGGGGACATTGTCGCCGCCGTTGTCACCGCCGCCAGTGTTGTCGCCAGTGTTGTCGCCGGTGTTGTCGCCGGTCTGCTGTCCACCGTTACCGGTGTCGCCACCGTCCTCGACCACACCCGGGTCATCGGAAGTCACCTGCTTCACGATGTTGCCGTCGCGGTCATAACAGGTGATGTTGATACCCGTGTTGCGGAGCTCGTCCTTCAGTTCCACTGCGGGGGTGAAGATGATGCGGCGCGTGCGGATCAACGATACCTTCACGTCGTTCACGTCCGACACAGTGCGTGCGCTCAGGCTGAAGCGCATGGTGCCCAGGCCGGGCATGGGGATGCTGTGACCTTCGCAGGCCCAGGCCTTGATGACCTCGCCGGCTGCGTCCCAGCAGGCGTGCATCACGCCCTCGGAGACACCGCTGCGCAGGGCAGCTTCGCGGATCACCTTTTCCTGTGCCAGGGATGAATAGATCTCAGGCAGCATCACATAGCGGTAAGTGCCGGCATACTTGCCTACCTTCTGCAGGCGTTCTTTTGCTTTTACTTTAAGTGCCATGGTAATTAGTGTTTTTCATGGTTTTAAACTAAGGTTGAATTCTCTCTCGGACCTTGGGTCTCTGCGACGTCTTTCAGACACCCCCGGCCATCAAATCTCTGCGTCTTTTTACTGCTACGCACAGGATTTTTTCTTAGTGCACGTAGGAAAAATTTTCCCTGCGCACAGGAGTAAATTCTGCTTCCTTTTGACCCTACAAAGGTACGACATTTTTCCGGATTTTGCAAGTTTTAAAGCAATTATTTTCAGTAGAAAATGAAGATTTATTGAAGAAAAATCGTACCTTTGCAGCCATGAAGCGCGAAGTCTTTGAGAGCCAGAAGGCATTTGCCGGCGAAAAGAAGCCGTCGATGCAGCGCCGCTGTGTGGATCACGACTACACGGGGCGCATGATGTACATGGTGACGATGACCGTCGAAGGGCGCCGTCCGCTGTTGGGGACGGTAGTGGGCCGCAGCGATGCCCCTGCAGACAGCCAGGAAGCGCCCCGAGTGGAGCTCAGCGAGCTGGGAAGGAGGGTGGAAGACGAATGGTGGGGCATTCCCAGGTATTACCCACAAGTTGAAATCATAGCTCTTCAGTTAATGCCCGACCATTTGCACGGGATTCTCTTTGTCAGGGAAAAGATGGAGAAAGACCTCAGCCGCATCGTTCGCGGCTTCAAGACCGGCTGCAACCGCCATTACCGGGAGCTCCAGTATGTTGCGACTGAGTCGCAACAAACAAGACCGCAACAAACAAGACCGCAACAAACAAGGCAGCCCGGCCGGCCCAAGGATGACCGCAGGCACGGCCTTCTCTTTGCCCGCGGCTTCAACGACAAGCTGCTGCTGCGCGAGGGCCAGCTGCAGCGATGGCTGCAATACCTTCAGGACAACCCCCGCCGCCTGTTGATGAAGCGCGAGCACCCCGACCTCTATTCCTCGTCCACGAAGACCTTCTTCACCGCCTCGAGGTAGCCGTAGCCAAAGACATTGTCCGGCTGCAGATAGCTCGTCTCCGTCCATTCGTTCCAGGAATTGATGGTGATGAGCGGGTGCAAATCGGGTCGTGCATCGACGTAAGCCTTAGCCTTTCGCAGGGCCTGCTCCACGTTCTCGGGCGTGTTGTTGCGCACCACGGCACTCTGTCTCGTGCGCGGACTGTTGTCCCATCCGAGGCTGACGTGCGGATAGTAGGGTATCGTGAAGTCGCGCGCTATGTGTTCCCACTCTTCGGCTGCCTGCTGCACGATGTGCGGATAGTCGTCGTCGACGTTGAGGAAATGGCAGAACTGGTAGTGGCTGGAGCTGTCGAAGCCTATCTTGCGGACGAACGCATCCTGCGGCTTGTCGTTCTTGCCTGCGTCGAAGCCGCTGTAGTTCAGGTTCGGAGCCCACATCGTCAGCTGCAGGTCGAGGCCGGGAAAGCCTGCCTTCTTCACCTCCCGTCGGAACCACTTCACAGCATCAGCCGCTTCGTCGATGCCGCCCAGCCCCTCGATGAAGTTCTTCACGTCGTAGATCATGAAGACGGGCTTGCCGTCAATCTTGTAGTAATTGGGCTGCCGGAAGAACATGTCGATATTGCGTCGGCATATCTTCTCGAACTCCTCGCGGTCGATGCCTCCGCGCCAGATGACGTTTTCCTCCCCGAGGTGAGCGATGCGCGTGTCCCAATAGTTGAGCACATCATGATTGGCCCACATCAGGTAGAACTGCATGCGGTCGCGGTTGCGGGCCTTGAGGAAGCCGTTCGTGAGCGTCGTCTCCATGAACGGACGCCCGTCGAACCAGTACCAGTCGAAGATGAAGACGTTCACACCATGGTCGGCTGCCTGGTCGATTTCCATCTCCATGACGGCAGGGTCGGCCTCGTTCACGTAGCCCCACAGCGGGTAGCGTTTCCAATAATGGCCCGGATTGCGTTGCTGCATCGTCAGCACCGTCTCCCATTCGCCCATGCC
>JAGCNO010000024.1 GCA_017645905.1 Prevotella sp. | reverse complement strand
CGGACGCTACTTCTATGTCGACGACATCCTGGCCTTCGATGAGACGACTCGCGACGTGGTGCTCAATGACCGCATCCGCATGGACTTCTCGACCATCTTCCCCGAGCTGATGACCAACGACATACGCCTGAACGAGCGCAATAACGGACGTAAGTATCAGGATCCGGACTATGACGAGACTGCAAAGTACGGTCGCAACTACTATTTCCCCAACGGCTATCTACGTGGTGTGACCCTCAACGAGGGAGGACGCTTCGTCTATCGCCGGCCGCATGACTATTACGACTGCTACGAGGGCGACGAGATGAACCTTTTCGGCGACTTCGACTTCACGTTCAAGATTCCGCCCGTGCCTTACGAAGGCGAGTGGCAACTTCGCTTGGGCTTTGCTGCCGAGGGCTCGCGAGGTGTGGCACAGTTCTACTTCGACGACAAGCCGCAGGGCATTCCCCTTGACATGACCAAAAGCCTCACCGACCCCTCCATCCTCGGAGCTGACTGGAAGAGCGACTACAACAGCATGTCGACTGTCGACCTTGCTACCGACCAGAAGGTGCTGAAGAATAAGGGCTACTATAGAGGTGCCGCCGGTGGCTACCGCTATGCACAGGGCAGTACCCAGCAGACCATCTTTGCCACTCAGCCTCTGACCATCCGCATGGTCATCTGTACTACCCATATTAACCCCGACCAGGACCATTATCTCCGCATACGCTGCGTCTCTACCAAGCAGGGTAACGACAATGAGTTCATGCTCGACTATCTGGAGCTCGTGCCCAAGAGCGTCTATGGCGTCACCGACGAGGGGAAGATGGAGAGTATGCTGTAGACCCTCCCCCCTGCCCCTCCCTGGAGGGAGGGGAGCAGATAGAATAGTAATGATTATTTAGTACATAATTGCTATGGATTATTCCTTTTTGAATGAAGTGAGAAAGTATATACTCCCCTCCCCCTTTGGGAGGGGCTGGGGGGTGGGTCTGCTTGCCCTCGGCTTGTTGGTTTCCTGTACTGACGACTGGGACACCCATTATGATGCCTCCACCAACGACAGCGGCACTCTTTGGCAGGCTATCAAGGCTGACAACAGCATGAAGAACTTTGCCCACGTCCTGGAGGCGACGGGCTACGACGTGCTCCTCGACGGCAGCCAGACCTATACCGTCTTCGCACCTACCGATGTGGCCCTTTCTGCCGCACAGGCCGACAGCCTCATCGCCGAGTACAAGAAGCAGGAAGCCGCTGGTACCCGGACGAACGACAATACCGTCGTGCGACAGTTCCTGCAGAACCACATCGCCCTGTTCCGGCATCCTGTCTCATCGCTCACCAATGACTCCATCAAGCTGCTGAACAGCAAGTACGCCCTGCTCACCGACAAGGCACTGGCCGGAACGGCGCTGAAGAGTACCAATGCGCTCTACAATAACGGCCTGCTCTTTGCTATCGACAGCCAGGTGACTTACTTCCCCAACGTCTTCGAGTATCTGGGCCACGACCCCGAGCTTGACAGCGTCTATCAGTTCCTCAACAGCTATAGCATCTATGAGTTCAACGATGCGAAGAGTGTGCCCGGCGGCATTGTCGACGGTATGACCATCTACCTCGACTCTGTCTCTGACCTCCACAACTCTTTCCTTACAAAGTTCGGGCTCATCAATTCTGAGGACAGCACTTATTGGATGCTCTGCCCCACGAACAGCGAGTGGAGCCGCCTCGTACAGGAGTATGAGCCTTATTTCAATTATCCCCGGGCTGTGAGCAAGCGCGACTCAATGGTCTATGCCAGCACGCGCCAGGCCATTATTGCCGGTGCCTTCTTTAACCGCACCCTGAACCCTGACGTGGCTTTCCAGGACTCTGCCGTGTCTACGCAGGCTCCTTCATTAAAGGCCCGTCAGCAGCTGGAGCAGGACTATCCTTACTACACCTATTTCAAACCCTTCGCCCAGGGCGGCATCTTCTACGACACCGATGACATTGTCTGCAGCAACGGACATGTCCGCAAGAGCAGCCACTGGAGCATCTCGCCCTACGACACCTTCGCCCAGACGGTGAAGGTGGAGGCAGAGAATATCCTTTATCAGGATACCATCATCAATGCCGTCGACCCTGTCATCGTTCGTGAGGTGACCAGCGACAATCAGTTCTACGGCCATATCTCAGGTAATACCTACGTAGAGCTGGAACCCGAGACAGCTACGGCTCAGATTACCGCCACCTTCAGGCTCCCGAACATGCTCTCTAATATGTCCTACGACATCTATGGAGTATTTGTTCCGGCCACTGCTTACAATCCCCTTGAAACCAAGGAGATAACTAAGCCCAACATCATGCGTTCTACCTTGTATTACAGCGACCAGAACGGTCGTGAAGCACAGCAGCGTTTCAATAAGAGCATCACTAACGACCCGGCAAAGGTCGATACCGTGCTCCTGGTGGAGGCTTTCTCCTTCCCCACCTGCTCATACGCCCTGAACGATGCCACTGCAAAGATTGCCATCCGCTCGGTGGTCACGGCAAGACAGACATCGACCAATACCCATACTTTCAGAATCGACTGCATAATCGTAAAACCACATGAGCTCTCAGAATAACATAAATATGAATCACTTACCATTTATCTCCTTCGTCTCTGTCTGCCTCCTGTGCTGTAGCCCCGTTACAGCACTTGCCCAGACCGACACCCCCGATGACGAAGAAATGGAGTACTCGGTGTCGTCTTCGGTGTCAGCCCGCTCACCGAAGGCCCGCAAGCAATATCCCACCCGCGAGGTCCGCGGTCGTGTGCTTGATGCCGCTACCCGCACCCCGATTCCCGGTGCCCTGGTGCGTGTCAGTGAGGTGGAGGGTTACAGCGTGCTCACCGATAGCGACGGCTCCTACACCCTCCGTGTGCCCCTTTTTGCCACCTCGGTCGACGTGTCTTCTCCCGACCTTAATATGGCCAAGATAGGACTGAGTAAGGGCGAGCAGCAGGCAGATGTGCTGCTCTATGCCGAGGCGTTCTCTCCCGACTACCAGCGCACTACGGATGTCACCGCCATGAGTCAGGCTCAGGACTTCCGCTTCTCCCCGGCCATCACCATCGAGAGCGAGATTCAGAACCGTCTGGCCTCCGACGTACATACGGTCACGCGTAACGGCACTCCCGGCATTGGCAGCGTGATGTTCATCGACGGCCTGGGCTCGCTTAACGCCAATGCCCAGCCCCTCATCGTCGTTGACGGCGTCATCTTTGACCATCAGTATGGGCGCACCACGCTCCACGACGGATTCTTCAACGATATCCTGTCGAACATCAGTGTCACAGATATAGAAAGCGTACAGGTGCTGCGCAACGGCACAGCCCTCTATGGTGCAAAGGGTGCTAATGGAGTCATCCTCGTCAACACACGCCGCAACCACTCCATGGCCACCCGTATCACAGCCAGCATATCTGCCGGTGTGACCCTGGAGCCTAAATTCCTCGACGTGATGGATGCCACGCAGTATCGCAGCTATGCCTCCGACCTGCTGCAGACCACCACCACTGACATCACCGACTTCAAGTTCCTCAACGAGTCGCCCACCTATTATTATTATAACCAGTATCATAACAACACCAACTGGCGCGACCTGGTCTACCGTAACGCCATCACGCAGAACTACAGCATCAATGTGGAGGGCGGCGACGATGTGGCCGACTATAATCTCTCGCTGGGCTACGTCAACGGGCAGAGCACGCTGAAAAGCAACGAGATGAACCGCCTGAACATCCGCTTCAACAGCGATATTCGTCTCACGCAGCGCCTCGGCATCCGCTTCGATGCCTCTTTCGCCAACCAGAAGCGTAACCTGCGTAACGACGGTGCTCCGAGCGGATATTACGAGGGAACGCCGACCTCTACGGCCTTTCTCGCCTACGCCAAGAGTCCTATGCTCAGTCCTTACACCTTCGCCAATGGCAAAATCTCTGACGGATATATCGACGTGACCGACGAGAGCTACCTCGACGAGGCCCTGGCCGACTATGCCAACAATAATTACAAACTGGCCAACCCTTTAGCCGTCAACGAGTATGGCGAGGCCGAGAACAAGAACCATTTCGAGAACTCGATGATTAATCTCAGCGTCATGCCCCATTACACGTTTGGCGAGCACCTGCGGCTGAGCGAGCACTTCAGCTATAACCTCGTGAACACCAACGAGAAACTCTATATCCCGCTCAACGGCGTACCCGACTACTACGTCAGCAGCGTTAACGCTACGGTGCATAACGAGGTGCGCTCCATGGCCGGAAAGCAGAACAGCGTCATGAGCGACACGCGTCTGCAATACTCCAACCGCTTCGCCGCTCATTACCTCGACGTCTTCGGCGGAGCACGCATTAACTGGGAGACCTACACGCTCAGTTCGCAGTTAGGCTACAACACGAGCAGCGACAAGATGCCCGCCATCAGTTCCAGCCTTGACCACGCGCAGACCACGGGCAGCAACGACAAGTGGACCAGCATCGCCTGGTATGCGCAGGCTAACTACAACTATCTGCAGCGCTACTACCTGCAGGCCAGTTTTGCCTTGGAGACCTCCTCGCGTTTCGGTCGTGATGCCGCCGACGCCTTGAAGATGTTCGAAGTGCCCTGGGCCTTCTTCCCCGGTGTCCAGGCCGCATGGGTCATCAGCAACGAGCCGTGGTTCCAGACTCTCAACGCTAAACACTCAACGCTCAATTACTTAAAACTTTCCGCAGGCTTAGACTTCACCGGCAATGATGACCTCGACTATCATGCTGCCCGCAGCTATTTTTCCAGTAGCAACTTCCTGGAGGATGTCTCCGGCATCTCCTTTGAGAACATCGGCAACACCCGTCTACAATGGGAGACTACGAAGCGTTTTAACGTCGGTCTGGAGGCCAGCATGCTCCATAACCGCCTGCATCTGAACCTGAACTATTTCAACAGTAAGACCGACAACCTGCTCATGTACCAGACCCTGCACTACGTCACCGGTCTGGAGCACAACTGGGCCAATGGCGGGGCTATGAAGAACCAGGGCTTCGACGTACGGGCCGTAGGCAAAGTCATCGCCACGAAGAACTTCCTGTGGGAGCTG
Organism: Prevotella sp.; assembly: GCA_017645905.1. GTDB lineage: Bacteria > Bacteroidota > Bacteroidia > Bacteroidales > Bacteroidaceae > Prevotella. Next base: position 8,431 of record JAGCNO010000024.1, on the reverse strand, counting down.
GGCGCCAGTCTCGGCCACTATAAGAACGAGGTAACTTCCCTCATCGCCCCCAACACCTCCGCGTCTGATGGTTCTCCCGTTGGAATCACCCACGACCTCTACGGCGCCACCATCCTTTCCCAGGTAGGCCAGCCCGCCAATGTCTTCTATGGTTACAAGACCCAGGGCGTCTTCCCCACCTCCGAGGAAGCTGCCAAGTCTGGTCTCTACATCCTTGCCGCCAACGGCATCGACCATATTCCTTTTGGTGCCGGCGACATCCACTTTGTCGATGCTAATAATGACCACCAGGTCAGCACCGCCGACCGCACCATCATCGGCGACCCCAATCCCGACGTCTATGGCAATATCTTCACCACGATGGCCTACAAGCGTATCAAGCTCGACATCAACCTCAGCTACTCCTTAGGCAACGACGTTTATAACTACCAGCGCAGTCAGCTGGAGGGCGGCAGCCGCTTCATGAACCAGACGACGGCCATCACCCGCCGCTGGCAGACCGAGGGTCAGGTGACCGACATTCCCCGCGTATCCTATCAAGACCCCATGGGCAACAGTCGTTTCAGCGACCGCTGGATAGAGGACGGCTCCTACCTGAAGCTCAAGACCGTCACCCTCTCCTACACGCTCCCAATGCACACCACCTTCCTGCAGGGCTTCCAGTTCTGGGTGCAGGCCAACAACCTGTTCACCCTCACCCGCTATCTCGGCGTCGACCCAGAGTCGGCTATGACTGGAAGCGTCATCGGACAGGGCATCGACCTCGGCCGTCTGCCGCAGAGCCGCAGCATCGTGGCTGGAGTGAAGATAAACCTGTAAATGATGAATGATGAATGAAGAATATAGAATGAAGAATGTAGAATGATATAGAAAGAAGAATAAAACAAATGACAGCTATGAAACACTTTAATATAAAGAGCGAAAGAAGTTTGACAATGACGATGAAGTTGCTTGGCGCAGCATTCTTCATCCTTCATTCTTCATTCTTCATTTCCTGTAGCGATTTCCTCTACGACGATTCCGACCAGGTGGCTTATGCCGACCGCAACCTGCTTACCGAAGATGCCGACACCCTTTGGGCCGTGGCGGGCATCATGAACAAGATGCAGGTCATCGCCGACCGCACCATCCTCTTGGGCGAAGTGCGCGGCGACCTTGTCTCGCTCACCAACGATGCCTCAGCCGACCTCCGTGCACTGGCCAACTTTGAGTCCGCTGTGAACAAGTACAACCGCCCCAGCGACTACTACGCCATTATCAACAACTGCAACTACTACCTGGCCAATGCTGACACCACGCTCCGCAACAGCCGCAACGAGCGCGTTTTCCTCAAGGAGTATGCCGCTGTGAAGGCTTTCCGCGCCTGGACTTACCTGCAGCTCGTGCTCAACTACGGCAGCGTACCTCTTGTTACCAAGCCTATCCTCTCACTCGACGATGCCGGCAGATACATGGGAGTCTCTCCCGAATATATCGCAAGCGAGAAACTTGGACTGCCAGAAGGGACTTTTGCTGAAATATCCACGATATGCAAGTTCTTCATTGCCGACCTCCTTCCCTTCGCCGACGTGGAGATGCCTACCTACGGCTCCATCCGCAGCACTGACTCGAAGCTCTTCTATTATCCCATCAAGGTGCTCCTTGGCGACCTCTACCTCTGGAGCGGACAGTATCGTGAGGCGGCACAGAGCTACTACCGCTACATCAGCACCCGCAACGGTACGAACAGCGTCTATCCCATCAGCACAAACTCCGTGCGCTTCACCGGCAACGACTCGCGCTGGATGAACACCCGCGACTCCTGGTCGCCGATGTTTGCCCAGGAAAGCAACTCATCCAACAGCGAGCTCATCATGATGATTCCCGGCGACTCCATCCCTTCCGAGGGCAACTACAGCGAGCTACGCGACCTCTTCAATACTTCTGAAAGTAACGACTACACCTGCAGCATCGTGCCCTCGCAGGCTCTTATCGACCTCTCCGCCGCTCAGAAATACTGTCACTACACCTCTGGCGGGGAGTATGTCTATGCCCCCGACGGCCTCGACAATTATCGCACCGGCGACCTGCGCCTTTCTGCTGTCTATACTAATCTGGAGAACCTTGGCGGCCTGGGCGTCAGCGTCAACGGCAAACGCGTGACTAACTACAGCGTCATCAGCAAGTACCAGACGCGCAACGTCCATATTCTTCGCCGGGCTATGGTGTGGTTGCGTCTGGCCGAGGCCCTCAACCGTGCCGGTTTTCCGCGTTTCGCCTTCCAGATTCTCAAGACAGGAGTCAACAATAACGTTATAGCCAACGAGGTGCTGCCCTACTATCCGGCAGACAGCGCCTTCATCGCCTCGTTCTATTTTCCCAATACTTCCTACTTGCCCGAGACTACTGCCCGGCTGGCTACGGAGAACACGATGGGCATTCACTCACGTGGCAGTGGCTACACCGCTGCCAATGCCGCCTATGCCTTCCTCGAGGATTCTACAATTACCGACACGCCACAAACCTCTGTTCTCGATGCACAGATAGACTACGTCGAGAACTTAATCACCGACGAGGAAGCCTTGGAATTTGCCTTTGAAGGCCATCGTTTCTACGACCTCATGCGCATCGCCCTGCGCCGCAACGATCCTTCCTATCTTGCCTCCCGTGTGGCCCGACGCAGCGGGACGCTCAATCCTGCCCTGAACGCTACGCTCAGCGATACCCGGAATTGGTATCTCCGCCTGGAGTAATAATCAGATGGTGAAGACGCGCACCTCCGCATTTTCCATGCGGACGATGTCGCGTGTCTGCTTGCCGAGGAGCACGGCCTGCACGGCCTTGTTCATAATGCCGTGACCCACGGCCAGTACGCGCTGTTCGGGGTAGTTGGTACGAATATAATCGAGGAAACGGCCGGCACGCTCCAGCAAATGCTCCATTTTCTCCGTGTTTTCGGGGAAGGGAAGTCCTTTGAGGTCGGGGATGTAGCGGCCGGTAAAGTCGCCCCAGTCGCGCTCACGTAACAATGGCGTGGTGACGACAGTCAGGCGGTGGGGTAGGGCGATAATTTCAGCTGTCTGTATGGCGCGGTGCAGGTCGCTGGAAATGATAGCATCGAAATGTTCGTCCTTCAGCTGCTCGGCTACGGTCTCCGCCTGGGCGATACCTTTGGCGTTGAGCTCGCCCTGCACTTGCCCCTGCATGAGCTGGAGGGCGTTGTCGAAGGTCTCGCCATGACGGACGAGGAAGAGCGTTGTCATTCCTTTATTCCTGTTACGATGCCTTCGATGTAGTTTCTGAGGATGTTGATGCCTGTGCGGTTGTCTCCTCCCCAAGGGATGATGAGGTCGGCGAACTTCTTCGTGGGCTCGATGAATTGCTCGTGCATGGGCTTGAGCACCTTCTCGTAGCGGTCGAGCACCATGTCTACGGTACGTCCACGCTCCACCACGTCGCGGCGTATGTTGCGGATGAGGCGAACGTCGCTGTCGGTGTCGACGAAGATCTTCAAGTCCATCATGTCGCGCAGCTTCTTGTAGTGCAAGGTCATGATGCCCTCGATGATGATGACGGGCTTCGGCTCTACGTGGACGGTCTCCTTCTGTCGGTTGCTCTCAATGTAAGAATAGGTGGGCTGCTCGATGGCCTCGCCGTTCTTTAGCTTCTTGATATGCTCGGTGAGCAGCTTCCAGTCGAAGGCGTCGGGGTGGTCGAAGTTGATGGCCTTGCGCTCCTCGGGGGTGAGGTCTGATGTGTCGTTGTAGTACGAGTCGAGGGGGATGACGGCTGCACAATGAGGCGGCAGCGCCTTGGCAATTCTTCTTACGACGGTGGTCTTGCCTGAACCAGTGCCGCCTGCAATTCCGATGATAGTCATGGTGGTGGAGTGATAAATAAGGAGTGTAGCTATTTATAGATTTGGTATGTTCCTCCGTCGCTCTGGCAATACTTGCGGAGCAATGTCTGGATGTACTCGGCATTTTCCCGGACGTGCTGCTCGTTGCCGTCGTAGCCGTTGATGAGAACGACGAGATGGGTGGTCTGCAGCTGCATCTTCGTCCGTTCATGGTCAGAGGTGGGCGTGCCCACGCCGCCTTCGGCATCACGGTAAACGGGTAGTCCTTGAATGTTGATCATGCCACGGCCGATGCCTTCGTAAGGCTCGCCTTCACGTCCGATGCCGAGGGTCAGCGTGTCTCCGACGAACTTGTCGGCATCGAAGCCTCCAATGCTGTAACCGAAGGCGATGGAGGCGAGGTTCACCAGGTCAACGAGGGTGTCGCGCTGGTACAGCTCCTTGCCTTGCAGCACCCGACGTATGAGAGCCTCAGAGGCAGGACGGTAGCGCGAGGGGTCCTTTCCGCAGGCCTTATACATCTGTCGTGTGGCGGCAATGCTCGAGATTTCCTTGAGCGACTCCGTGGTCAGCTCCTTGCGGAAACGGTTACACATCTTATTAATCTCCTCCCACAGTTCTTCGCAGTAGGGAGTATTCACCACCTGTGCCTCAACACATGCCCCTACGAACCGGGGACAGGCCTGCTCTATCTCGTTGGAAACAATAACCTTCATGGCATAAATTCGGTATGAGGAGTATCTGCGGGGCGTTCCGCGAGGTTAATGAGGATGTCGTCGCGCTTACCGTTAGCGATGATAACCCGTATGCCAGCTTGCTGCACGAGCGATGCCGTGGCATATTTCGACTGCATGCCGCCGCGTCCTGCCGAGCTGTGCTCCGTCTGGATATACTGCGAGAGGTCGGTGCCGGGAGCCACCCTGTCAATGAGCCGTGAGGCAGGGTCGTCGGGGTGGCCGGTGTAGATGCCGTCGATGTTCGACAGCAGCACCAGCGTCTGGGCACCCATCATCTGTGCGATGAGTCCGCTGAGCTCGTCGTTATCGGTGAACATCAGCTCGGTGACGCTCACCGTGTCGTTCTCGTTGACGATGGGCAGCACGCCGTTCTCCAGCATCACCCGCATACAGGCCTGCTGGTTCTTGTATTGCTCGCCGGGTTTGAAGTTCTCCTTCATGGTAAGCACCTGCCCCACGTGGATGTGGTATTCTCGGAAGAGGTCGTAGTAGAGGCCGATGAGCTTCGCCTGTCCCAGGGCGGAGAATAGCTGGCGCTGTTCCACAGAGTCCAGCTCGTGCTCCACTTTGAGCTCACGCCGTCCGCAAGCCACGGCTCCTGACGATACCAGGATGACCTCATAGCCATGCTGACGCAGCCAGGCTATCTGGTCGACAAGGGCCGACATTCGTGTCATGTCCAACCGGCCGTCTGGGCGGGTAAGGGCGTTGGAGCCCACCTTCACCACGATTCTTTTCTTTTCATTCATTTCAAATTCGTAATGTCGAAATGTCGTTATATCGAAATTTTATTCACTCATGTTCTTCACGTAAGGCAGCTCAATGAGCTTCTCGAAGCCATAGAACTTCTGGGCATTTTCACTGAGCAGGAACTGCTTGGCCTCGTCGCTTATCTCCTTGCTCTTGGTGATGAAGTCGTAGGACATACGGTAGGTGATGGCGGTGATGGTACGGGGGTAGTCCGAGCCCCACATCAGCTTTTCCCATCCTACCGTGTCGGCGGCTTCCTTCAGGGCCCGGATGGCCGAGGGGAAGGGGTAGAACTCTGTGTTGTAGAGCCAGGTGATGCCACCGCACTCTAAGTAGACGTTCTCGTTGAGAGCCAGGCATACCTGCATCAGCCACGACGGGTTATCCCAGGGTGGCGTAGTTGGCTGGTCGGCCATGCAGAGATGTCCGATGGCAATCTTCAGCTGCGGGCACTCCTCGATGACCTCGCTCAGCTCTGCTGCCTGATCATCGCCGTCCTTCAGGGTGATGGACAACACTTTCCCGTTCTCCTCCATGAACTTGAACATCTGCATCATCTCTTCGGACAGGAGGCTACGGCCTAACAGCCGGTGGCCGGGTATGGCCATGCCGGGGAAAGCGTCGTCGATGAGCAACCGCCGAACTTCTTCGAAGAATCCGTCTTTCAGGTAGTCGGCCATAGCGAAGCAGAAGAAGCGGTCGGGGTATTTCGCCTTCACCTCCTTGAGGTAGTCGTTCTGCAGTCCGTCGATGAACTCCTGCACGATGACGGCCGCAGATACCTGGGCATAGTCCATATTGGAGAGGAACACCTCGGCCGTGTTGTGGCCGTCAATCATGAAGGGCGGCAGCATCTGTCGTTCCTCGCCGAGGAACATTGCCCTTCCGTTGGGTAGCGGCGAAATACGCTTCCCGTTCCATGTTGTGTCCTGCGTGTACCACAGGTGGCTGTGTGCATCGATGATTGTCATACTTATGAGTTTTTCCATCTGACGAACATCTGGTCGCCGATGATGTCCTGTACCTTCTTTACCAGTCCCTCGTCTATATGTTCGTTGACGTAGTCGATGTTCTTCAGCACGTTCTTCGGATTGGCGCTGCTGAAGAGGGTTGAGGCGATACGCGGGTTAAGGCTTGTGGAGAACTGTATGGCGAGCTTGTCGATGGGGTAGCCCTGCTCGCGGCAGTAGGCGGCGGCTCGGGCACAGGCATCCTTCAAGGGCTGCGGTGCGGGATGCCAGTCGGGCGTGCCTCGGTCTGAGAGCAGGCCCATGGAGAAGGGTGAGGCATTGATAACGCCCACGCCGTGTTGCTCGAAGAAGTCCAGATAGTCGGTCAGCAGCGTGTCGTTGAGGGCATAGTGACAGAAGTTCAGAATGCTCTCCACGGTGCCCTCGTCGCTGTGTTCTATGACCCACTTGAGGTTCTCGGGCTGGAGGTCGGTGATGCCTACGTGTCCCACCAGACCCTTTTGTTTCAGGTCAACGAGGGCGGGCAGCGTCTCGTCGACAACCTTCTGCAGTCCGCCTGGCAGGTCGGTCTGGAACTCCACGTCGTGCACATTAATAATATCTATATAGTCCACTCCCAGGCGTTCCATGCTCTCGTAGACGCTACGGGTGACTCGTTCGGCCGAGTAGTCCCAGGTGTTGACCCCGTCCTTGCCGTAGCGGCCTACCTTTGTGGAGAGCACGTAGCGGTCGCGCTTCACCTGTCGCAGGGCCTTGCCCAGCACGGTCTCGGCCTTCTCGTGGCCGTAGTAAGGCGACACGTCAATAAAGTTAATGCCATTGTCAAGAGCGGTGAACACCGCCTCGATGCCCTCCTCCTCACGTATGCTGCGGAACACGCCGCCCAGCGAGGAGGCTCCGAAACCAAGGTTGGAGAGACGCAGACCAGTACGTCCTAATTCGTTGTATACCATAAGTCGATAAATAATAAGTTGTTGTAAGGTGCTGCAAAGTTACGAATTAAAATGCAAACACCCACGTTTTTTTGTTTTTTTTAATATCGTGCTGTCCCATCTTTCATGTCCCTGCTTGTCAGCTTTCACGGAGGAGGCTTATGGTTTGCATAGACATCCGACGGAGCTTGCACGGAGTAGATGTGCAGTTCCCAGTAAGGAAACTCCCAGTTTCCTCCGGGGGAACTGCCAGTTCCCAGTAAGGAAACTCAAAGGGAACTTAGTCCTGACGCTGGGAAAGGTTACTCCATTTGTTGCTTTTGGACGTAAGATGAGTCTGATATTTGCTAAAAAAACTAAATATGTTGCACGTGTTACGTTTTTTATTAGTACCTTTGCAGCCGCTTTTCGGAAAGCACCCGAGAAAAACTAAATTTTTTATCGTGTGATGGCGAATTAAGCAAACATTTTTTTTACAACTTAATTTAGAGTAACACAACAATGAGAGAAATCACAATCAACGGTCAGAAGCGCGAGGCTACTGGCAAGAAGGCATCGAAGATGATGCGCAAGGAGGGTCTGGTGCCCTGCAACCTGTATGGTGAGAAGAAGGACGGCAAGGGTCTGCCCGAGGCTGTGGCCTTCAGCGTTCCCTTTGCTGAAATCCGCAAGGCTGTCTACACTCCCCACGTCTACATCGTGAACATCAACCTCGACGGCAAGCCCCACAAGGCTATCATCAAGGAGCTGCAGTTTCACCCCACGACAGACGCTCTGCTGCACGCAGACTTCTATGAGGTGACCGAGTCGAAGCCCATCACCGTGGGTATCCCCGTGAAGCTCAACGGTCTGGCTCAGGGTGTGCGCGACGGTGGTAAGCTGAACCTCAGCATCCGCAAGATCGACGTCACCGCTCCTTACAGTAACATTCCCGAGATCCTCGAAATCGACGTCACCAACCTCGCCCTGGGCAAGGCTATCAAGGTGGGCGAGCTCAGCTTCGAAGGCCTCACACTGGCTACTCCCGCTCAGGTGGTTGTCTGCTCAGTGAAGGAGACCCGTGCTTCGAAGAGCGCTGCAGCCGCAGCTGAGGCAGCACAATAATAATACATGGATAAATATCTTATTTGTGGGCTTGGGAATCCCGGTGCTGAATACGCCGGTACCCGCCACAATACTGGCTACATGGTGTTGGATGCCTTT
>JAGCNO010000165.1 GCA_017645905.1 Prevotella sp. | reverse complement strand
GGCCTCGGCAGGACAGGCGCGAGAGCACTTGGTGCAACCTACGCAGTCATCGGTGATTTCGAGTTTCACCATCTCCTTGCATGAACCCGTGTGACAGATACCCTGCACGTGTTCCTCGTACTCGTGGCGGAAATAGCGCAGGGTGGAAAGCACGGGGTTGGGGGCCGTCTTACCGAGTCCGCAGAGGGCAGCACGCTTAATGCTCAGCGCCAACTGTTCCAGTCGGTCGATATCCTCCATCTCTGCCTCGCCCGTACAGAGGCGGTCGAGGATGTCGAGCATACGACGGATGCCGATGCGACAGAAAGTACACTTACCGCACGACTCGCCACAGGTGAAGCGAGTGAAATAGCGCGCCACGTCGACCATACAACTGCTCTCGCCCAACACCACCAATCCACCAGAGCCCATGATAGCACCCATCTGGTTCAAGGCATCGAAATCCACCTCGGCATCACAGAGTTCGGCTGGGATGCAACCGCCGGAGGGACCGCCAATCTGCACGGCCTTCAGGGCTTCGCCGCCTTCTACACCACCGCCGATGTCATCGACAATCTGGCGCAGTGTCGTACCCATCGGCACCTCGATGAGTCCACCGTGATTCACCTTGCCGGCTAAGGCAAATACCTTGGAACCGGGACTGCCTTGAGTTCCTACCTTTACATATTCGTCTGCACCATGGCGGATGATATATGCAATCTGGCTCAGTGTTTCAACGTTATTGATCAATGTTGGTCGACCATGCAAACCTTTCTGTGCCGGATAAGGCGGACGCAAGTGGGGGAAGCCGCGACGACCCTCCAACGATGCAATGAGCGCCGTCTCCTCGCCACAGACAAAGGCACCGGCCCCCTCGAACACACGGATATCAAACTTGAAATCAGAGCCAAGGATATTTTCTCCTAACAATCCCTTTTCGCGGCACATATCGAGTGCCTTGCGGATGCGGATAACGGCTTGTGGGTATTCCGCACGGATATAGAAGATGCCCTCACTGGCTCCCACGGCATAACCGGCAATGATCATGCCCTCAATGACGCGTAGCGGATACGACTCCAACAGAATACGATCCATAAAAGCGCCTGGGTCGCCCTCGTCACCGTTGCAGATGACTATGGGCAATTGTGAATGATGAACCATGTACTCCAAACTATCCGCTACCAGTTGCCACTTTTTTCCTGTGAGGAAACCGCCGCCACCTCGGCCGCGGATGCCGCTGCGCAGCACCTCGTCAATCACTTGTTGCCGCGTCATTGCCAGTACTTTCTTCAGTGCCTCAAAGCCCTCTTGTGCAATGTACTCGTCAAGGTCGAGCGGATTCAGACGGCCATAACCCTCGGTGGAAATACGCATCTGACCGCCAAGGAACGTGTTGACACTCTGCGTGCGCTCCTTCTCTGGAATAAAGAGGATATTATCCCAGGTCTGATCAGAATGGAAGGTGTCAATCTGATTGAGAAAGGCATTTCGCCAGCGGCGCAACCGACTGGAAGGACGGAAGTGATGGAGCAGAATCTCCTTCACCTCGTCGGGCTTCACGTTGGGATAGCGAATAACACGGCCGTCAGCCGTCGCCACATCAATCAACGGAACTTGATTACAGGTGCCGACGCACGACACGGGTTTCAGCCTAACATAGATGCCTAGTTCCTTACATGCCTCCTTGACGGCGGCATACACCTCGGCTGTTCCGCTGGCCTGACAACAGTTCTCCATTCCCAGACGCACTTCACCCTGCGGACTCTCCTCTCCTCTTTCTCCAATCTCTTCTTTTTCCTCGGCCATCATCCTTTCAAAGTCATCGATCACGTCACGCACCCGTCCTGGCTGTACATGGCCGAAAATCTTCTCATCAATCTGTACCACTGGAGCCAGAGCGCAACAACCCAGGCACGCCACTTTCTCGATGGAATACTCTCCATCAGCAGTCGTGATGTCGTCGCCCTTCAACTGCAATTCACGCCTGAATGCATCATACACGTTGTTGGCACCTTTTACATGACACGCCGTTCCAATGCACACCTTGATGATGTGTTTGCCGTAGGGCACCATCCGCAACTGCGAGTAGAACGAAGCCACGCTGATGAGTTGGGCACGGTCGATCTCCGTCCGCTCATACAGACGGTTGAGCGCCTCCGAAGGCAGGTAGTTGAACTCCTGCTGTATGGCTTGCAGTAACGGGATGATCTTCTCCCTCTGCGTACCTATGCTATCGATGATGGCATCCGTCTTCAGATACATCTCACTGTTTTCCATCTCAGTTCTTTTTTACACAATAAAGTGACTTGTCCGTACGCACCACCATCATACCGTCTGTAAAGGCGGGCGTAGCAAAGGTCTTCTCGCCAGTCTCAAACGATGTAATCAGATCGAACGTACTCGACTTGAAGATGTATACCTTTCCGCTGTTGCTGAACAGATAGACCTTACCATCGACAACAACCGGCGACGAATAGAACGGTGTCGTCAGGTCGTGTTCCTTCTTCACCTCACCCGTCTTGGCATCGTAAGCACACACCATACCATAACTCGTGGCGCAGAACACCAAGTCCTTCGTCGCTGCTAAACTCGAGCACTCTGGCAGATAGTCGCTGGCCTCCCAAAGGGTCTCGCCCGTAGCACCGTCGATGGCAATACACTTGGAATATTCGCTGGCGCCAAACACGACGCCACCCGCACTGGCAGGACTCGAACCCACCTCGCCTGTCATGCAGTCCACACGCCACATTTCCGCACCGTTACCTGGGTTGTAGGCAGCAATGGCGGGATTGCCCATTACCACGAGGGCTGACTTACCGCCCAATGTGGCTATGATGGGTGAACTCCACGCAATCTTGTCCTTCGGCGATTTGCTCCACACCTGATTGCCGTTCTTCGCATTGAGGGCAAGGATCTTAGCGTTCGAATTGTTCTGGTATTGGATGATGAGCGTATTACCGAACATCAGCAACGACGAGGCATAGCCGTAGTGATTGTCAGGCAGACCGATG
>JAGCNO010000164.1 GCA_017645905.1 Prevotella sp. | reverse complement strand
GGGGTGGCAACTTCCTCCGTGTCATGCGCCAAGCGCAAGAAAATGAAAAAATGAAAAAATGAAAATTTGGCTATCTCATCATTTATTCGTAATTTTGCCACCCTAAACGAAGAGACTATGATTTACGAACTGAGGAAATATCCCACATTAGTCATTCATGTGGAGAAATTCAAGGAAAGGGCGGAGAGCATAGAACGTCAGATGAAGGCTGAGAAGATGGGCTTCACCTACATCCTGAAGGGTGATATGGAGGACATCAGCGACGAAGTCTTGGCCCGCTATTTCAAGGACGGACGTGACAACATGTGTCGTGTGAACCCTATCACCAGCTGTGCGCTGAAGCACCTCTATGCCTACGAGCATATTCTGGACAACGACCTGCCGGGAGCCCTGATTCTGGAGGACGACGCTATCCTGGACAAGGACTTCAGTAAGAAATTCGACCAGAGCATGAAGGAGTATGAGGAGCGATGGGCAGACGAGCCGGTGATTATCTCCTACGAGAACAGCGCACTGGTCTTTGTACCCCGCAGCCAGCGCAAGGCAGGGCAGATGCTCTATCCTGGCGATAAGGACCGCTATGCCGGAGGCTATTTCATCAACCGTAAGGCTGCCAAGGCTATTCTCGACGACGTGAAGGAGAACAAGTGTGAGTTGGCCATCGACGGCTATCATAACTATCTGCTGCACAAGGGCATCGTCAAGTATCTGTGGTGCCATCCAACTATCATTCAGCAAGGTACGGTCATAGGACGTTTCAGCTCTTCGCTTTCTGCCGACGACTTGATGCAGAAACTACGTTGGAAGCTGAAGCTTGGCTATAAGCAGCTGCTCTATTTCTTCCGCTAACCTCTCAACCCTCACCTCTCACCCCTCACCTCTCACCTCTCACTCCCCATAATGTTGAACCCCTTCCGCATACTCCGCTTGCTGGCGCATGTTCGCCGTCCCAGCTGTATAGCCGTCATGAGAGTGTTTACCGACGGCTTCTGGCTAAAGAAGGGCTACGAGGCGATGACCTTCTTTGGCACTATCGTTACTGCGAGTGAGGGGTTAGATAGTGAAGAACTGGTTCGCCACGAGACTATCCACCTGCGTCAGGCACAGTCTACTCACGACTCTTGGACGCTCTTCTACCTGCTCTATTTCTGGTATATACTTCGTGCCCTACCCCAGAACCGTCGCATGAAGAACGCTGCCTACCGTATCAATCCCTTTGAACTGGAGGCCTACCGCCACATGGACGACCCTTCCTACTTAGAGCAATGCAAAGAAAAAGGTGCTACCGAGTGGCGCACCTTTGCACGTATGAAACCTCGTGAGCGGCTCAAGAAGTTCTATCACAAGTAGATTGAGAGTTAAGAGTTGAGAGTTAAGAGTTAAGAGTTTAGAGTTTAGAGTTGAGAGTTGAGAGTTGAGAGTTGAGAGTTTAGAAGAAATCATCGTCGAAGTCAAAGCCTCCGCCCTGCTTGGGTGCTGGGGGTGTTTCTTCTTCGTCGGCAGGACCATCGGCATTAGCATCGGGGTCGAAGTCTTCGGGGTCAATCTGCTCCATACCCTCAGGAATCTGGAGCAGTTCCTCGTCGCTGATTTGCAGCGGCATGAAGGTCTTTTCGTAGAACTCGTTGTAGTCCTGGAAGCTGAACCGCGTACCCATAAGGGCAAGGTTGGTTTCGCTGATGACTACGCTACGGCAACGTCGCAGTATAGTGGACAGTTCCTCAGAGGCATAGAGCTGGCGGGCATACTGCAGGGCCTCGTCGTAGTTAAGGAATCCGCTGATGAGCATCTGGCTGACGCTTTCGCTCATCGGTTCAATAGCCAAGTCGAAGTTACGGACGAGGAAGTTAGAGAAGTTGAAGCGCGCCATCTCATAGAGCATCTGGTTCTGGTCGATGGAGTCGGGCTGGAACATAAGCAGGAACACGAAGGGAGTGTTGCGCTCTGCCGACAGCGTGTCGGTGTTGGTGGTATCAGCGGCAAGGGTAATGTCGCGGCGTGTCCAGATGTCGTCAAGGTCGAACTTTCCGCCGAAGAGCTGACGCCCCTCCTGCACACCCTTTACTATCATACCAGCAAGCTCGGTCACCTCGCTCTGCGGATATTTCTCCACCACGGTCTTTAGGTCCTCCACACAGCCCAGGGCATCGCCTTGGTTCAGCTTGCTCAGACCGTTAATGAAGATGAACTTCGGACGATTCACTCCCAAGGGGAACCGTTCTTCGGAGAGCTTCGCGTTGGCGGCAATACTCTCGAAGTTGTTCACCTTGAAGGCATCGTAGGTGGCTCCATAGATAGAATCCTCGATATGCTCGCCAAAACGGGCGTTCTCCTCGAAGTAGGGGTCGTTGAGCAGGATGGTCCACTCGCTCTCGGGATAGTCGGCCACCATGTGGGCCAGGCAGGAGTCAGCCGCCACCTTGTCACCCTGTCGGGAGTAGAGCAGGAAGAGGTGATACCATGTGAGGTCCATCTGCTCGTAGTCGGGATATTGTCCGGTGACACGCGTCAACTGTTTCTTGGCCAGACCGAGGTTCTCCAACTTATCTTTGAAGATGACACCCGAGTTGTAGAGTCCGTCCATGATGATGAGGTTGCTCTCCTGCACCTGCTCCTCGGTGAAGGGAATCATAGCGAGGTAGTATTCACGGTTATGGGGGTCGGCAGCCAGCGAGTCCTGTTCGGCCTGTGCCAAGGCAAGGCTGTCGTTGGGCAATTCCTCAAGGGCGAGGCTGTCGGCAGGTAAATCGTCGAGCGTGAGACTGTCGGAGAGCTCCGTGCTCTCTGTGTTGAGGGCTACTACGGTGCGGTTCACACGCTGCCAGTCATCGACGTTCTCACGCTTTCCCCATTGTTTCTGGAAGGTCTGCTTACCCTGAGATACCGCCATCTGGTTGTAGAAGTACCATGAGCCGTCGTTGGTCAGCGGGTTTTGCTGCTGTTGCTGGCGCTGATTGCGGTTACCCTGTGCGCCCTGCTTGGCCAGCGCCTGCTCCACTTCGGCCTCGCGGGCCTTTGCAGCTTCCTCCTTTTCCTTCTTCTTCAGTTCCTCGATGACGCGGTCTATAATCTTGAGCCGCTCCTCCTCCGGCAGTTTGGCCAGCTCTTGGAGCGAGTCCTGAAGGTGGACAGCATCGGTAAAGGGCACCAGCTCGTCGAGCACCTTCGAACGGTGCGACAGTTCTTCGTAGTCAGGACGGTCCTTGTCCAGCAGACCGATAGCCTCACCATAACAGCGCTGTGCATCGTTGTATTTCTCCAACACCCAGTAGAGGTCGCCCAGTTTAAGCAGGAGCACACCCTTCTCTATGCCCGAGCGGGTGGCCTTCTCGTTACCCTTCTCATAGGCTGCGATGGCCTGTGTGGTGTCCTTCTGCATGAGGTAGATGTTACCCATAGCATAATACACCTGGTCGAGATAGTCCTTGTTCTTGTCGGAACGAGCCATGCGCTTCAGACGACTGATCATCTTCTTGGCACCTGATGCCGTAGCGAGCACTTCTGTCTGTGCTATACGGGCGTTAAACTCCAGCTCGTAGGGCGGGTTCTGGCGGATAGCTTTCTGATAGGCCTTGTATGCCAGCCGTTGGTTTCCCAGCGAAGCCTGCACCTGACCCATGAGGAACCACTCGCGGGCTTTCTGTGTCTTTCGCTTCTCGTGGCGAATGGTCTTGCGCAGATAAGGGATGGCCTGCTCCAGTTCACCGCTACGCAGATAATAGTCGGCAAAGGTAGCGTCCCACACTCGTTCGGCCTGATAGGGGATGGAATCGCGGCTTATGTTGCGGATAACGTCCTCTGCATCGTAGAACCAGTCCAGGGCGGCATAGCTGCGGGCCAGCCATGCACGGGCCATCGCGTACTGCACGGGCTGTGTCTGATAGAGCCTCGACATATAGCCGAAAGTTGCAGAAGCGGCCTCGAAGTCGCCCATCTGGAACTGAGCCTGACCCATCAACAGCCAAGCTTTCCACATGAAGGGATTGTACTCGCGGCGGGTCAGCCACTCTATGTCCTTCTGGGTCTTGCGCCGACTCTTATTCCACTCCGGGCGGGCCTTAATGCTGTGCTGCTTGATGGTCTTCTCCATCTTCTCCACCGTACGGGTGAAGTTGCCCTTGCCTGTCTCACGGCTTTTCTTGTTGCCCACGGTGAAGAGAGGTAGCTGCTCAGTGAAGTTGTCCTTGTTGCCCTTCTCCTTCTCTAACGAGCCGTCTATGTAGGCCAGCTTACCGTTATAATAGGTGTTGTATTTTGCCGAGAACGAGTGCCAGGCACGTGTCCTCGCCGTGTTCTTACGCGTAGAACAAGAGGCTATCAGCAAGCCGATAGCCACTAAATATAATATGTATAGAGCCTTACGCACTAAAGATTATAACTCCCTTTCTTCATTTTTATTGCCTTTCTGACGCTTTTTCTCTTCCATCAGAAGGCCTATCTTGCACTCTCCTGAAGCGATGCTGCTACATGTTGAGCAGTCATGAGCAGAAGCACAGTCGCCGATGTCTGTTACAATAGGAGCATCTGTGCCTCCCTTGGTGAACATAGAGACCAAGGCTGCCACAATACCCAGCGCCACAAGCGAGCCGATGCAAATCAGTAGGAAGTCCATATTATTGATATGTAAAAAGTCTCTCTCCTATATTGATTTGACATTTCTCATCGCAATAATAAACCTTACGATGTGAAGTTGTTTGTCATCATACCAATACAACAACGAGCTTTTCGGATGGGTTTGTGCTATTCGGTAGGTCTTTTTACCTATTGTCTTATAATAACGCCCAATAGTTGGCATTTCCCGAATCTGCTTGATGGTGTCCGCCACATTCCTACGCATGGTTTCGGCAGCCTGTAGCCCTACATTATCGCCTTCCCATCGCCACTGTCTCACAAAAATGCGGAAGGCCCGCTTACCCCATTTTACTTCAAGCATACAGTTCCGGAAACATTTTCTCAACCCATTTCTGTGGTGCGTCACTATCGTGAGCATCTTCACTGATAAGCTGGTCGAAATCTAAATCGGGGTCATCGAATGGATAGGGTTTGTCTATCATATACCCTTCTGCTTCCATCTCCTTTGCTATTTCTGGTACACAGTACTTTTCTGTCTGTTCCTTGGCTTTTTGGTACCTGTCTTCAAAAGACTGTTTTGATGAACCAAGGATTGCGTATATCTGTTCAAGAACAGACAGATTGCTTTCTTCCTCAACCCGCTCAACAATGAAGTTTCGAAGATTAGGAATAAGCATACTCCCGTGGGCTACTATCATTGGGTCTTTTGCTTTCATTTTCTCTAATTATTATTTCGGTGCAAAGTTAGTAATTGTTCTCCTAACTCCCAAATAATTTGGACAGAAAAACTGGGGTTATCAATATAATTACATCTCTGTAATATGGAATCCGGCCTGTGTGAGGTCTTGCCAGAAGTGGGGATAGGACTTGGACACCACCTGAGGGTTGTTGATACTGATAGGCATAACGAGCGATATGGGAGCAAAGGCAAGGGCCATGCGGTGGTCGTCGTAGGT
>JAGCNO010000163.1 GCA_017645905.1 Prevotella sp. | reverse complement strand
ATGCTTTGTACGGAGTCGGCCAGCCAGTGCAACGGACGCAAGTGTCGGCCTACGACGTTGTAGAGCACGATGAGCAGGATCACTACGCCAGACATGCCCCTGAACCATAGGAACCACTGCATGCGTGAGTAGCGGCCGTAGACATCTTCTGCCGGACATACGGCCGTAAGTACAAACGGCCTGTCGCCCAAGGGCTGCGTGAAGATGAACATCTCGCGACCCTCGTGCTCCATTCTCCGGTAGCCGCTCTCCTCGCCGGCGATGAAGATGCCGAGCTGGGTGCTGTCGCGGCGGGTGACGTAGAGCTCGGCGTTGGGCAGCGTCTGACGCAATTTGGCCAGGCAGCCGTTCTCCTCAATCAGCCGGTCGATGGCCGCGCGGTTCACTCGCACCTGCCCCCCTTCCAATCGCGCCGACATTTCGTTCTGACGCAGTGTGTTGTCTATCCTGAGCGCCGTCGTCTCCATGGCCTGCAGCGTCGTGTCCATCGTTTCGTCGAAGATGACATCCTGCGAGAACATTGCCAGCAGCCCGACGACCACCACGGAGATGACCGTCACGAGACTCGCAACCCAAAGCGTCAGCTGGGTGGTGAATGACGTTCGTACCTTCTGAATGATACTCCTCATATGCTTTCTTATATGTCGTTATTGAAAGTCGATGGCTGCCAATACCAGGAACATATAGTGGGAAGAGCCGCCGCCGAGGACGTATTCGGTCTGCTGCCAAAGGAAGGGGAATTCCAGCAGTTCGGGGAAGTCCGGGCGGATGAGGGCAGTGCCGCTGACCACGCCGCCGGGGATGTAGCTCCAGTCGGCACGATTCAGACCGTAGGCCACAGTAGCGCTACGTGCTCCCACGCCTGAGGCAAACGAGGCGGTGTTGCTGCCGGGATGACAGCCGAGCACGAAGTTCAAGGCGTTATAGACGGTCTCCTTGGGGAAGATGTCGGGATAGGCATCGGTTAGGAAGTAATACTCAAAGCCGAAGCGCTGAATGTCCCATCCTGCTCCCCAGATGCTGGGGCGATAGGGCACGCCGTATGGGGTTTCTGCAGCCTGATGGTCGAGCTGGGCCTTGTAGTCGGCGAGGGCAGTGCGGAAGGCAGTGGCGAAGGCGCGGTAGGCCTTACGGTCGCGACTGCTGACGCCTTTGGCCTGACTTTTCGCCTCAAGCTGTTTGGCAATGCGGGCGGTGAACCAGCCTGTGCGGGCAATGTTTTTAATGATGGCGTCCTGCCGGGCGAGGATAAAGTCGAGGTATTCGGCCTCACCCGTGGTCAGATACAGTTCGACGGCAGCCTGAAGTTTCATGCCCGCCATGCGGTCGTTCACTTGTGTCTGGTGATAGAGTTTGGCGGCGATGTCAAGGCACTCTCGGGCCAGCGCATCGTTGAAGCCGCGCAGCGTGCGGGCAGCTCCGGCCAGCTGGGCAGCCGTCGAGAGGGCGCGTCCAGGATTGTCCTCGGTGAATATCCATCGATCATCTGCATTTCCTTTGATACCGTCAGTCATCGCGGCGGCATCGCCCAACATGGCGTACTGACGGAGCGTGCTGCAGATGATGCCGCGATAGAGCCGGCCCAGGGCCTGATAGCTGCGGACGACGGTGAGCGCACCGTTCTCCACCTGTTGCAGGATGTCGTTTTTGCCGTCCGGCTCGTGGATTTCTACGCAATGACGAGCCTGGTCGATGGCGGTGACGTCGATGTCGGGATGGAACTGCTCGTAAGCCAAAGCCAGGATGTAGGCTTCGCCAGCCTGCGACTCCACGCGCAGGTCGAAATCGCCGGCATCGTGCCAGCCACCGATGTTTACACCCGGCACCTGTTCACCCTCTTTATATTTACTGAGACCAGGCCGCTGGTCGTAGCCGTCGATGTGGTTGCCAATACGTGCCATCAGCGCATCGTCCAAGTGACAGGCGTCATGCCAGATGCGGTATTTCTCAGCCACTCGCACATGGCACATTTGGACGGGCAGGAAGTACTCGACGACAGGCTGCCAGACACCACGCTCATAGACATTGTCGGCGATGCGGAAGACACTCGACCGGCTGTTGCCGTAGCGCACCTGATAGAGCCCGGGTTCCGTCACGTTGCTGAAGTCGGCCGTGAGGTAGCGGTAGCGCAGGAACTGTCCCCATACCTTCGCCGGCATCTCGCGGACAACGGTTTCCCCATCGGCATCAATGCGGACCAACTGGATATTGCTCACCGATGTTTCGCGCTTGTCGGTCTCGATGACGATACGCTTAGGCTGTTGGGGCAGGTAGCCCACCTGCGAGGTCTGGATGACGGCGGAGTATCGCCACGTCTCATCGATGGCGGGCGTGATGAGCCAGCGGACGGCTCCCTTCGTAACCCCCGGCGCTATCTCGCTGCGCAGCACAAACCAGCCGTTGTTATGGTTCATGCGGCCGTCGAAGAGCTTCAGGTCGCCAGTCAGCGACTCCACCGTCAGCCTCTGACTACGGTCATCAGGGTGGGAGGTAAACTTGCGACCGACGGCGTAAGGCGCAGCAATGATGTCGTCAGCACGGAGGGGACTGTAGGGGGCTCCGACGGCAGAACCGTCGGACACTCGGAGCCCGTCTAACTGTGCGAGGTCTGCCTGCTGCCCACGTCCGGCGAAGTAGTCGCCGTCGTGGCCGCGGTTTGTGGGTACTTGGAGTAGCGGCGTGTTGGGCTGTTGCGGATAGATGCCGCTCTGCTGGTCCATCAGCCACGGCTTGCCAAAGAGATTGCCGGGGAAGAACTCAAGGTTGAAGCCGGCCTTCCCTAGTAAGAAGTCGGGCACGGGCTTGTCGAGATCGACGGTCACGAGGATGCTCTTGCCCTGCGACTCCACCGTGACGGTGTAGTTGACATGCCAATCCGGATAGACCATCGGATTGAAGCCCGTCATGTGGCGCGAGGAGTCGGGATAGCACAGCGTGGTGACAATCCTGCCGCTCTCGACGCGGCGGCTCAGCTGCTTCGGCACGGGCTGCCACTGACCGGGCGTCGCTTCCAGCCGGATATCGCCATTGGTGGCAATACGATGGCCGTTCATAATCACGCAGACACCGCCTTGGTGCCCCTCGGGGTAGAAGTCGCTGAATGCCATCACGTCCGTCCCGCCTGCATTAAAGTAGCCGTCGCTGTTCAGCCGGAATGTCTGTGCCGAAGCCATGAGACTTGTCATGGACAGGGCTATCAATAGGATGTTCTTTTTCATTTATTTGATTTCATTTTTGCTTGTTAACGGTAAATTATCAGAAGAGCCGCCAACGAGGATGGTGATATCGTCAGGTTCCAGCACCCAGGTTTGAGTTGTCTCATCCCAGTGGCAGAGGTCTGAGCGGCGAATGGGGATGGTCACGACTTTGCGTTCGCTTGCTTTCAGCGCCACGCGTTGGAATCCCTTCAATTCCTTGATCTCGCCCATGACATACACCTGTGCCACCTCTTCGGCATCGCGGTCGGAGGTGTTGGAGAGCGTAAAGCTGACGTCGAAGCCCTCGGCCGTGGGCTTAACGTTCAGGTCGCTATAGACGAAGGTGGCGTATGAGAGACCGTAGCCGAAGGGATAGGCGGGGGCGACGTGCTTCTGTTCATACCAACGATAACCTACGAGATCCTGCTCTGCATAGTCGGCAATGAGCTGCTGACGACGTTCATTACTACGATTACGAGTGAGGTCGACGAAGATATCGCCCTGCCTATCATTCTCGATGGTCTGTGGATAGGTGCCTGTAGCGTAAGCGGGTACATCCTCCAGTTTCTTGGGCCAGGTCATTGGCAGTTTGCCCGAGGGAGAAATCTTGCCCGTGAGGACTTCGGCGAGGGCCTGACCGCCCATGGAGCCATTGAACCAAGATGCGACCAATGCCCCAGATACCTCACTCACCGTCGAGACATCTACAGGTCCGCCGGAGACGATGACTGTCACTAATCGTTTGTTTACCTTCGCGAGGGTAACTGCCAACTCATCCTGTCCAGAGGGCAGGGTGATAGACTTGCGGTCGGAACCCTCAGTCTCTACCTCGCGGTTGTCACCGGCAAAGAAAATGACGAGGTCAGCATTCTTGGCAGTTTCCACAGCCTCGGCCATGAGTTCACGGTCGGCAGGTTGAATGGGGTTGAGACGTTTGTTGCGACTCTCACGGTCGAAGCTCTTATAGCCTGGGACATAGGTAATCTTCACATGGTTGCCAAGGATGGTCTGGAGTCCTTCGAGTGGTGTGATTTCACAACGGGTTTTCACGCCGGCCCCCACACCACCAAGCGCCATCTTTGTAACGGCATTCTCGCCGATGACAGCGATGCGTTTCACCTTCTTCGTGTCTATCGGCAACAGCTTTTCGTTCTTCAGCAGCACGATGCTGCGACGCGCCACCTCTAAGGCGGTTGCCATCTCCTCGGCATTGCCTACGGGCTTGGTGTTGGTAACGTCTTTGGCTATCGGTTTCACCGTCAGACGGACGCGCAGAATCTCCCTGACGCGCTGGTTGATGACCGCCTCGCTCACCTTTCCAGCCTTCACCGAGTCGAGCAGCGCCTGACCCATGAATCGGCTGCCGGGCATTTCGACGTTCATGCCGGCAGTCACGGCATCGACGGTGGAATGAACGCCGCCCCAGTCGCTGATGACCATGCCGGGGAAGCCCCACTGCTGGCGTAGGATGGTTGTGAGTAGTCTCTTGTTCTCTGAACACCAACGGCCATTCACCTTATTATAAGCTGCCATGACGCCCCATGCATCGGCCTCACGAACGGCCATCTCGAAGGGGCGGAGGTATATCTCGTGCATGGCGCGGTCGGAGATGCGCACATCGACGAAGCCGCGGTAGTCTTCTTGATTGTTCAGCGCATAGTGCTTCAGGCAAACGGCCGTGCCGTCGTCCTGCGATCCCTTAGTATAGGCCACGGCGAGCATGCCGCTCAGGATCGGGTCTTCGCTCAGATACTCGTAGGTTCGTCCACCAGTGGGGATGCGCTGTATATTGATGGCTGGACCGAGAATCATATCTTTGCCGCGCAATCTGGCCTCACGGCTCATGCCCCGTCCGTAGGCGTAGGCCCACACCGTGCTCCACGTTGCGGCCAGTGCCGACCCTGTGGGGAAGAACGTCGCCGAGTCCGTCGTCAGGTGAGCGGAGTTCCACGAGTGCGGTTCCATCTCCTCACGGATGCCAAACGGTCCGTCAGCGTATTCCATGTCGGCGATGCCTAACCGTGGGACGCCCGCCGAGGAAAACATGTTCTTGCCGTGAAGCATGTCGATCTTCTCCTCGAGCGTCATGCCGTTGATGATGTTGTCAATCTCAGCCTCGTGACCGAGCAATCTGCTCTGATACCCTTGTGCTGGTTTCACATTGAGTGTCTTGACGTATGGATTGCCGAGCGTGAATGGTGCCCAGCTCTCTGAGCCTGGCTGATTGGCTTTGCCTTCGTCCGTCACGACTCGGCCATCCAAGCGAGCTTGGCGTCTCTCGCTGCTCCGTCCGTTGGGATTGCCGTATTTGACGAAGTTCGTCCAGCAGTCCATCACCTCGTCGGCCAGTCTGTAGTCGGCCTCCGTCATGGGGCGCCAGCTGCGATCCAACGTATGGAACATAAACCACAGCTCAGCAGAATGGAAGGCGCCGTCGTGCGTGCCGGGCAGTTTGCGGGCAAAGAGATACTGATAGGCGGGGCGATGGTCGAGTGAGTCGCGCAGGAAGCAGAACTCGTCAATCTGCTTGCCCATCGGACGGATATCGTCGAGTGTGCAGCCTATCATATAGTTGGCATCGGCTAAGTGTTGACTGCGGGCT
>JAGCNO010000162.1 GCA_017645905.1 Prevotella sp. | reverse complement strand
GGTCAGGCTGTGGCCGCCTATACCGACGCTACGCACGGACATACACTCGCTGCCGTCAGCGGAGCCTACTACCGTCTGCTCATCAGCAAGTCCGAGGATGCAGTCGCCAAGTTCAAGCGCCTGGCTGTCAACGTATGGAACGTTTCTATTGATGGTAAGACAGACGAGCAGGTGGCCATCGAGGGTCTGGAGACGATGGAGCAGTGGATGCGAGAGCTGGGTCTGGCGATGAACATCACCGACTGCGGCGCCAAGTTAGAACAAATCGAGGGTATGGCCGATGCCTGCCCCATCTGCCAGGGCGGTTACTACATCCTGTCGCGCGACGAAGTAATTGACGTGCTAAAGAAGAGTTTGTAATGAAGCAGATACTATTGT
This sequence comes from Prevotella sp., assembly GCA_017645905.1. Classification (GTDB taxonomy): domain Bacteria; phylum Bacteroidota; class Bacteroidia; order Bacteroidales; family Bacteroidaceae; genus Prevotella. Next base: position 3,507 of record JAGCNO010000162.1, on the reverse strand, counting down.
TATTGGCGGCAATGCTGCTGACCTGCTGTACGAAGGACAGTGAGGTACAGGCACAGACGGTGGAGAACGTGGGTAAGACGCTTGTGGTGTACTACAGTTATACAAATAATTGTCACGAGATAGTGACCTCCCTAACGAGCCAGATACAGGCTGATGTGATGCGTATTGAACCTGCCGACAAAACGCAGAAGTACGAGGCAAACAACTATGCTATTGGCACGGCGCTGCTGAACGCCATTAAGGCTGCACCCAACGAGGCGGCGAGTTATCCGGCCATCGATCCCGTGAGTGTCACTGATCTCTCGCAGTACCAGAACATCATCATCGTCACGCCGCTGTGGTGGAACCAGATAGCGGCTATCATGCAAACGTACCTATTTAATTATGGTGCGCAGATGGCAGGTAAGCATGTGGCACTGATTGTGTCGAGCCACAGAAGCGGCATCAGCGGTGTGGTGGCCGACGCTAGGCGACTGGTTCCAGACTGCACTTGGATGGGCGATGCGTTATGGATCAATGCCAGCAATCATAGTAACCGCGCCTCGCTGATACAGGACTGGTTGCCGACGCTGAACTTCGCAGAAAAACAAACTGCTATGAACAAGATGTATATTACTATCGACGGACAGACACAGACTGTGACGCTCGTCGACAATCAAGCAACAAAGACGCTTATCGAGAAGTTGCAGCAGGCTCCCGTCACCGTGACGCTGAACAGCAGCGGAGGCTTTGAGATATGGGGAGCGCTGGGCTTCTCACTACCCACAAGCAACGAGCAGATTAACGCGCAACCGGGTGACGTCATCCTGTACAATGGTTCGAATATCTGCATCTTCTACGGCACGAACTCGTGGAGCTACACCAGTTTGGGAAAGATTGACGGCCTGTCGGAGAGCGAACTTCGAACGTTCCTCAAGGCTGGCGAGAGCAATATTAGCGTTACGCTTTCGCTCAGCAACACAACAGGCATCAATGGCCTCATCCCCACCCCCTCTCCAAAGGGCAAGGGGAATATATACACCCTCAGCGGTCAACGGCTGGCGCAAGCTCCTGCCCGTGGCATATACATCGAAAACGGAATCAAAAGAAATGCACGATAAGGTATGAAGAAAGTATTATTAGCCGCAGTGCTAATGGGCTTGACGCTCACGGCCTGCACGAACAAACAAACTACAAACGAAGATATGAATACAATGCTGACATTGACTCAGGAGTGGGACAAGACGTTTCCCAAGAGCGACAAAGTAGACCACAAAAAAGTCACGTTCAAGAACCGCTATGGCATCGAACTGGCTGCTGATATGTATATCCCCCTCAATTCCCCCGAAGAAGATAAGTTTGCAGCCATCGCTGTCACAGGGCCGTTCGGAGCCGTGAAGGAGCAGACGAGCGGTCTTTATGCCCAGCACATGGCTGAGCGTGGTTTCTTGACCATCGCCTTCGACCCCTCGTTCACTGGCGAGAGCGGTGGCGAGCCTCGCCGTATGGCCTCGCCCGACATCAACACCGAGGACTTCCTCGCTGCCGTCGATTTCCTGAGCAATCAGGAAAATGTAGATGCAGAAAGGATTGGCATCATCGGCATCTGCGGCTTTGGTGGAATGGCCGTGAACGCTGCCGCCATCGATCCAAGAATCAAGGCTACTGTTGCCTCGACGATGTACGATATGTCGAAGGTTGCCGTGGAAGGCTACTTTGGCAGCAGCGATTCGAAAGAGGCTCGCATGGAGCAGCGCAATGCCATCGCCCAGCAGCGTACCGAGGACTTCAAAAGTGGTACCTACAAGCGTGCTGGCGGTGTCATTGACCCGCTGCCCGACGATGCACCGCAGTTCGTGAAGGACTACTACGACTACTACAAGACCCCACGCGGCTACCACGAGCGCAGCGGCAACTCCACTGATGGCTGGAACGTCATCGGCTGTCAGTCGTTCCTCAACCAGCCCCTATTGGCTTGGGCACACGAGATTGAGTCGCCCGTCCTGCTCATTCACGGCGAGAAGGCCCACAGCCGCTACTTCTCTGAGTACGCCTTCGAAAAGATGACGGGCAAGAATCCAGACGGCAAAAGCATAACTATCAGCAACAAGGAACTGATGATTATCCCCGATGCTGTCCACACCGACCTTTACGACGACAAGAACGGGAAGATTCCATACGACAAGATGGAGGAATTCTTCAAGACAAATCTGAAATAAAATGACGATACAAGAGTTCAGGGATTACATGGCCTCTGACAAGCCCGTTGAGGGCGGGTCAGAGGTTCACATGATGTTTCATAAGCTTTCCCAAGAGGCTTTGCAGATTACGGCAGACATTAACAGCAAGTATCACACGCCCGAGGAATTACATGACCTGTTGGAGAAACTTTGGGGACGCGAGGTGCCGAAGAGTGTTAGGATGTTTCCACCGTTCCATACCGACTGCGGCAAGAATACTGTCGTAGGCGAACGCGTCTTTATCAACATGGGCTGCAAGTTCCAGGATCAAGGCGGCATCATCATCGATGAAGGCGCACTCATAGGCCATAATGTCGTGCTGGCCACGCTCAACCACATGCTTGAACCAAGCATGCGAGCGGGAATGACACATGCGCCCATCCACATCGGCAAGAACGTATGGATTGGCGCAAACGCTACTGTACTTGCAGGTGTTACCATCGGCGATGGTGCAGTGGTAGCAGCCGGTGCCGTCGTGACAAAGGATGTCGAGGCAAACACGATTGTCGGTGGTGTCCCTGCCAAAGTGATTAAGAAGATTGAAATCGAATAATAAACAAAAAGGTATGAGACTGAGGATAACGCTAATCTCGCTGCTGTTTGCGGCAATGGTACAGGCTCAGGGCATAATCGATGTACATTCACATCTGATTACCTCTGAGTTTGTGTCAGCTTTGGAGAGCGAGGGCAAACTGATGGACGAGGGATTCCCCTTGCCGAAGTATGACGTGACGGAGCATCTGCGGTGGATGGACGAAGCTGGCATTGAAACATCGGTGCTGACATTAGCGGCACCACAGCCGACATCAGCCGAAGTGGTTCGTAAGACCAACGAGACCGCTGCCCGCATAAAGCGCGAGCACCCTGGGCGATTTCTGTTCTGTGCCGCCCTTCCTTTACCTGATGTGAATGCTGCTATCGAAGAAGCGAAATACGCCCTCGACGTGCTGAAGGCCGATGGTATTAAGTTGGCAACAAACGTAAATGGGCAGTATCTTGGCGCACCAGAACTCGACACGCTGTTTGCTGTATTGAACGAGCGCAAGGCGGTGGTGATTCTGCATCCGCATCGCCCTGAACCAGTGAACAAGGAGGTAATGATACAGACGCCGCTGGCTATGCAGGAATACCTATCTGAGACCACTCGTGCCGTAACGAATATGATTAGTCGCAACGTGCTGGCCCGTTTTCCGAATGTAAAGGTGGTGGTGCCCCATTGTGGAGCCTATCTACCGCTTGCCGTGCCTCGCATGAAATCGCTGACACCCGTGATGCAGGCCAACAAGAT
>JAGCNO010000161.1 GCA_017645905.1 Prevotella sp. | reverse complement strand
TAAACCAGGCCGGAGAAGTGGTCTACGATACCGTCTGGGTGACCCGCAACACACTCATGGACCGTTATACCAGCGGCGGAGTGGAGCAGTGGAACATGCGCGACGAGAACTATGTCACCACGATGTTCATTCCTAACAACGAGCAGGTGGAAAAAGCTATCCGCAGCGCACTCGACAGCATCCCCTCGTGGCTCAACCGCGAGGCCACCGATGCCGACCGTGAGAAGTTCGAAGAGTGGATTGTACGTGCCTGCTTCTCCGACAAACGCTTAGAAGCCAGCCAGGTAAGCGCCAGCGCAGAGGATTTCACCACCGTGGGCGGCTACAAGATGGTGGTCGACCAGGTGGCTGACCTCACCACCTATAAAGCTGCCGAAGACACCTGGTGGCGACCCTCTGTGCAGACCGTCGACACGCAGAGCCGCGTCAACCTCAGCAACGGATATGCCTACTACACCACCAACCTGAAGATTCCCAACCACATCGTCATCTACCGCGTGAAGACACGCTTCTACCAGATTTGGGACGCATCCAACATCCGTAACGACGAGGATATGATGCGAGAGTACTTCGACTGGACTAACCTCGGGCTCTTCTCAACAAGTATTTCAACCCTTGCTTCCTACGATGCACTCTACAAATACGGATGGCCCATCATCGACTATAATCTTCTGACTGCCTGTCCAACCGACGAGGCCATCGATGACTCGCTCGAGGTTGCCGTGGAGTATAAAGGACTGGTCTACGACGCCCAGAACGACCTCGCCCTACCCGTAAACCTCCCCGCCGGAGAATACTACCTCCGCATGGGCTTCGAGCGCTCCACTACCTACCGCATCAGCATTTACTTCAACGGACAGTTTGTCTGGGAGGGACGCGCCGACGTGATGAACGCCGACCGTATAGCCAACGACATTCCCACCTACGGCATGATGGCTCCCGGCTACCCCGAAGGCTTCGACCCCGACGACTGGCGAGAGTATGACACCAACGTGGCCGCATACGACACCGACGGATACACCGTGGGCATCGTCAACATGAAGCGAAACGGAAACTTCACCATCCGTGTGGAGTCCAAGGACATGGCCTACCGCTCTGTCATCCGCTCCACCGCCGCCGGCGACTCAGGCAACAAGTTCCAGCTCTTCATGTATCACTGGTGCCTCCGACCCACGCACAACAACTACTAACCAAAGCCCCCTAAGTTAGGGGGATGGGGTCTGAACAAGCATAGATAACAGAATAATCGTAATATAAATACACTGGTATGAATATTCGCAACAGATACTTGATAAGTTTATCATTTATCATTTGTCATTTATCATTTAGCGCAGCGCAAACTGTCAGCTCTGTGGTGAAGGCCGTCAACGGCCAGCCCGTCGGCGGTGCCATCGTAACCATCGTGGGAGAAAAGACCTCAGTGGTCACCGACGACAGCGGAGCCTTCACTCTGGAGACCGCCGACAAGGACGCCGTTGTCACCATCAAGGCCGACGGATTCTATGAGCGCGCCCTGCCACTCCGTCTGCTGAAGAAGAAAAACGGCTGCGATGCCTTCCAGGTGACCCTCACCCCGCAGCAGGAAGCCCTTTACGACGGTAAGGCCGAGACTGCCTACGGAACGCTTTCTCGTGACGAGCGGCCCGTTACCGTCAGCGGCGTGCAGACGAAGGACTTTTCCCAGAAACTGTCCATCGGCGCTGCCCTGCGTGACCAGGCCGTCGGTCTGCAGGTCGTGGAGAAGAGCGGTATGCCCGGCGAGGGTACCTACATGAACATTCGCGGCATACATTCCTTCGTGGCTGATAATGCCCCGCTCATCGTCATCAACGGTGTGCCCTACTTCGGACAGCGTGAGCTTTCGGGCATCATCAACGGCTATTCGCGTGACATGCTCTTCGGCTATTCGCCCAAAGACATCCGCAGCGTCACCATCCTCAAGGGTGCCGATGCTGCCATGTACGGCTCGTTGGGCAGCAATGGTGTGATAATGATTGAGACACAACAGGCCACGAGCGACAACCTCGACACCCGAATCTCCTTCAGCGGACAATACGGTATTAACTTCAAGGGCTCCACACTGCCCATGATGGACGCAGCGCAGTACCGCTCCTACCTCGGAGCCATCGGCATGACGGCCTACCCCTCGTTCACAGCCCTCACCGCTGACTATCCCTTCTTAGAGAACGGAACGAACCTCAACTCCTACCTCTTCAACGAGAACACTGACTGGATGAAGGAAATCACCCGCCGGGGATTCCAGACGGAGAACATCTTCCGCGTGGAGGGAGGTGATGAAATAGCCAAATACAACATCTCCTTCGGCTATACAGGCAACAACGGAACCCTTCGCAACACCAAGAGCGACCGCTACCACACCCTCATCTCCAGCGACGTGACGGTCAGCCGAAAGATTGACATCACCGCCAACGTGGGACTGGCCTACGTGAACAGCGACCTCCACCACCAGGGGATGCGCCCCGAGGTGAACCCCATCCTTGCCGCCCAGCGCTCCATGCCCCAGTTGAGTCCCTACGCCAAGCAGACCGACGGCTCGCTGCTCTCCACCTACGCCAAGTACGATGCCTGGCAGGTGAACAGCATCCCCTATACATCTTATAATAATGTGTCCAACCCTCTCGCGCTGGTGAACACCGCCGAGGGAACGGACAAGATCTACGATGCCAACGCCCAGCTGGGCCTGAACTACAAGTTCAACGACTTCCTGAAGCTCTCGGCCCTCGTCGGCATCTACTACAACTACACCGAGGAAACAATGTTCATTCCCGGCGTCAGCAACCAGGCCATCATCCCGCAGCTCTACGGCACCGGGCATAACCAGGTCTCCAACGGCGTCATCCGCCAGACCATGAACACCTACCAGCTGCAGGGCGACTACCACCGCACGTTCAATAAGATTCACGAGCTTAACGCCCTCGCTACGGCTCGTCTCATGCGCCGCGACGTGGAGTACGACTGGAACAGCGGCTACAACACCGCCAACGACTACCAGACGACCCTCGACAACACCAACGACGAGAAGACGTCGACGGGCGACAACCTGGAGTGGAACTATATGGGCTACTCGCTCCACGCCGACTACACGTGGAACCGCATCGTACGTGCCCAGGCTGGGCTGGCCGTCGACGGCACCAGCGTCAGCGGTGACGATGCCACCCGCTTCGGATTCTTCCCCTCAGCAGGCATTACGTTCCTTGCCGCCAACACGGGAGCGCTGCCCTCGCTCTTAGACCGTCTGAACGTTACCTTCGAGGCCAGCATGTCGGGCAACAGCCGCTTTTCTTCGAACTACGGTAAGAACTATTACGTCTCCGGCGTGTTCTCGGAGTATGGCATAGGCACCATTACCCGTGCCAATATGCCTAACACGAAGCTCACCTGGGAGAAGAAACGCCAGCTCGACCTCGGCTTTGAGGCTACGCTGCTCAAGGGCCGCCTCGACCTTGGCGCCAGCGTCTACGTCAGCGAGAACTACGACTTGCTGCTCAACAACGGCGTGTCGGCCGTCTACGGCTCCACCGACTATTACGAGAACCTGGGCAAGATTACTGGCCAGGGCCTGGAGGTGTCGCTGCGCGTCGCTCCCATTCAGACACGCGACTTCGACCTCGTTATTGCCGCCAACGTCACTACCCTGCAGAGTAAGATCAAGTCACTCGGAGGTCCCAGCTCCTACCTTATTAAATATACAGGCTATAACGGTGACGACGCCCAAGTACTCATGGCTGTCGACCAGAAGCCTTACGAGTTCTTCGGCTATCAGACTGCCGGCATCTACACCACTACCGCCGAGGCACAAGCCGACGGCTTCGTGAATAGTAGCGGCGATGCCTTCCACGCTGGCGACGTACGCTTCATCGACCAGAACGGCGACCACATCATCGATGCTAACGACCGCGTGGCCCTCGGCAGCACCATGCCTAAGCTCTTTGGCGGCATCAACCTCATGCTGCGCTACAAGAAGATTACCCTCGATGCCAACTTCGGCTATACCCTCGGCGGCAAGGTCTACAACGCCACCCGCCGCGATGCCGAGTCGATGGAAACCTTCTACAACCAGACCACCTCGGCCCTTAACCGCTGGCAGCTGGAGGGACAGCAGACCAACATGCCCCGCGCTACCTATGGCGACGTCATCGGCAACAACCAGTTCAGCGACCGATGGATAGAGAAGGGCGACTACCTCAAGCTCCGCTCCCTGCGTCTCTCCTACGGCTTCGACAAGCTCTTCTCCTTCGTACGTTCCGGCAACGTCTATGTTGCTGCCGAGAACCTCTTCACCCTGACGAAGTACCTCGGCGGAGACCCTGAGTTCGCCTACAGCTACGACGAGTCCCTCCGCGGCTTCGACTACGCCAAGGTCACCCTGCCCGTCACAGTCAAACTGGGATTCAACCTCAACTTCTAAGACCCACCCCCAGCCCCTCCCGAGGGGAGGGGAGAAAAGTTAGCATTGCAATTAGAAATAAAAGTGTAATATATGAACAGTAAATCATTAAGGACAAAGATACAGACATGGATATTTAGGGTTTGTACAATTTTAACTCTCCTCCCCTTGGGAGGGGTAGGGGGTGGGTTGGTTTCCTGCTCCGACTACTTCTCCACCGATCCCAACAACGTCATCAACGAGGAGGACTACATCGACCGTGAAGACGAGATCTACAAGGGCATGCTCGGCATCCTTAACAAGGTGCAGGAGGCCGGCGACCACGCCATCTGGCTTACCGACACCCGTGCCAACATCCTCGAGACGACAGAGAACGCTCCCGACGAGCTGAAGCAGATCTACAACTACGACCCCACCGACGGCAACCCCTACGCCGACCCCACCTGCTACTACGCCATCGTCATTGCCTGTAACGACTACATCGCCAAGATGGGCGAGTTCCACCAGTCGCACAAGGGGGCCATTAGCGAGGAGGCCGAGGGTTTCATCGTTCCCCTGCTCAGCAGCACCCTTCGTATCAAGGCGTGGGCCTACCTTCAGCTCGGCCGCATCTACGGTCAGGCTTACTGGTTCGACGACCCTCTGACCGAGAAGAAGGACCTCAAGGACGCCAGCGTCTTCACCAAGTGCGACATGAAGACCCTTGCTGAGAAGGCTATCGCCCTGCTCAAGGACGGCATCACCGTCGACGGCATGTACATCCCTGCTGACGACACCTACCTCGACGCCAACGGCAGCCGCATTGCCCTGATGAAGTGGTGGGAGTGGCTCGACCCCGAGAACAAGGAGCAGGCACCCTACATCACCTGGCAGTACCTCACCCCGCCGGCCATGATCATGCGCATGGAGTTCACTTCATGGCTCTGCAACTACCTTCCCGAAGAGGCCGCACAGCCCTACTGGACGGAGATACGCAACACCATCGTAGACTATCTCTACGCCATCTACACCTTCCCCTTCGGCGGCGAGGAGACCAACTACCCCAACTTCCCCATTCCGGGATTCAACCTCATCGGCGAGAACGGCCGCAGCATTGACGACTATCGCTATGCTATGCCCAACGTCTACCAGATGTGCGACCTCACCGCCGGTATTCGTCAGCAGTGGTTCGCCTACCTCGACCTCTTCCCCACCGAGGGCATCGGCCTCAAGACGCAGGTCATCAGCGGCATCATCTACAACTACCAGCAGCACCAGCGCAACCGACTCGTACAGTACCTCTGCCCCGAGTACCCCAGCGCCGACGCCTTCTACCTCCGTCCCTCGGCTTACGGCAAAGCCCTCTACAACGAGTACGACATCCGCTCGCTCGACCAGAAGATTGTCATGAACACCCTCGGCGGACAAGACTGCGTCTCGAAGTACTATTACAAAGCCTACCACACCAACACCCAGGCTGCCACCAGCGGATACCAGTTCGGCACGTACGGATACATCGGCGACGGCAAGGACCTCTTCAAGATTGAGCCTACCATCCCCACCTTCCGAGGACATGACTACCACTTCCTCCTTGCAGAGGCAGAGACCCACCTCGGACACTTCGACGTAGCCCGCTGCCTGCTCAACGAAGGCATCGCCAACCGCTTCCCCGACAAGAACCTGCCCGACGACCCGGATTACTGATACCCCAAGTACAACGTATGGCTCGGTGGCGACACACCCTCCTCCTCAACACCCACCGCCAACCCACGAGGCACCGGCAACAGAGGCATAGCAGGAGCAGCCAACGCTACACTCCACGACCTCCCCATACCGGGCGAGCCAGCCGCCGAAGGCCTCTCAGACATGCAGCTCAAGCAGCGCTACGACTGGGCCATCGCCGACGAATACCTCAAGGAGTACCTCGCCGAGGGAAAGGCATACAGCTACCTCTGCAAGATAGCCGACCGGTGGAGCAACGCCGGACGTGGCGACCGCAGCACTGCCTGCGACAGCGTCATCGCACGCATCGCGCCCAAGTACCCCGCAGCCATACAAGGCAAAGTGCGCACCAGCATCACCAACGACGGATACTTCATCCGCTGGGACCTCAAAGACCAACAGTAAAACAGTAACAGCCACTATTGTAATGACCTAAAGAGTGGACAAGGAGAACAAGCTGATACTCTATAACGACGAGAATGGGAAACTGAGCGTGAATGTGCGATTCGCCGATGACGACGTGTGGCTGACACAGGCACAGCTGGTGGACATCTACCAGTCAAGCAAGTCGAATATCAGTGAGCATATCAAGCACATTTTCGAGGACAGGGAACTCGACGAGACAGTGGTTGTTCGGAAATTCCGAATAACCACTCAGCACGGAGCTATGGAGGGAAAAACTCAGTCACGCGATGTGGCTCATTACAACCTCGACGTCATCATCGCCCTTGGCTATCGCGTCCAGTCGACCATAGCCGTACGATTCCGGCGCTGGGCCACACAGCGGCTCCACGAGTACATACAGAAGGGCTTCACCATCGACGACGAACGGCTCAAACAGGGCGGCAACCGCTACTTCAAGGAACTTCTCCAGCGCATACGAGACATAAGGAGCAGCGAGAGAAACTTCTATCAGCAGGTGACTGACATCTATGCCACTTCTACAGACTATGACCCAAGGGCAAAGACCACTAAAATGTTCTTTGCGACCGTGCAGAACAAGATGCACTATGCCGTCCACGAGCATACGGCGGCAGAGCTAATCTATGAACGGGTGGACAATGAGAAACCACTTGTGGGAATGACAAATTTCAAAGGAAACTATGTGACGTGCGACGATGTGAAGATAGCCAAGAACTACCTCACAGAGATGGAACTACAAAGGCTGAACCTCCTCACTTCACAATTCCTCGACTACGCCGAGTTCCAGGCACTTGAGCAAAATCCCATGTCAATGACCGACTGGATTGCAGCACTTGACGACCACATCATGCGGCTAAGGAAAAACATACTCCAAGGAAACGGGGCAGTCTCGCACCAGGAAGCCATAGAGAAAGCAGAGCGAGAGTTTGAGATATACAGGGAAAGGGAGATGAGATTGTTGGAAAGCGACTTCGACAAGGCTGTCAAACGGCTAAGAAATAGGAAAAACGGTAAAGACGAAAATAAACCCGAATAATAAAATAAGGTATTAAGTATTACCCGATGCCGAAAGTCTAAACGCCTAATTCATAATCGCAGCGAAGCGAGAATAACTCTAAATTCTTCATTCTTAATTCAAAACTGCATGAAATGCATCGAAAGAACGGCTTATTCGACCAGAAAGAACGGCTTATTCAAATTGAAAGAACGGCTCTTTCACCCAGAAAGAACGGCTCTTTCTCCAACAGGCAGAAATTGAATAATTGTTACAAAAACAAACATAAATCAAACTTTTTAAATATATTAACATAAAATCGTGTGCTACTTTCGATTTTAATCACTATCTTTGCACCGAATTATCAACGAACCACTAGCAGAAAACTTAAAATATTGGTATGAAGAAACTATTTACCCTCATGTTTGCAGTTGCTCTGACGAGCGGTTTATACGCCCAGAAAACGACTGAGACAACTGTGAAAACCAAAGCCGAACTGCAGACAGCCCTCGAAGGTGCGGCTGCACTGAGTCCTGGAGATATTGCCTATATTTATATTATAGGTAGCATCAACCTGGGTAGCCACACTTTCGCCTCTACCACACGAAACATCCATTTCGTGGGTATTAACGACGAGGAGACGGGCGACCGCGCTCAGCTGCTTACAGAGTTTGTGTTCCCCACCAACGAGAGCGAGGCCGATAAGTTTGCACTTACCTTTGAGAACCTCCACATAATGGACAATAACGGAGAGTGGAGCAACTCGAAGCACTTCATCAACTTCAAGGACGCCAACAAGCACTATGTCGACTCGTTCGTGGTCAAGAACTGCGAAATCAGCAACATCTGCCGCTCTTTCCTCCGCGGTCAGATTGACGGTGCTCCCACCGATGGTACTTACACCGGCTGCGGCACGTTCAACTATTTCGAGATGTCGAACACCACGTTCCACAACGGTTCGCGCCAGGATAACGCTATGCCCCTCATCTACATGGCATGGTCCACAAACGAAATGGTATTCCGCAACAATACTTTCTACGACCTGCCCTACCTGAATGCACTCGTCACTTTCAACTACATGACCGACGAGACAGGACGACAGCCCGTGAAGTTCTATTTCGAGAACAACACCATCTGTGCATACGCAAAGAGCACGCTGTTCAATTTCGGCACATACGTCACAAGCGACTCTGAGTTCCACATCAAGAACAACCTCCTCTTGTTCCCCAACTGGTCTGACGACTCCAACAACCGTATAGGCGACAATAGAGATAATCATGACATGAGTGAAGAGGCCGTCGTACGCGATGGTGGCGTCACCACGTTTGGTTATCTGACGGACGAGGAGATTGCTGCACGCATAGAGAAGGGCACAACCCTCACCAACATCCTCGGCGGACTGGTGCAGATGGAGAACAACCTCCTCCTGGGCTACAAGTATCAGAATTTCGCACACACCAAGGTGGGTGAGGAGTATGTCAACTACATCGAGACCGGCGACATCATTCCCATTGGCGACACAGAAGAGGAATTCTTCGACGACTTCGCTCCCGCCCTCACCATGGAAGACGTTCCCTTCGCATGGACAGACTTTGCAGACCCGCAGAACGACTTCTTCCAGATTAACCTCAACAATCCCGCACACTCAGCTGGTAAGAACGGTGCACCCCTCGGCGACGAGAACAACTACACCGACAAGGTCATCAAGGTCGTGACGCTAAATGTCACCGTGGCAGGCTCAAAGAGCGCAAAGGTCACAGTAACACCCGAGAAGTCAGCTTACACCACAGGCGACGAGGTTACACTCACAGCCGACTGCAACGGAAGCCTCAACACCTTCAAGGGATGGAGCAACGGAATGACAGAAGAGACCATCACCCTGACACTGGAGGATAACGTCGACCTCACAGCCAATTTCGAGGAGATTGACTACCTCGCCGTATGGAACCTCGACGACATTGCCAGCAATAACGTGGTGAAGACTCCTCCCGTGAAAACCAACTATGGCAACAGCCTCACACTCGACTATGCACGCTACATCAATGAAGACGAAGCCTACAGGTTTGGAGCCGACAACTCAGCTGAGGACTACGACGGAGCAAAGAAAGCCATCCAGACACGTAATAACAAGGTCAGCGGTGACGTACGCAACTGCTTCATCATTCAGACACCATCTACCCAGTTCTATGCTGAAGCAGAAGGAAAGGCCGACTACCTCATCATCAACGTCAACGAAGCCTTGGCCGCCAGCAAGCTGCAGTTCTTCGTAGCGTCAGACAATGTTCCCTACAACAAGTACATCGTAAGCTACACCACCGACGGCACCACATGGACCGAAGCCGGCACATTCGACATGGAAGGCAAGACGCAGACCAACGAGTGGTATCTTGTGGAGATAAATCTTCCCGAATTAGCACAGGGAAGCAAGATACGCATCAAAGGCGATGAAACAAGTGGCGTAACGCTTACTGGAGATATGCAGGCAATGCGCGACGCTGATCCCGACATGAGTTTGGAGGACATCGGCGTAACAACAGAATTCCTCTTCATTGCAGAAATCATCATCGCTCCCGCCAGCGGTGAACAGCCAAAGGCAAAGGGTGACGTCAACGGAGACAATGCAGTCGATGTGGCAGACATCTCATCCATCATCACTGTAATGGCAGCCGGTGGCAACGATCCAGCAGCAGACGTAAACAATGACGGCGCTGTTGACGTAGCAGACATCTCAAGCGTCATCTCCATCATGGCAGGAGGAGAATAAAAACCCGCAACACAACGAACCATAAACAAACTGTTTAACTCAAATAACAATTCTCTTATTAATAACAACTTTTTATTTATTAACAATTTTAAAATTTTAAAATTATGAAAACATTTAAACTTACAATGATGGCTGCTATGCTCGCATTCGCCGGCACAGC
>JAGCNO010000160.1 GCA_017645905.1 Prevotella sp. | reverse complement strand
GATGCGAAGGGTCGGTTCGTGCTGGAATTGGCAGAAGAGGGTAGTGTTTGGGTTGACCAAGTGCTGCTCTGCACCAACGCTTATCCTTTCCGTTCCGACATTACGGAAGCCTTCCGTCAAGAGCACCTGACCTTTCTCCGATACGGTGGTACAATGGTCAATGCCCGAGAGTACATGACCCGAAACATGATAGGCAGTCGGCTCGAACGTCAACCCTATTATGGGCATTGGTACAGGTATGCGACGAACGGCTTCGCCATTCCGGAGTTCGTGGAGTTTGCGAGAATCATCGGTACGGAGCCTACGTTCGCCATCAACATCGAAGACAATCCCGAGGACGTCCTTGCCCTGCTGCAGGAGATAAAGCCATACGGCTTGAAGTACATCGAGATAGGTAATGAAGAGTATATAGGCTCTTCGGCTCGAAGCGGCTACGAGCATTATGTGGAGCGCTACCTGACGCTCTATAATGCCATTCACGCGGTTTGGCCGGATTTGCAGTTTATCAACGCGGCCTGGTGGCGCCCCAACGAGGTAGAGACCATGAAGTACGTCTTTGACCAACTCGACGGGAAATGCGACTTCTGGGACTATCACCCCTGGACGGAAACACCACAGCAAGCCAAGGAGCAGGAGGCAGAGATAGCACGGATGAGAGAGCTTTTCATGCAGTGGAATCCCAACACGACGATGCAATGCGCCATCCTGGAGGAGAACGGTAACACGCACGATATGGCTCGTGCCCTGGCTCATGCTGTGATGCTGAACGTGGTGCGCCGCTCGGCGGGATTTGTACCCCTGGACAGTCCGGCCAATGCCCTTCAGCCCTACAAACAGAACGATAACGGATGGGACCAGGGACAGATTTTCTTCTCCCCCTCGCAAGTGTGGATGCAGCCTCCGTATTATGCCCAGCAGATGGCGGCAATGAACCACCAGCCACTGCTCGTGGAGAGTAGCAGCTCAAACAATAGCAACCTAGACTACACTGCTACGCGAAACGAGAAGGGCGACACGGTGGTACTACATGTAGTGAATTACGGAACATCATTGCGAAGCCTGGCACTAAGCCTCACGGGATTTTGGGAAATAGGCAGCATACGTTCCTATTCACTGAGTGGTGCATCCGGCAGCGAGAACACGCCGGAACACCCCACGCGCTTCGTGCCCGTAGAGTCATCTTTGACACCCGGCAAGAAGCTGATATTCAAGCCTTACAGCTATACGGTCTTCGTGATTGCTGCTGAGAGTGCGACGGGACTGGTCCCACTAAACAGGAACAAGGAGCAAAGAGCACGCGGCGAGGGGCAGGAAGCGAGTATCTATGATTTGGAGGGTCGGCTCCTGCAGGAGAAGCCGGATGGGGTGTTCATTCAGGATGGCAGAAAGTATATGAAAAATTGAAGAATGATTAGATATAGATTATGAAAAAGATTGTTACTTTTGTTTGTTTGCTTTGCCTGGGCCTTGCGGCCAGGGCAAGTGGCGAGATTAAACAGGTGCCCTTTACTGATGTACAGGTGAAGGACCTGTTCTGGAAACAGCGCCTGGACGTGATGCGTAACATTACCATCCGCTACGCTTTCCAAAAGTGTACGGATGCAGGGCAGTTGCGTAATTTCGAGTATGCCGGTAAGATAGTCAGCGGCGAGGCGCAGGTGGGAGACCTGAAGTTCCAGTCGGGCAACCCCTACGACGATGCTGAGGTATATAAGGTATTGGAAGGGGCTTCGTATGTGCTGACCACGCAGAAAGACGAGAGTCTGGAAGCCTACTGTGATGGGGTGGTGGACCTTATTTGCTCGGCTCAGGAGCCTGACGGCTACATTCAGACGAACTTCACCATCCATAACCCGTTGCACCCCTGGTATAACGGTGAGAAGTGGACGAGCGACTGGAACCTCTCGCACGAGACATTCAACGTGGCGGAGTTGGTGGAGGCAGGCATTGCCTACTATCTGGCTACGGGCAAGGACAAGTTGCTGAACTGTGCCAAGCGGGCTGCCGACAATATGCTGGGTGTTTTCAATGAGGACGGTATCAGGATGGCTCCCGGTCATGCGGTTGTCGAGATGGCTTTGGTGCGCCTCTATGAGCTGACGCGCGAGGAGCGTTACCTACAGGGCTGCAAGTTCTTCTTGGACTGCAGAGGCATCCGCAAGTTCGACCCCACAAGTGGGGACCAGCGTGTAAACGGCAAGTACTGGCAAGACCACCTGCCCGCCATCGAGCAGCGCTCTGCCGAAGGCCATGCTGTCCGCGCCATGTATTTCTACAGCGGTATGGCCGACTGGGTGCGCTATTCGGGCGACCAGGCCTACGAGACGGCTGTCACGGCCATTTGGGACAACATTGCCGGAAAGAAGTTCTACATCACTGGCGGCTTTGGTGCCCGCGACAACAATGAGGCTTTCGGTGAGGATTATGAGCTGCCCAACGCCTCGGCCTATTGCGAGACCTGTGCCTCGGTGGCCGGCAGTATGTTCAACCTGCGTATGTTCCGCCTGCATGGCGAGGGCAAGTACATCGACATGCTGGAACGTGCCTTGTATAATACGGTGTTGGACGGCTACGGCATTGCGGGCAAGACATTCTACTATCCCAACCGCCTGGCTTCCACCGCTCGAGGCGATGCCCGCCCAGAGTGGTTCGGCACCAGTTGCTGCCCGACGAACCTTTGCCGTCTCATCCCCTCGGTTCCCGGCTACATCTATGCGACAGACGATGACGCCCTCTACTGGAATCTTTTTGTGGCAAGTACGGCAACGGCCAAGGTGGGCGACACGACGTTCGGTATCACCGTTACGGGTTCCTATCCCTATAAGGGAGAGATGAAGATGAGTTTTACAAGTGTAGAGGGACAAGGCGCAGGGAGCAAGACCCTGAAGGTGCGCATCCCGGGCTGGGCTGTGAACAAGCCTGTGGAGAGCGACCTGTACGCCTATACGAACCCGACTACAACTCCCGTCACCATCACGCTGAACGGTGAGGAAGTGTCCTATACTGTGCAGGATGGATATGCCGTCCTGCACAATGATTGGAAGGTGGGCGACGAGGTGACCCTTTCGCTGCCGATGGACATTCACCAGGTCATTTCGAACGAGAATCTGAAGACCAACAAGGGCCTCTGTGCTTACGAGCGCGGTCCGCTGGTCTATTGTGCCGAGGGCGTGGACAACGGCGGCAAACTGGACAACCTCTTTATTCCCGTAGGGGCTACGGGCACCTCTGCCAATGCTCCTTCGACGATGACGTCACTCTTCAAGGGAGGGCTGCAGCAGCTTCGCTTAAACGGCAAGTCCTGCACCCTGAATGGTACGGAGGTGGTGACGGCCGACAAGGTGATTCGTCTGGTTCCGTACTTCACCCGTGCCCATCGTGCCGCTTCACCCATGCTGGTATGGATTCCCACGGATGCCAGCAAGATGCAGCAGCCCATCGACTTCATTGACGAAGTGAAGATATGCAACAGCGCAAGCGAGAATGCCCATAATCTGCAGGGCAGCAATATGAACACTGGGCCTGACCTCGGTTGGCGCGATGCCTATGGAGGCTGGATCAGCTACGACCTGAAGATTGACCCCAAACGCCCGACGGACCTTGTCCTGAAGCTGTGGGGAAGCGACGGAGGTAACCGTCGGTTCGACATCTACTGCGACGGAACAGTCTTCTCCTACGAAGAACTCAATGCTTTCTCTCCCAATGAGTACTACTATATGCGGCATCCCATCCCGTTCGACCTCACCAAAGACAAGGAGAAGGTGACAATCAAGATGCAGGCCATCAATGCTGACAATACTGTCGGCGGTCTGTTCGGTGTCTATACAGCCCTCGCGGAAGATATGCCGGAAGGAGCAGTAACGGTCGATTACATGTGGACAACAAAAGCCGCTTCCCGCAACAGTCACAAATACAGTAGCAACGGCGGTAACGGCACTTTCCGTAATAGGACTTGGTTGGATGGATCGGGCACGACGGGACAAAAATGGACAATGAAGGTGAACGCCACCCATCGCAACTATCTGATGTTGCTGTACTGGGGAGACGAGGGCGACGTCCGCAACTTCGACATCATGTGCGACGATGTGCTGGTGGCTTCCGAGAGCCTGTGCCACAACGACCCGGGGCGCTTCATGATGTGCTGCTATCCTATCCCCGAGGAGGGAACGAGCGGCAAAGAGATAGTACGCATCCACCTCACTTCG
>JAGCNO010000159.1 GCA_017645905.1 Prevotella sp. | reverse complement strand
GCTGTTCTTGAAGCCCTCGTTGGGGACCTAAATCGGGTTCTGGGGGTGCATCACGCTGACGCCGTCGACGATGAAGCAAAAGGGATACATGTCGGGGGCCGGCTGTTTCTGGGCGTCACCCTTAACGCCTACGGTGGCAGTCCATGTGCCATCGGCACCACGGGTCATCTCCTGACGACCGGCAAACTGTACGTCGACCAGCACCTGCTTGGCTGAGTCGTTCTTGTAGTGAAATGTAACTTGCGCCATGGCCAGCGACGAACCAGCCATCAGCACGGACATAAAAAATAATCGTTTCATGGCTCAAATATTTAATTTCTCATTTCTCATTTAGCGTCAGCGCAGAATCAGTGCACAAAATTACAAATAATAATAACACGTATGTGCATTATTATGTATCTTTTTTTTATTCATTTGTCACATTTTAGCGTTTGGCTAAACTTTTTAAGCCTTCTATATACCTCTATTATAATAGAAATAAGTACTTTTGCACCCGCAAAAACGGTTCAGGAGACCGAAGGGAGCAAAACGGCTCTGGAGAATAAGCCGTTCTTTCGATGAGAATAAGCCGTTCTTTCAATGGGAATAAGCCGTTCTTTCGATGGGAAAAAGCCGTTCTTTCTCCGAAACAAATCAGTAAATCGTAAATTGTCCAATTATAAATTACTATGACACTTGCAACAGCTGCACTCATTTTCAATGAACTCATGGCCGCCAATGTGGGCGAGGTGATGAGTCCGGCTATCAACTTTGACAGCTGGGTGGAAATCTACAACCCCAGCGACGGCGCCGTCAGCCTCGGCGGCATGTACCTCAGCAACGATGCCGAGAACCTGAAGATGTGGAAGATTCCTTCCAGCATCGGCACCATCCCCGCCAAGGGCTTCAAGGTCATCTGGCTGGGCTCTGACGAGATCAGGACAGACCAGGCACCGTTCAAGCTGGACTGCGATGGCGATACCATCTTCCTGAGCAATTCATTCGGCCAGCTGATAGCCAGCGAGGTCTATCCCGAAGCCAAGAGCCGCACGGCCTGGGCCCGCATGGAGGACGGCACGGGCGAATGGGGATGGACCGCCAACCCCACGCCCGGCGCTACCAACGCCACCGCCGTCTTCGCCAGCAAGCGACTGGACGCCCCCGTGGTGAGCCAGGGCAGCTGTCTCTTCAAAAACACGGTGACGGTGAACGTTAACATTCCCGAGGGAGCCACTCTGATGTACACCACCGACGGCAGCGTGCCCACAGCACCCAAGCCGGACGCCGACCCTGAGAATCCCTGGACGGAATATATCATCAACGGCAATTGCGAGGGCGACGATGCCACCTGCCTCGTCAGCCGCGATGCAGGCGGCAACGGCGACGCCCAGCGCATCGTCGACGGCGTGGGCCTCGACGGTTCGAGGGGAATACGCATACATGCCTCAGCCAGTGCAGCGGAAGACTGGGATGCACAGTTCTTTGTCTACACCCCGGACCACATCTGGCGTTCCGGCGAGAAATACCGCTTCCACATGTGGGTAAGGGCAGACAAGGCAGCCCGCATCGCAGCACAGACACACACCACACCACATAATTATATATATAGCAGCATACTTGATGGCAACTACAACGTCACGACAGAATGGCAAGAAATAACCTACGAGGGCACCATTACCGACCAGCATGTCGGCAAGCAAGGCGGCGGATGGTGGGGAGGACAGGAAACCGTGCAGGACATGCAGACCATCGCCTTCAACCTGAACATCGACCGGCAGGACAACGAGTTCTACTTCGACGATGTCTCATGGGAGCTCTTTACTGGCGACGGACAGGCTGTCGAGGCAAGCCAGCAGAGCAAGGACGGAAAGTTCACCTTCTCGAAGACCACCAACCTCTGCGTTCGTCTCTATCAGGACGGATTCCTGCCCAGCGTGCCCGTCACCCGCAGCTATATCAAGACCAGCAACACGTACACCCTGCCCGTCATCAGCATCGTGGGCGATAAGAAGCACTTCACCGACCCAAAGATTGGCTTCGACTGCGACGGCGACGGCACCAACGGCAAGACCGGCAACGGACAGGACATGCCCCGCAACTATAACCAGCCGTGGGACCGCCCCGTGAACTTCAGCTACCTCACGCCTGAGGGCGAGATGCTCTTCAACCAGGACGTGAACATCGCCGTCTCGGGCGGTTGGACACGCTCGCAGCGCTTCCGCTCGTTCAAGCTGAAGAGCAACAAGGTGTTCGACGGAACAAACCACCTCGACTACCCCTTCTTCCCCCAGAAGCCTTACATTCGCAGCAAGACACTCCTTGTTCGTAACGGCGGCAACGACATCTGGAGCCACAACGCTCGCTTCTTGGACCCTGCCTTAGAGACCATCATCCAGCGGTCGGGCATCGATGTCGACGTGCAGTCCTATGTGCCTGTCATTGAGTATGTCAATGGCGAGCTGCGCGGTGTGCTCAACCTCCGTGAGCCTAACAACGACAAGTTTGCCTACGCCAACTGGGGCTATGACGACGAAGAGCTCGATGCCTTCGAGAACGAGGAGATGAAGAACGGCACCGCCGATGCCCTCAACCGCATCATCGAGCTGAGCGAAACGGTGAGCAACGGCACCGAGGAGAGCGAAGAGGCCTACAAGGAGCTGAAGACGCTGCTCGACATCGACGAGTTCACTAACTACATGGCTGTCACCATGTTCCTCGACAACGACGACTGGCCAAACAACAACATCAAGGCATACCGTAGCCAGCACGACGGCCGCTACCGCTTCGTGTCGTTCGACCTCGACTATGCTTTCGCCCTGCGCGGCTTCAACAAGGAGAACGACGACCCCTTCGCCTACTTCCTGCAGTTCAAGGATGCTGCGACCGTCGACGGCGAGGCTAACCGCAACCGCGACATCGTGCGGCTTCTCCTCAACCTCCTGGGTCACGACGAATTCCGCCGCAAGTTCATCGACACGTTCTGCATCATCGGAGGAACCGTCTTCGAGCCTACACGGGCCGGGAAGATTGTCGACGAACTGCTGAACAACGTCAAGCCCATGTGCCAGCTGATGAAGCAGCAGGGCATCAACGATGGCCATGACCCCGACCGCGCCGCCTCAACCATCAAGAACAAGCTGCAGGGCCGCTCGCAGAAGATGGCCGGACACCTCAAGGGCTTCTCCTATGCGAAGCTCCGCGAAAGCGCACAGGCCGTCAAGCTGAACACCGATGTCGAGGGGGCAAAGCTCTTCATCAACGGTGTCGCCGTGCCCACCGGAAATGTCTCGAAGACCAACGGACAGTGGTCGATGTTCAACGGCCACCTCTTTGCTCCCGTCGAGCTGGAGGCCAAGGCTCCCTACGGCTACACCTTCGCCGGATGGAAGAAAGGCACGGAGATTATCTCCACCGACCCCGTCGTCAGTCTGCCCGAAGGCAGCAGCGTGACCCTCGTCGCCACCTTCAAGGAAATGGACGAGGAAGAATGGTCAATGCTCTATGCCCAGCCTACGCCCGTACGCATCAACGAGGTGAGCGCCTCTAACGACATCTTCGTCAACGAATACTTCAAGCGCAGCGACTGGGTGGAACTTTACAACACCACCGACAAGCCTGTCAACGTGGAGGGCATGTACCTCTCCGACAATCCCGACAAGCCTAAGAAATACGAAATCGAGGCGCCGCTCTTCACACCCGAAGAGTATTGGGACGTAGCGCCGCTGCTGCCCGAAGCCCCAGGCACCATCATCCCGCCTCACGGCTACCTCATCGTCTGGTGCGACCAGCGTGAACCGCTGACGCAGCTGCACGCCTCCTTCAAGCTGGCTGCCGAGGGCGACGAACTGCTGCTCACCGCTGCCGACGAGTCGTGGACCGACCGCCTCACCTACGGCCCCATGAAGGGCGACGAGACCGCCGGACGCTATCCCGACGGCGCCGACGAGGTACTCACCATGAACATCCCAACCATCGCCAAGACAAACGTCTCGTCGAGCTACACCAAGCCTTCCGTAATCATGCTCAAGGGCGACGTGAACCGCGACGGAGCCGTCGACGTGGCCGATGTCTCAGCCGTCATCAGCTTCATGGCCGGAAGCACAGATGTCTTGTTCGAATACGCCGATGTCAATGAAGACGGAGCCGTCGACGTAGCCGACATCTCAGCCATCATCACCATCATGGCCAGCAAATAACAACTAACCCCCTGCCTCTCCCATGAGGGAAATGGCAGGGGGTGTAGTATAAGGAATCAGCTTCAGGCAGACAACTATAATAAATTATTGTGGGAAGATAACCCGGTAATTGCCGCTCAGGTGCATGAAAGCGAAGAGGCGGAGCAGACCGTCGTAATAAGCATCGAAATAACCGTCGTCAAAGGGTTCGTGCTTGGCGTTCCAGAGAGCGTCCACGAACTCTTTCTTTTTATCATGACGACACATCACCGACGCTGCTGCCGACGTGGCGACAAGGCCGATGCTGTGGCGCAGCTTGCGGAAACCGCCAGCGGGCAGGATTTCGTTACCCTCGGGTAGTGTACCGTCCACACGATACTGGTCCACAAAGTCGTTGATGCCCTGACTGTAAAGGAAGTTCTGGAACTTCTCGCCGTATTGCTGCTGCCACTCCCGGTCGGCACAGCTCCACTCGTAGTCTAAGGCGATGTTCATCGGCACACGCCAGGAGTCGTAGCGGAAATTGTTGTTCCCGTTTCTGCGCGGCGCTCCCTGCGGCCTGTCGGGCATACCGGGAAACCGTGGCATCTGCATCAGCGAACCGTCATACTGGCACTGGTCGGGATTCAGGCCCGTGGTGTCGTTGATACACTTGTGCAGGAACGCCCGGCTCTTCTGGGCACACTCGTTCCAGAGGTCAGCACGTCCGTCGTCGGCCCAGCGTGCCCACACCTCGTAGAAGACAGGGATATGGTAGCTGGGGTCGGTAAACCGCTGGCCGAAGCCGTCGGGGGTGAAGGTGATGAGCTTGGTCTCAGGGTCGATGAGATACATCTTCTGAGGGCCGTTCTGCTGCTGTCCGCCGAATCCGCCAAAGCCACCAAAGCCCGGACGGGGCTCCGGAGTGTACTCCTTGGGCTGTATGCAGTCGAGGATGTGCTGTGCCTCGGCCTTGTAGTCGATGCCGGTGTCGTTGCCCCAGCGGTTCGAGGCAAAGAGGAGGGCGGTGATGAAGTACAGTTCGCCGTCGCTGGCGGCACCCTCGGCATTGCGTGTGCCGTCGGTCCTGCAGCTCCAGGCGAAATAGCCCTTGCGCGGTCCGTCCTGGTGCTGCATGTACTTCTTGCTCCAGCGCCACAGACGGTCGAAGATGTCCTTCTCGCCGAACTGCACGGCAATCATCAGGCCATACGACATGCCCTCGGTGCGGGCGTCGTGGTTCTTGATGTCGGAGACATAGCCCAGGGTGTCGCCTACCTCGAAGTAGACCTTGTTGGGGCCGCGGAACACGTCGTTGAACACTTCCTTCAGCTTGGCGTCCACGTCGGCCTGCTTATAGCCCATCTCCACGAAGAGATTACGGTACTTTCCTGTCTCAAAACCGCCTTTCGTCCAAGGCTCCTGTGCTGAGACAACGACAGCGAAAGTCACAAACAGAATGGTTGAAATGATTCTTTTCATAATAATGATAGGTATTTAGGGCAGGATAGGCTCTCCCATCTCGCTGGCCTCGGCATCTTTGTCATCGAGCTTGAAGAGCATGAACTGCGGATTCTCGGCCGTGCAAGGCGTCCAGCCCAGGCTTGTGCCGTCCTCGCCGTTGGGGTCGCTATACTTGGCGAAGTTTGTCCAGGCGGTGAGCATCTTCTCAGCGAGGTCCCAGTCGCCCTGCGTCCAGGGACGCCAGCAGTGCTCCAGGCTCTTGAACACGAACCAGAGGTCAGACGAGTGGAAGGCGCCCTTCAGGCGGTCGGTAATCTCGGGATGCTTGCCGTCGTCGGGCAGCGGACGTGCAAACTCGTAGGCCCAGGCCTTTCCGCCCTTCTCCTGACGAACCTTACAGAACTCGGCAATGCCAGGCCCCATGGAGCCCATGTCGTTCAGCGTGTAGCCAATCATGTAGGGGATGTCGGCAATGATACCGGCACGGGCGGCATCGTCGAAATTCCTTGTGCACACATAGCCGTCGATGATGGGTCGCTGCATGAGGAAGAGGTCGGTCTTGTTCACCATGTTATAGAGCTGTCCCACGGTGTACATAATCTCCGTGGAGGCATGGCGCAGCTTCTCCAGATCGGTCAGCCCTGCCCAGTCCATCACCTTCTTCGTCTCGGCCTCGCTCTCTACCAGCGTGGGGTTGTAGGTGAAGAATTTGTTCATCGGTGTGGCAGGCTTGGCCTCCTCACCCTCCTTGGCGGGAACGTTCAGGCCGCCGCCGCTCATGATGACGGCCTTATGGAACAGGCCACGGGCCAGCGGGCTCTCACAGAGGGTACGCACGCTGCCGGCTCCGGCGCTCTGGCCGAAAATGGTCACGTTGTCGGGATCACCGCCAAACTGTGCGATGTTCTCCTTTATCCACTTCAAGGACTGTATCTGGTCCAGTATGCCATAGTTGCCGCTCACATGGTTCGGGCTCTCGGCCGACAGCTCAGGATAGGTCATGAAGCCGAAGATGCCCAGACGGTAGTTGATGCTGACGAGCACCACGTCCTTGAGCGCCCACTCCCGACCGTCGAACTCAGGCTCTGAGCCCCAGCCCTCACGGTAGCCTCCGCCGTGTATCCACAGGGCCACGGGCAGTTTCTTGTCTACCTGTCCGGGAGCCTTTGTCCACACGTTCAGGTAGAGGCAGTCCTCACTGTAGGGAGCCTCGTCGCCATAGCCCCACTCCGAGGCGTAGAAACCAGGATAGTGAACAGCCTGATAACCGGGATGACCGAACTTGTCGCACAGACGGACGCCCTCCCAGGGCTTCACGGGCTGCGGCTCCTTCCACCGCAGGTCGCCGATGGGAGCAGCGGCATAGGGGATGCCCTTGTAGGCATAATACGTGGTAGACTTGCCTGCGTTATCGGTATAGTCTACCTTAACACCTGAAATCTGGCCACCCTCAATGGTGAGCACGGGATTGTCGTTGTTCTTATCTTTGGAAGAACAGCTGAACAACAATGCCATAAACGGCAGAAGCAAAAGACTCTTTTTCATAATTATTGGGGGTTAAAAGACATTTTGCCGCAAAGATACGGCGGAAAAAGCGACCCGCCTACATCGTATGTTTCATATATTATCAAATATGTGTAATTTGCAGCACGACGTACTCCGACTGTGTGCCGATGCGGAACTTTCCGCCCCAAATGCCTATGCCCGAAGAGACGTAGTAACGGGTCTGCCCACGCTGCCAGGAACCGTGTGAGCACTCGTAGACGTGGTCGGTAATCCACGAAATGGGCCACACCTGCCCTCGGTGGGTATGGCCGCTCAGCTGGAAATCGATACCTGACTGCTCGGCCTCCTCCAAGTGGTAGGGCTGGTGGTCGAGGACGATGGTGAAGTGAGAAGCATGATCGGCAGGAAGGATTCCCTCTAACGGCTTGCGGTGAGGGTTCATGCGGTCGTCACGACCGATGATGAGCAGGCTGCCCACCTCGGCACAGCTGTCGCGCAGCAGGTGGATGCCTGCATCCTGGTAGAACTGCATGGCTCGCTGCCCGCCAGAGAAATACTCGTGATTGCCTAAGCAGGCATAGACAGGAGCCTGCAGACGGTGGAACTCCTCGGCCATGCGCTCCTCCACGAGCGGCCGCATGCTCATGTCGATGATATCGCCGGCGATGAGCACCACGTCGGGCTGCTCGGCGTTAATCATGTCCACCCAGCGGGCCAGCTCACGGCGAGGATTATGGTAGCCCAGATGCAAATCGCTGGCCATGACGAGACGCAGGGGCCGAGAGAAGGACTTCGTGGTGGTCACCTGCAGCTCCTCTCGCACCTTGTGGCGGTAGTTCATGTTGCCCAGCAGGAAGATGAAGAACAGTCCGACTATCAAGATGACCGAGGTATAGAAATTATGGTGCAGCCACGCTCCAGGCACCAGCCTTACAAGCCGTCCCAGATCGAGCACCAGAAAGATGATGACCAAGTAGAGCATGACAAAGAGACTGGAGTTGCCCACGTCGTAGCACAACCGGGCCACCCACAGCGGCATGCGGTCTGTCTGCCGACTAAGGTTTAGGAACATCAGCAGGAACGACCCAATGCACAGGCCCACAATAATCGCCCGCCACAAGCGAGGCAGCGGCAACAGCGCCCATACATGCCAACCGCAATAGGCAAGGCCCAGCAAGGGCAGCAGAAAGAAGATAATCATCCACATAATTTGTGCAAAGATACGCATTATCTGCATAAAAGCAAAACCAAAGAAGCGTTTTTTTGAAAAAATAACGGCTTCCCTTTGGTGTTTCACATTTTCTTCGTAACTTTGCACGCATATTATGAAAAAGACAAGCGTGGCAATAGCTTTAGCAGCGGCACTGGTGCTCAGTACGGCGGGCACCGTGGCCCTCGGCATACTCTACCAGCGAGAAGCCGACCGCAACGAGGAGTTGAGGTCCCAGCTTGAAGAACTTTCCGAGAAGGTGAGCCGGTCGGAGGTGATGCAGAGCGTCAACGCCCAGATGGAGGAGATTGCCGACCAGGAGCGACTTGTGAGCGACCGCCAGCGAGAGGAAGCCATACAGCAGCGCAAGGTGGCCGAGGAGGAACGCCAGAACGCTGAGCAACAGCGACACGTGGCCGAGGAGCAGCGGCAGAACGCCATCGCCGCAGAGCGTAAGGCCGTGGAGGCATCGGACGTGGCACAGCGGCAGCGCACCATCGCCGAGCAGCAGCGTGCCCAGGCAGAGCAGTCGAAGCGCATGACTGATACACTGAGCTACATCGCCTTGGCCAGGAACCTGGGTTCTCAGGCTGCCACCCAGGAGACAACGGGAAACACAGAACTGGCCGACCTCCTGGCATACGCCTCCTACAAGTTCACCCACCAGTATGGCGGCGATGTCTATAACCCCCTCATCTACCAGGCCCTTTCCATGACCAGCACCAGCATGAGAAAATGGAACGTGGGAAAAGGTGCCGTAATGAAGATGTGGGGAATACCGAAATCGCACTCCTTCGCTACCGTTAGCACCTACGGCGAGATAGCCATCCACACCAAGACCGAAAACGGCAAGCTGCACACCGAGACCATTTTCAGCAACAGCCAGTACGACTTCCGCGACATGGTGATAGACGACAATGGGACAATCTACGCCGTGAGCCATACCGGCCACCTTGTGTATGGCAAACATGGCAACCTGCATACCACTATAATAGAAGGGGCCGTGAAGCCCTTCCGGCTGTTCATCCATTCAGACGGCGAGCTGCTCGTGGTGGCACAGCAGAGCGTACACCTGCTGCAGACGGCAACCATGAGCCAGATGAGACGCCTGTCACTGCCATTCACCACCACTGTGGCAGGCGAGGACGACCGCCAGCTGCTGCTATTCGACAAGCAGGGAAATGCCTACACCGCCGACAACGGGGCGACAAAGGTAGTACAGAAGAAGCTGCCCTTCAACGTTCAGCCCATAGCGTCGTACACCTACAACTGGAGGAACGGCTACGAGGCCTTCGGTACCCAGGACGGCGTCATCCTCATTGTCGACGACAAAGGTAACGTAAACCGGCTCGTAGGCCACGGCAGCCGAGTGACGAGAGTGAAGTTCGACGGCAACCGCCTCTACTCCACCAGCTATGACGGTACCGTGCGCTTCTGGCCTTTCACACAGCAGAAGATTGTACCCATCACCGTCTTAGACACCAGGCAGTGGATCATCAGCTTTACCTTCGACGAAACCATGAAGTACATCTGGACCGGCGACATCAACGGAAACCTCTCCGAGACGCTCATCGACCCGTTCATCATGGCCGAGAAGATACACGACAAGCTGAAACGTAACCTTACCCAAGAGGAGTGGGACTACTATGTGGGCAAGGATATTCCATACGTGAAAATAAAAGAGTGAAAAATATGATTCGCCTGTTGAAGGATATATGCCAGAATACACTCCTGCGCCAGTTCTTGCTGTGCGCAGCAATCTTCAATCTTCAATCTTCTATCCTCAATCTCCACGCCCAAGGCATACCCTTCTTCCAAAACTTCCCCTCCACAGAGTACAAGGCCCACAACCAGAACTTCGACATCGTCACCGACGATAACGGCATCGTCTACGTCGCCAACTTCGAGGGACTGCTCTACTACGACCAGGCAACGTGGCGCATCATCCACACACCAGGCATCACCCGTGTGACGTCGCTCTTCCGCGACTCCAAGGGAACACTCTGGACCGGAGGATACAACTACATCGGTCGCCTCGCCAACACCGACGACGGCATCCTCTGCCTGAAGGCCATCGGTCGGGGATTGCACCCCCCCTCCAGCACTTTGATCCCCTTGAGCGTGAACGGCGAGGTGCTGCAATTTTGGGAAGCGGACAACGAGGTCCACGCTCTCGTCAGCGACGGAAGCGAATACATCGTCACCGACAGCACACTGACGCTCACCATCAAGAAACCGTTGTCCGAACGTCAAGGCAGGGACACCAGCCTCGAGGCATACATCAATCAGGAGGTCACGCTGGAAGGCGGCGTAAAGGCCATCGCCACCAACGGCGAGGGAGTCATTCTCGCCACCAGCGACGGCACTGAGTTCTGCCGCATCAGTCAGGCCAATGGCCTCTGTTCCGACAACGTGGTGCGACTGGCTTACAACGGTCACGGACTGCTCTGGGGAGCCACCGACAACGGCATCTTCGCCATAGCCTTCCCATCCATCTACTCACGCTTCACCCACAACGAAGGACTGCGAGGAGAGGTGCGCTGCATGGAAACGCTCGGCAACGACATCTACGTAGGCACACAGAGCGGGCTCTACCGCCTGCAGGGAAAACACTTCGTGCCGGTAATGGAAATATCACTCGCCTGCTGGCAGCTGAAACGACAGAGAGACCGTCTGCTGGCCGCCAGCATCGACGGAATCTACGCCATACTGCCAGACCACAGAGTGAACCGTCTCACCGTGACAGGCTCACTCTCAGTGATGCCCCTCGACAACGGCGCCTTCCTCAGTGGAGAGATGGACGGCGTATACCTGAACACCAACGGGCCGGCAGGGAGTGTAAATGCCCTCCAACGCCGGACGCTTTGGGACACAGAGAAGGTCGTGAGCATGGTGACCGACGACGAAGGAACGCTCTGGCTGCAAAACCTCTACGGTAGTATCTGGACTGCACCTCACTCATCACTCCTCACTCCTCACCCCTCACCCCTCACTCCTCACTCCTCACTCGACGAGATTCGCTCCCTCGTCAGCTACAAGGGGCGTGTGATGTCGGTGGCGGCCAACGACAAGAAGCCCTTCCCCTACCCGCTCTTCTCCTATGCCGACGACGAGGGACTGCTGTGGCTCACCGACAACAAGGGGCACAGTCTCTATGCCATGAAGGACAGCACCCTCGAGGAGCACCTGTCACAGATGGTCTATCCCCTCATGGACTACTCCGTACGGGCCATGATGCGCCGCGACAGCCACTTGTGGATGGGCGGCGACAAAGGCCTCTTCATCGCAAACGACAACTATGAAGACCCCACCTTCACCGTCAAGCCCCGGCTCCTGGTGCGCTCCGTAAGGCTTCACGGCGACAGCATCATCTGGGGAGGCTACGGCCCGATGCCCGACAAGCTGCCCGAACTGGCCAGCAACGAGCACCACATCGTCTTCGACTACTCCATCGACTGCCCATCGCTGCTGCTCGCCACACAATACCGCACACGCCTGAACGGCGGAAACTGGAGCGCCTGGGAGGACCTGACCTTCGAGGAGTACAGCAACCTCACCTACGGCGACTTCCACTTCGAGGTGCAGGCACGCGACGCCTACGGGCGGTTGTCAGACATCGTGGGCATCGACTTCAGCATCATGCCACCCCTGTACCGGCGTTGGTACATGCAGCTGCTCTACGTCCTCGTTATCGCGGCCATCGGCTACGCCCTCATGCGCTTCAGGCTCTACCGGTTAGAGAAAGACAAGCACCACTTGGAGACCGTAGTGCAGGAGCGTACGGCCGACCTCGTCGAGGCACAGCACGAGCTGGTGCGACAGGAGAAGATGGCCACCGTGGGTAAGCTCACACAGGGACTCATAGACCGAATACTCAACCCCCTGAACTACATCAACAACTTCGCAAAGCTCTCAGAAAACCTCGTCAAAGATGTCATCGCCAACATTGAGGACGAGAAGGAGCACATCAGCCCCGACAACTACGACGACACCATCGAGGTGCTCGGCATGCTGAAGGGCAACCTGCAGAAGGTCGGAGAGCATGGCGCCAACACCTCGCGCGTCCTCAAGGCTATGGAAGAGATGCTCAAGGACCGCACCGGCGGACAGCATGACATGAGCCTCACCGACATGCTGCGCCAGAACGAGCAGATGCTCCATAAATACTACGAGAAGGAGATTTCCGCCCACAACATCAGCACACACTTCACCCTGCCCGCCGCCGACGTCCGCATCAAGGGAAACGCCGAGCTGCTGAGCATGACCGTCATGAGCATGCTGCGCAACGCCGTCTATGCAGTCGTCAAGAAAGACCAAAGAATGATCTCAGACCTCAAACCTCTCAACCCTCACCCCTCACCGCTCACCCCTTATCAACCAGAGGTAAGGCTGGAACTGAAGACCACCGAGGGGACTGCCGTCATCATCGTCCACGACAACGGAACGGGAATAGAGAGCGCCATCATAGACCGTATCTTCGACCCCTTCTTCACCACCAAGACCACAGGCG
The DNA here is from genome assembly GCA_017645905.1 of Prevotella sp. GTDB lineage: Bacteria > Bacteroidota > Bacteroidia > Bacteroidales > Bacteroidaceae > Prevotella. The sequence goes on along the minus strand of JAGCNO010000159.1, from coordinate 23,320 downwards.
AGGCATCCGGCGTAGGACTCTACATCAGCCGGGAAATCGTTCAGAATCACGGCGGCGACGTCACCGTACACTCCGTAAAAGGAGAATACACCGAATTTACAATCACACTACCAATAAGCTCCCCGACATGGAAAAGCAAGTAGAATCCCTTCAGCAGCGCCTCCGCCAGCAGGAGAAGCTCGCCTCGCTGGGCATGCTCAGCGCCGGCATCGCACACGAAATACAAAACCCGCTGAACTTCGTCATCAACTTCAGCAAGATGTCGTCGAAGCTACTCTCCGACCTCACCGACATCGTCGCCGACAACGAGGACGCCCTGCCCGCCGCCGACCGCGAAGAGCTCGACGACATCGTCTCCGACCTCAAGGACAACATGTCCCGCATCGTGGAGCACGGCGAGCGTGCCATCAGCATCATCCACGGCATACTCCTCGTCTCACGCGGCAAGGACAACGAGTTCCTGCCCACCGACGTCGCACACCTCGTCAAGGAGTACGTCTGGCTCTCCTACCACGCCATGCGCGCCAACTACAAGGGCTTCAACATCAGCATCAGCGAGGACTACCAGGAGCAGCTGCCACCCCTCATGGTCATACCCCAGGACCTCAGCCGCGCCGTCCTCAACCTTATGAACAACGCCTGCTACGCCGTCTGGCAGAAACAGCAGACCGCCCCACCCGACTACCAGCCACACGTCGACGTCAAGGTCTTCCTGACCTCAGAACAAGGACTTCAGACCTCAGACCTTAGACCTCAGACCTTTATTACTGTCACTATTGCCGACAACGGCATAGGCATGACACCCGAGGTGAAGGAGCGCCTCTACGAGAACTTTTTCACCACCAAGCCCGTCGGCGAGGGAACCGGCCTCGGCATGGCCATCACCCGCGACATCATTGAGAACAAGCACGGCGGAAAGCTCACCTTCACCTCACAGCCCGGGCAGGGAACCACTTTCACCTTCACCATCCCCGCCAAGAAAGTATAGACCGCAAGAAAATATTTTACAACCCCAGCGCCATAGCTTCGTTTTTCTTAGGTAGGAGCTTTGGGAGTTTCGTACACGCGAGTATTGTGCCACGCAGACATTGGTTAGGGGACGTTGGGAGAAAAAACGTACCTTTCTGGGAGAAAGAACGTATCTTTCCAGGAGAAAGAACGTATCTTTCTATGGGTTTGAACGGCTTAAACTCTGGAAGACATACCGGATGACTGACAGTCAAAACGGACACGAATTGCATAAAAATGCCGTCAAACAGGTATTTTTTGTGGCACACGGTGTATAGATATGCGCTTCCGGCAGGCAAGCAGTTCGGGGCATTTTCGCCGTTTGAGAAGTGAACGATTGTTAAAAACTGACATTTTTGCTGTTATTTCTGCACAGATTCCTTATTTTGTGCAAGGTTCAGGAAGTAAAAAACCTGCACAAAACGATCGGTTTGTGCAAGTTTCGAAGCAGGAAGAGCCTCTGACGAGTGTGCTTCAGATTGTCATTTTTCTTGACATTTTCATAGCCAATAAGTCGTACGAGGACGGCAAAACGCCAACGGTATGTGCACGAATAACGGCATCAAAAGCCAAAAGGAAGGAGGGCATGGCCTTGCTTTTCTTTGGCTTTTATAGTGTAAATCAAGTTAAACAATGGTAAAGTTGGCGTTATTCCATTTTTTTGGTGTAATTTTGCAGCCGTGAAGCAAAAAACTTCTCTTTTGCTGCTCCTGACGGGCATGGTCCTGGTGTGGGCCTGCAGCCCGCTCGGTCTGACGAAAAGCCGGACGGAGGCCGAAGGTCAAAGGTCAAAGGTCGAAAGTCAAACCTCAAACCTCGAAGGCCTGATGAAGGATGCCGACCTGCCGGAGCTGCTTTCGCGTCCTGAGGTGTCGACGGCTGTCGACTCCATAGGCAGGGTAATCAGTGCCCTGCCCAATGAGCCGTTGGCTGTCGGCGCTGCCCTGCCCGACAGCGTTATCGACAGTATAGGGCAGGGATTGCAAATTCCCTCCAGCAGAACGACGAGGGACTCCATAGAGCGCATTTTGGAAGGTATCAGACAGGCAAGATATATTACGACGAGGGACAGCCTGGACCATTTACAATTTGACAATTTACAATCTGCAATGGGCGATGACGACCGGCCACAAGGCAAGGCTGCCGCTGCCCTGAAGCGCGACACGACGACGATGGACTCGCTGGAGCTGGCCATCTACAAGTATAATAAGGTGATTGACGACTCGCTGCGCTTAGACAGCCTGAACCGCCAGAAGAAGAACGGCATCGACTCGCCCGTGGAGTTCTCGGCCAACGACTCGCTCATTTATGAGGCAGGCACGGGAATGGCCCACCTCTTCGGTTCCTCGCACGTGAAATACCAGAACATGGACCTTCAGAGCGAGAAGATTTACATGTGTCTCGACTCGTCGCTGGTTCACGCTACGGGTGCCGTCGACAGCCTGGGCAAGATGTTCGGCACGCCGGTGTTCCAGATGGGCAACGATACGTACGAGAGCGACACCATGGCCTTCAACTTCAAGACGAAGAAGGGCTTCATCCAGCAGGTGTACACGGAGCAGGAGGACGGCTACCTGACGAGTGAGCTGTCGAAGCGCAACAAGGAGGGCGAGCTGTTCCTGCAGCACGGCAAGTACACGACGTGCGACGCCGCCCATCCTGACTTCTACATCGCCCTGTCGCGGGCCAAGGTGCGCCCCGGCAAGGATGTCATTTTCGGCCCCGCCTACCTCGTGGTGTGCGACGTGCCGGTGCCGCTGGCCGTGCCCTACGGCTTCTTCCCCTTCACGAAGAGCTACTCCAGCGGATTCATCATGCCTACCTACGGCGACGAGATGTCGCGTGGCTTCTACCTGCGCGACGGCGGCTACTATTTCGCCATCTCGGACAAGATGGACCTGAAGCTGATAGGAGAAATCTATACCAAAGGGTCGTGGGGCATAAGCGCGGCGTCGAACTACCGCAAGCGCTACCGATTCAGCGGCTCGTTCCAGGGCAGCTACCAGAACACCGTGACGGGAGAGAAGAACCTGCCTGACTACGCAAAGCAGACGAGCTTCAAGATACAGTGGAGCCACCGGCAGGACCCGAAGGCAAACCCCTTCTCGACCTTCTCGGCGAGCGTGAACTTCGCCACGTCGAGCTACGAGAGGAACAACCTCACGTCGATGTACAACCCCCAGGCCATGACGCAGTCGACACGAACGTCGTCGGTGAGCTACAGCACGAACTTCTCGAGCATCGGCATGAGCCTGAGCTCGTCGATGAACCTGAACCAGAACATGCGCGACTCGACGATAGCGCTGACGCTGCCCGACCTGAATATCAACATCTCCCGCTTCTACCCCTTCAAGCGCAAGAAGATGGTGGGTAAGGAGCGATGGTACGAGAAGATCTCCATGTCGTACACGGGACGCTTCAGCAACTCCATCAACACGAAGGAGGACAAGCTGATGAAGTCGAGACTGAACCGCGACTGGCGTAACGGCATGCAGCACAACATACCCATCAGCGGCAGCTTCGTCATCATGGACTATATCAACGTGACGCCATCGTTCAACTTCACCGACCGCACCTACCTGAACCGCATCATGCAGTCGTGGGACGAGAAGCGGGGAATGGTGGTGCGTGACACCGTAAACGGATTCTACAACGTCTACAACTGGAGCCTGTCGCTGTCGGCAACGACGAAGCTCTACGGCTTCTACACGCCGTCACGGAAAATCTTCGGCGATAAGATCAATACCATACGCCACGTCTTCACACCGCAGATAAGCTTCAGCTACTCGCCCGACTTCAGCGCCAGTCGCTACGGCTTCTACAAGACCTATCAGAAGACCGACGCTGAGGGCAACGTTACGCTCGTGGAGTACAGCCCCTACGACGGACTGCTCTACGGCGGTGTGAGCAAGGGCAAGACGGGGTCTGTATCTTTCGACTTCTCGAACAACGTGGAGATGAAAATCAAAAGCGAAAGCGACAGCACAGGGCTGAAGAAAGTCAGCCTCATTGACGAGCTGGGCTTTGGCTTCAGCTATAACCTGGCTGCGAAGATACGTCCCATGAGCGATGTGAGTACCCGACTGCGACTGAAGCTGACGAAGAGCTATACGTTCAACCTCAGCGCCGTCTTCGCCAGTTACGTCTACGAGGCCGACTCTGTGGGAGCCACGCCGCGACTGAGCGAGCATACCACCTACTGGCAACAGGGAAAGCTGGGACGCTTCCAGGGCATGTCGCAAAACCTGTCGTACACCATCAACAACGAGAAGGTGGCCAACCTCTTCAAGTGGCTGAAGGGTGAGAAGGTGAAGAAGAAGGACAAGGACAAAAACAAGCAAAACGCGGAAGAAGACGACGAATGGGACACCGGCGTGGACACCAACATCGACAAGGACATGGAGGCAGGTAAGCACGGCGCAGAAAGCAGCGGCATGGCCGAGACCGACGAGGACGGATACATGAAGTACAAGCTGCCGTGGTCGCTAAGCTTCGGCTACGGTGTGAGCATGCGAGAAGACACCAACGTGAAGCGCTTTAACTACGACACCATGCGCTATCCCTACAAGATTACCCAGAACCTGAACATCAGCGGAAACATCGTGCTCTCAGAGGGATGGAACATCTCGTTCTCGTCGGGCTATGACTTCGAGCAGAAGAAAATCTCAATGACCACGGCATCACTCTCCCGAGACCTGCACTGCTTCAACATGGCGTGCTCGCTCGTGCTCTCGCCCTACACCAGCTACAACTTCACCTTCCGATGCAACGCCGCCACCCTCACCGATGCCCTGAAGTACGACAAGCAGAGCAGCTACTCCAACGCCATACAGTGGTATTAAGAAGGGCGAAGAGTGAAAAGTGAAGAGTGAAGAATTTGCTGCCGCTATAGTGACAAATCTAAAATCGAAAATTCGTCAAAAAATGTCCAATTTGTAAAATAAATTGTAAATCGTAAATCGTCAAATTGTAAATATGGAAAGACAACCACTGACCGTTACCGGCAGCGAGGCCTTGATGCTCGCGCTGAAGGCCGAGGGCGTGAAGACCATCTTCGGCTATCCCGGTGGCAGCATCATGCCCGTCTACGATGCCCTCTACGACTACACCCGAGGTGAGAAGAAGGCCTTCGACCACATCCTTGTGCGCCACGAGCAGGCCGCCACCCATGCCGCCGAGGGCTTTGCCCGTGTGAGTGGCAATGTCGGTGTGGCCATCGTCACCAGCGGCCCCGGAGCCACCAACACACTCACGGGCGTGGCCGACGCCATGCTCGACAGTACGCCCATCGTCGTCATTGCCGGACAGGTGCCCATCAGCGCACTCGGCACGGATGCCTTCCAGGAGGTAGACCTCGTGGGTCTGGCACAGCCCATCTCGAAGTGGAGCTACCAGATACGCCACGCCGAGGACATCGCCTGGGCCGTTAGCCGTGCGTTCTACATTGCCCGTTCCGGCCGTCCGGGGCCCGTGGTGCTCGACTTCCCGAAGAACGCTCAGACGGAGAAGGTGGACTTCGTGCCGCAGAAAGAGGATTTTGTACGCAGCTACGTGGCCTATCCCCCACTCGACCACGATGCCGTGCGTCAGGCCGCCGAGCTGATTAACAACGCGAAGAAGCCGCTGGCACTCGTAGGCCAGGGCGTAGAGTTGGGCAATGCTCAGGACGAGCTGCTGGCCTTCCTTGAAAAGGCCGACATCCCCGCCGGCCGCACCATGCTGGGACTCTCTGCTCTGCCGTCGACCCATCCGCTGAACGTCGGCATGCTGGGCATGCACGGCAACTACGCCGTGAACCTGAAGGAGCAGGAGTGCGACGTGCTCATCGCCATCGGAATGCGCTTCAGCGACCGCGTGACAGGCAACACGAAGACCTATGCCCGCCAGGCGAAGATCATCCACTTAGACATCGACAAGAGCGAGATTGACAAGAACGTGAAGACCGACGTGGCCGTCGTGGCTGACTGCAAGGAGTCGCTGCCCGCCATCACGGCACTGCTCAACAAGGGCGACCACCATGAATGGCGCTCCTCGTTCCTGCCCCTCGACGCCAAGGAGCGCGAGAAGGTCATCGAGCCGGCCATCCACCCCAAGGAGGGGCCGCTGCTCATGGGCGAGGTGGTGAACGCCGTTGCCGAGGCCACCCAGGGCGACGCCGTGCTCGTCACCGACGTGGGGCAGAACCAGCTCTTCGCCACACGATACTTCAAATACCCGAAGCGCCGCAGCATCTGCACCAGCGGCGGACTGGGCACCATGGGCTACGGCATGCCCGCCGCCATCGGAGCCACCTTCGGTGTCTTAGTGAATAGTGAAGAGAAAATAGTAAATAGTGAGGGCCGCACCGTCGTCTGCTTTATGGGCGACGGCGGATTCCAGATGAACATCCAGGAACTGGGCACCATCATGGAGCAGCAGGCGCCGGTGAAGATGATTCTGATGAACAACAACTACCTCGGCAACGTGCGCCAATGGCAGGACATGTTCTGGAACCGCCGCAAGTCATTCACCCGCATGATGAACCCCTGCTACGAACTGATAGCCCAGGGCTATAACATTCCCTACCAGGCTGTCACCGACCGCAGCCGCCTCGCTGCTGCTGTAGCGAAGATGCTCTCAACGAAAGGTCCCTACATCCTGGAGTGCGCCATCCTGGAGGACGACGACGTGCTGCCGATGACACCGCCGGGAATGAATGTCGATGATATGATGCTGGAACCCACCCCCTAACCCCCTCCCAGAGGGAGTGGGAACCAGATAGTCCAATAAAGTCAAAAAAACGATAATAATGATGGATAAGACCATTAGCAACAGTAACCAGACTCCCCTCCCCTCTGGAGGAGCAGGGGGTGGGTCCAAGCTCTACACCCTTCTCGTCTACTCCGAGAACATCGCGGGTATCCTGAACCAGATTACAGCCGTGTTCACCCGCCGACAGGTGAACATTGAGAGTCTCAACGTGAGCGCGTCGAGCATACCCCACGTACATAAATACACCATCACCGCCTGGAGCGACGAGGACCAGATAACAAAGATCACGCGGCAGATAGAGAAGAAAATCGACGTGATAAAGGCCACGTGGTTCACCGATGACCAGCTCTTCATCCGCGAGACCGGCCTCTACAAGCTGGCCACCGACGTGGTGCTCCAGAATCCTGAGATCAGTCGCGCCATCAGAAAGCACGACGCTCAGATAACGGAGGTGAACCCCACCTACATCATCGCCATGAAGAGCGGTAAGACCGAGGACATCCTCTCGCTCTACCGAACACTCGACGAGTTCCACTGCGTGTTGCAGTACACCCGTTCCGGCCGCATCGCCGTCACCCGCAGCACGCAGGAGCAGGTCAGCGAGTTCCTGGAGCAGCGCGAGGGAAGCCGCCACAACGACCAGCCTTAGCTGTCTCCTGAAAACAGTCATTCTACGGCCCTCAGACAAAGAACCGTTCTTTCCAAGAGAAAAAGCCGTTCTTTCTATGAGAAAAAGCCGTTCTTTCTATGAGAAAAAGCCGTTCTTTCTATAGGTTTGAACGGCTTAAACTTTTTGCCCACCCTGACCCCTTGTCCAGATGGGCGCAAACGTTTGCACCCTGCTACCCGTTTTTTGTATAATATATAAAAGTGGTATTAGGTGGAAAAGTCGTAACTTTGAGCCATATTTACCAATGAAAACCTTTTTGCCCTATGAAAATCCTCTTTAATATTGAGTATTTGACCACCTACGGCGAACAGCTGGTGCTCAACATTATCGGTCACGACGGCGCTGTCGAGCGGCATACTATGTCGACCCACGACGGGCATGAGTGGACCTTCGACTACAATCTAACCGCACCACAAACGGTCACACCCCTGACTTATTACTACAGCGTGCAGCGCGGCGACAACGTGGTGCGCACGGAATGGCTTGTGGAACCTCACGTCATCGACCTGCAGCCCAACGTGCTGCGCTACACCATGTACGACCACTGGACGGAGATACCCGAAGACGCCTATCTCTACTCCTCGGCCTTCACAGACTGCGTGACACGAAGGCAGATGGCCGCAAAGCCGCAACCCGCGAGCTTCAACTCCCAAATCATCCTGAAGGTTCGTGCCCCGCAGCTTCGCTCCGACGAGCAACTGGCCGTGTCGGGAACACCGACATACCTCGGCAACTGGGACGTACAGAAGACCATCCACATGAGCGAGCAAAAGCCCAATGAATGGGTGGTATGCCTCGACGGCGGACGTCTGCCCGACGAGGTGGAGCTGAAGTTCCTGGCCCTTAGGGACAACGGCGAAGTGATCTGGGAGGAAGGCCTCAACCGCAAGCTGCTGCTTCCCGCCCTGCAGAAGGGCGAGGCCATCAGCTACGAGCTCTCGCCGGTATGGCTCAATGTCCCCGCTTGGAAAGGTGCCGGAACGGTCATTCCTGTCTTCTCTCTGCGTACGGAAGGCAGCTTCGGCGTCGGCGACTTCGGCGACCTGAAGATGATGGTCGACTGGTGTGCCAAGACCGGACAGCGTGCCCTGCAGATACTGCCCATCAACGACAGCACCATGACCCACACGTGGCAGGACTCCTACCCCTACAACTCCATCAGCATCTACGCCCTGCACCCGCAGTACACCGACCTGCGTCAGCTGCCGCCCCTGAAGGACGAAGCCCAGGCTAAGGAGTTCGAGCAGCTGCGCATAGAACTGAACTCGCTGCCACAGATAGACTACGAGCGCGTGAACCGTGCCAAGCGCGACTACCTGCGCCTCATCTTCAAGCAGGAGTGGGCCAACGTGAAGCGCCGCGCTACCTACAAGACGTTCTTCGAGAACAACAAAGACTGGCTCGTGCCCTACGCTCTGTTCAGCGTGAACCGCGACCATTACGGCACCGCCGACTTCTCACAGTGGCCCGCCGACGCACCCTGCGTAGACAACCCGACGGCAAACGTCCAGGAACTGGAGTTCTGGTATTTCGTGCAATACAACCTCGACCAGCAGATGCGTGCCGCCCATGAGCATGCCCGTGAGCAGCACGTCATTCTGAAGGGCGACATCCCCATCGGCATCTCCCGCGACGGCGTGGAGGCCTGGGTAGAGCCGCGCTACTTCAACCTCAACGGCCAGGCCGGTGCGCCGCCCGATGCCTTCTCCGTGAACGGACAGAACTGGGGCTTCCCGACCTACAACTGGGATGCCATGCTTGCCGACGGCTGCTCGTGGTGGGTGCGCCGCTTCCGCAAGATGTCAGAGTATTTCGATGCCTACCGCATCGACCACGTGCTGGGCTTCTTCCGCATCTGGGAGATTCCCATCGACGCCGTCCACGGACTGCTCGGCCAGTTCTCGCCAGCCCTCGCCATGAGTCCCGAGGAGATTGAGGCCTACGGTCTGCCCTTCAACGAGGGCCACATGACGCGTCCCTTTATTGCCAACTGGACGCTGCAGCGCATCTTCGGCGAGCGCACAGCATACGTCAAGGAGCACTTCCTCGACCTCTGCCACGACGACATCTGGCAGATGAAGCCCGAGTTCGACACCCAGCGCAAGATTGAGGCCTACTTCAAGGGAAAGAACGAGGACTACCTGCGCGACGGACTCTACGCCCTCATCAGCGACGTGCTCTTCGTCCGTGACCGAAAGGACCCGAACAAGTTCCATCCGCGTATCGGTGTGCAGAACGACTTTGTCTACGAGGCTCTGTGGGACAAGGACAAGGATGCCTTCAACCGCCTCTACAACGACTACTTCTATCGCCGCAACAACCAGTACTGGTATTGCGAGGCAATGAAGAAACTGCCGCTGCTGACGCAGGCCACACGTATGCTCGTCTGTGCCGAAGACCTCGGCATGGTGCCCGACTGCGTGCCTTGGGTGATGGACGAGCTGCGTATCCTCTCGCTCGAAATACAGTCCATGCCGAAAGACCCGACGGTCACCTTCGGACAGCTACCGAAGAATCCCTACCGCTCCGTATGCACCATCTCAACACACGACATGGCTACGCTGCGCCAGTGGTGGGACGAGGACTATCAGGTCACTCAGCAGTACTTCGGGCAGATGCTCCACCACGAAGGCCCAGCACCTCACCCGCTGCCCGCCGACGTGGCCGAGGAGATAGTCAATGCTCACCTCATGTCGCCCTCCATGCTCTGCCTGCTGTCCCTGCAAGACTGGCTGAGCACCAACGAGCGGCTGCGGCTTCCCGACGCCGACAAGGAGCGAATCAACATTCCCGCCAACCCGCGACACTACTGGCGCTACCGCATGCACCTCACCATTGAGAGCCTCATGCACGCCGACAAGTTCAACGCCGAGATAACCCACCTCATCCAGCAGAGCGGACGATGACCTTTCTGGCCATGAAATCAACAAGACTTCTTTTCTCTATGCTGCTAGCCCTCTGCACTGTTTCTGGTGCACGGGGCCAGCAGTTTGATAAATGGTTCGCCGACAGCACCCTGCGGCTGGACTATGTTTTTGCCGGCAACGCCACCAGCGAGCACATCTTCTTTGAGCAGGCCTACAGCTCGCCACGATGGGCAGGACGCAAGTCTCGTCTTGCCGAGACCTTCCTTCGCGGTAATGGACAGATTGTGTTGCGTGATCATGAGACAGGAGAAAAACTCTTCACCCACTCTTTCTCCACGCTCTTCCAGGAATGGAAGGCCACAGAAGAGGCGCGACAGGTGGACAAGGCCTTCGAGACAAGCTACAATGTGCCCTTCCCCCGAAAGCCCGTCGACGTGACTGTGACGCTCTTCGACTTCCACGGCAAGGTCTCTTCCACTATGACCCACACCGTAGACCCGACGGACATTCTCATACGGCCGATGGGCAAAACTGGCATCCCCCACTTCTACGTTTGGAAAGGCGGGGCAGCAACACACGCGGACAACGGTTTGCCCGTCGCCACCTCGCGCAACTTCATCCCCACGGAGGCCGACCCCGATGCCGATGTTGACATCACGGGCTGCATCGACCTGGCCATTGTGGCCGAGGGTTACACAGAGCAGCAGATGGGCAAGTTCTACCACGACTGCAACCATGTAGTGGACGCCATCTTCGCCCATGAGCCTTTCACGAGCCTGAAGAGCCGCTTCAACGTGGTGGCTGTGGCCAGCGCCTCGAAGGAGGCAGGCCCCAGTGTGCCCCATCTGGGCCGTTGGCGCAGCACGGCGGCAGCAACCCATTACGACACATTCTATTCTGACCGCTACCTCATGTCGCAGGACATCCACCGCATCTACGACTTGCTGGCCGGGGTGCCCTTCGAGCACATCATCGTGCTGGTAAACAGCGACACCTACGGCGGTGGCGGCATCTACAACCAGGTGAACGTCTCCACCTCCGACCACCCCACGTTCCGCCAGGTGCTGGTGCATGAGTTCGGCCACGGCTATGCCGGACTGGGCGACGAGTATGACTACGGTGATGCCTCTGAGTCGATGTACCCCGCCGACACCGAGCCTTGGGAGCCGAACCTCACGACGCTACACGACTTCCAGAAGAAATGGGGCGACATGGTGCCAAAGGGCACGGCCATCCCTACCCCACTTGACCCCTCTGTGCCCAACTACCGCCAACTGCGCAATGACGATGACCGCCGCCGGCTGAACGCTGCCTCACAGCGCGTCGGCGTTTTCGAGGGCGGTGGCTATCAGACCAAGGGCGTCTACCGCCCGGCCCAGGAGTGTCGCATGAAAATCAACGAGGTAGAGCTCTTCTGCCCCGTATGCGCCAAGGCCATCATCGACATCACCGATTTCTACACCAGCCACTAAACTCTAAAAAATACCCCTCATTTTTGGTCAGTTCACATAAAATGTGTACCTTTGCCGCCCGAAATGAGACGTATTATCATCATACTGCTCTCCGTGCTTTGCCTGTTGCCCGCCGGTGCGGCAAAGAAAAACACGAATTCCGCTGAGGCCCGCCGCGTCTTCGACAAGGTCTACGAGATGGTGTTTGGCACGCAAGGATGCTCCCTGCACTACGATGTGAACATCATCAGCATTTACAAGACCAGCGGCACCATAACGTACAAGGGGAAGAAGCAACGTTTCACCGACGAGCGTGTGGACACCTGGAACGACGGTGTCACGGCCTACATGGTATACCGCAAGAAGAAGACGATAGAGATTCACAACGCCAACTCGGACAAGAAGGACAAGTACTCCGGGAAGTTCAAGTTTGACGTCGAAGACTTCGACTACAGCATGAAGCGCGAGGACAACAACATCATGCTAACGCTGAAACAGCACAAAGGGGCAAAGGGCACCATCAAAGAGGCAAAGGTGACGCTCGACCCCAAGACGCTCTACCCTATCCACGTCAAGATTAAGGTGGCCTTTATCTGGGCACACATCAGCATCAGCAATTTCCGTCCGGGCGGTATACAGGACAACGTCTTCGTATTTCCCCGAAACCGCTACGGTAGCGAATACAAATACGTAGACAAACGAGGGAAGTAAAAAGTTTGAGCCGTTCTTTCTATGGGAAAAAGCCGTTCTTTCTATGAGAAAAAGCCGTTCTTTCTCCGACCCCCAAATTTGATGTTATTTGTAAACCCTTACTAATTCTATAAATCTAAAAAGAAAATGAATAGCAACGAACTAAAACCTAAGTCAGTATTCGAGCAGTTTGCAAGAATCAACACCATTCCCCGCCCGTCGAAGCGCGAGGAGAAAATGATAGAGTACCTCCGCCAGTGGGGTGAGAGTCACGGCCTGGAGACCATCGTCGACGAGACCGGCAACGTGCTTATCCGCAAGGGTGCCACACCAGGATATGAGAACCGCAAGACGGTCATCCTGCAGAGCCACATGGACATGGTCTGCGACAAGCTGGTCGACGTGGAGTTCGACTTTGACCATGACGCCATTCAGACCTACGTCGACGGCGAGTGGCTGCGCGCCAAGGGTACCACGCTCGGTGCCGACGACGGCATAGGCTGCGCCATAGAACTGGCCATCCTCGAGGCCAACGACATCGAGCACGGCCCGCTGGAATGTGTCTTCACCCGCGACGAGGAGACGGGACTCACCGGTGCCGAGGGCATGAAGAGCGGTTTCATGACCGGCGAATACCTCATCAACCTCGACTCCGAGGACGAGGGCGAGATGTTCGTATCCTGTGCCGGAGGACGTACCACTACCGCAAAGTTCGCTATCAGTAGGGAGACCAGCCCGTCAAAGCTCTTCTTCCTGAAGGCTCAGCTGAAGGGCCTCACCGGCGGACATTCCGGCGACGACATCAACAAGAAGCGCGCCAACGCCATCAAGATCCTCGGCCGCTTCCTCTTCCAGACCATGAACCGCTACGAAGGTGTGCGCCTTGCCCAGTTCCACTCCGGCAAACTCCACAACGCCATTCCCCGCGACGGTATGTTCGTCATCGGCGTGCCCAACGACGTGAAGGAGAACGTGAAAGCCGACTGGAACATCTTTGCCTCGCAGGTGGAGGACGAGTTCCACGTCACCGACCCGAACATGGGATGGTTCATGGAGAGCACTGACGCCGAGCCTGTCATCGACACCTCTACGGCACGCAACTTCGTATGGGCGCTTCAGGCTGTGGACAACGGTATCTACGCCATCTGCCAGGACCCTGACCTCGGCGGACTTGTCGAGACCTCGTCGAACATCGCCTCGGTACACACGGCTGAGAACGAAATCACGGCCCTGGCATCGCAGCGTTCCAACGTCATGTCAAACCTCGACAACATGTGCGCCACCATCTCCGCCACCTTCCAGCTGGCCGGGGCCGAGGTGAAGCACAGCGACGGCTATCCCGCCTGGAAGATGCGCGCCGAGAGCCACCTGCGCGACACCGTCGTGGCCTGCTACAAAGAGCTCTTCGGCAAAGAGCCCATCGTGCGCGGCATCCACGCCGGACTGGAGTGCGGACTCTTCAGCGAGCGCTATCCCCAGCTCGACATGATTTCCTTCGGGCCCACCCTGCGCGGCGTGCACAGCCCCGACGAGTGTCTCCACATCCCCACCGTTCAGATGGTCTGGGATCATCTCCTGCTCGTACTCAAACGCATCTAACCCGAAACCACCAAATCTTTGGGGGTGAGGGCGGAGAGGTGATGGAGTTAGAGGTTCCCTCACCATCCCAAAAAACTATCCTCCCACCCCTTACCCCTCACCACTCACCCTCCCCAAAAAAATGAAAACGACTATCCAAGAAAACGACAAAGTGATGGTGGCCGTATTTGAAGGCCGCCTCGACACCGCTGCTGCCGCCGAGACAGGAAAGGCCCTTGCCCCGCTGTACGAGGCTAACGGCCGCGACATCATCTTCGACTGCAACGCCCTCGACTACATCTCATCAAGTGGACTCCGTCTGCTGCTCGGCGTGCTTAAGGCTGCCAAGCCACAGGGAAGCCAGGTGACCATCACCGGCATCAACGACGACCTGCGCCAGGTATTCGCCCTGACAGGCTTCACGAACCTCTTCAACTTCACCTGACTCCCCAAACCACCAAATCACCCAATATGATAAACCCGCACACCGAACTGCTATTGGAAGAGTTCAGGCAGCAACGGCCCATGCTGGAGCAGATAGAACAGCAGGCATACACCATGCTTGTCAAGGCTCTACGTGAGCAACACGTGGAAATTAGCTCCATAGAGCACCGCGTCAAGGCCGAATCGTCGCTGAAGGGCAAGCTTGACCTCAAGGGCGACAAATACAAGACGGTGAACGACATCACCGACCTCGTCGGACTGCGCATCATCACCTACTACACCGACGACGTGGACAAGGTAGCCGTCATCGTGAAGCAGCTCTTTGATGTTGACTGGAAGAACTCCGTTGACAAGCGCAAGGTGCACCAGCTTAACAGCTTCGGCTACCTCTCGTTGCACTACATTTGCAGCCTTCGTACAGATAATAAGGAGATGGCCGCCGTCAAGTTCGAAATCCAGATGCGCACCGCCCTGCAGCACGTTTGGTCTGCCATAGAGCACGACATCGGCTACAAGGGTGCCGTGAAGCTACCGCCCGATTTCCGCCGGCAGTTCAGCCGTCTGGCCGGCATGCTCGAACTGGCCGACGACGAGTTCAGCCGTCTGCGCACCACCATGACCGAATATCGCCGTCAGGTGCAGGCCATGGTGAAGAGCGGCCGCCTCGACGAGGTGCCCCTCAGCACCGACTCCTTCCGCAGCTTCCTCGAAATCAGACCCTTCGAACGGCTCAACCAACGCATCGCATCGGTCAATCAGGCAGAGCTCTTCCACACTTCGATGATGCCCTTCCTGCCCATCCTCGAGGATTTCGGTCTGCAGACCCTGGGCGACATCCAGGCCTTCGTCGAGCAGAACGCCGAGGACGCCTACCAGCTCGCCCTCTCACAGCTGGCCATCACCGACCTAGATATTATGGCCGACAATGTTGCCCTGCAGAACCTCTGTCTTGTCCATGCCCTCAAGCAGGGCCGCGGCCTCGACGGGCTCATCTTCATTTACAACACCATCAACGGGCAGCGCGACAGCAACGCCCTCCTGGCCGAGTCCATCCTCCAGATGGCCGAAGACCTGCCGTTCATGCAGGAGAAATAACATTTCCACATAACCCTCAGTAAGAAGGCACGGGACGCAATGATGCACCCCGTGCCCTCTTTTTTTCAGCCTTCCAACAAGCTGAAAAAGTTTGAGCGTAAAGTCTGAGCGATACTATCGTTGTTCGCTATTTCAGGCGGAAGGAGATGGGGAGTGTGTACTTAACGCGCACGGGCCGGTCGTTCTGTGTGCCGGGTTTCCACTTCGGCATGGAGCCGACCACGCGGATGGCCTCGCCGTCGAGGTCGTCGCTCACCTTCTTCACCACCTTGGCGTTGCTGACGGTACCGTCGGTCTCTACGATGAACTGCACCAGCACGCGGCCCTCGGTGCCAGCCTTATGGGCGGGCTCGGGATAGCGCACGTTCTCCGTCAGGAACTTCATCATTCCCTCGACGCCGCCTGGGAACTCAGGCATCTTCTCCACCACGTCGAAGACATCCTCGTACTCCGACGGGCTTTCCATCACGGCCTCCTTAAACTGTATGCCGGTACTGTCCACCTTAGCCTTGCCGAGGAACAACACTGGCTCCTTTTTCGTGGTGATGATGATGACGCCGTTCTTGCCGCCTTCGCCAAACTGCTCAATGGCGGCCTTGTCTTTCAGCACGGTAACGTGGCCGATGGTCTTCGAGTCGAGGGCATCCATCTGTTCCACCGTGGCGCGCTGCCCGTCGATGATAATGAGCGGGTTGGCCTTGGCATCAATCGTATCGATGACTATCAGCTCGCCGTCTGCAACGTCATCTTTGTCGATGTTCATCATGACGTTCTCTCCGGTGTAGACGGCCGAGTCGGTCTTCACCTCGATGGTGTTGGCGCCCACCTTGATTTGTCCAGCCTTGCGGCCTTTCTTCACAATCTTCTTTTGCGGCTCGCTGTAGACGTAGTCGTTCACGGTCTCGGCCTGCAGGGCCAGTACGGTGCCCACGATGGGCAGCAGAGCGAGGAGCTTGAGCATGCTCCTGCGGTTTGATTTCTTATTGAGCATCATGTTTATGCGGTTTTTGAGGGTACTGTGACTGATGCCGTTTGCCACCGAGTACCCGCAGCGGCTGACGGCTTTTTGGATAAGCAGATACTGATACTGACGCATATTGATGCCTTGAGAGAGCACCGCCGCATCGGCCTCGTACTCGTGGATGGCGCGCAGGTCCTGGCGCAGCATCCACATCGCGGGGTTGAACCATTGCAGGGCGGTGAGGGTATCAACGAGGAGCAGGTCGAGCGAGTGGCGCTGGCTGATATGTCCCCGTTCATGGGCGAGGATGGAGACCTCGCCAGTCTCGTAGTCGTTTCGTGAGAGTACGATGAAGTGCATCCAGCTGAAGGGCGACAGGTCGCGGTCGGCGACGCAGACGACGGTGCCGTCAGCCAGCGGATGGCGCTCGCAGCGACGGATGAGCAGCCACACGCGGAGCACGCTCAGCAGCGTGTGCCCCAGCGTTATGGTCATGCCGGCGAAGAACAGCCCCACGGCGAGCATTTGCCAGAGTGGCGTCGGTGCCTCCTCCACCACAGCGGACAGTCCGCCGAGCCCGATGGTCCCTGCGCTTCCGCTCACCACCACCGTCTTGTGGATGGTGATGACCATCAGCGGCAATACGAACGACGCCACGGCCGTGGTAAGCAGTACCACGCGGTTCACGCGGTGGAAGGTCTCGCGGCTTAGCAGCAGACGGTAGAACATGTAGAACACTGCTACCAGAACGGCCACCTTCAGGTCGTATGTCAGAAACGTACTCATTGGGCAATTTGACTATTTACAATTTGGCTATTTCCGTTTTCAATCTTTTCTATCAGTTCTTTCAGTTCGTCCACGGAAATCTTCTCTTCCTTCACGAAGGCAGAGACAGCGCTCAGGTAGGAGTCGTTGAAGTAGTCGCGGATGATGCCGCCCAGGCTCGAGCGCCCGTACTCCTTCTCGCTGACGAGGGGGTAGTACTGGTAGGACGTGCCGTACTGCTTATGGTCGAGGAACCCCTTCTTCTCCAGGATGCGCACCGTCGTGGACAGCGTGTTGAAGTGGGGTCGCGGCTCGTCGTAATACTCCAGCAGCTCCTTCACAAACAAAGGACCGTGCTGCCAGTACAACTCCATAATCTCCCGTTCTTTCGTGGTCAGCCTATTCATGATTTGCGTTTTTTCGATTTACAATTTACGATTTGCAATTGGTCAGTATCAGTATCCGTCGGCAAAGTAACTAAAACTTTTAGTTCCTACCAACTAAATGTTTTAGTTTTTATAGTTTATTAAGTAGAAAGTGCCCCGTTTATTAGTTGTTCACACAAGCCTCGTCCTTTTTAAGTTAATGGCTATTGAGAATGGCTAAATACAACAAAATAATTTGTGCGTGCAGGAAGTGATGCCTATCTTTGCAATCACGATGAAGAACTTTAGGAGCCATCTGCTTATTTTAGCGCTTATGTGCAGTATGGGCTGTCTGGGCCAGCGACGGCTTTCCGTCATCGACTTTGAGACGCTCGAACCTGTCGGCGGTGCCAATGCTGCGGGCAATGGCTTCGCTATCGAGGCAGACTCGCTCGGCATCATCACCATCCCAGACAGCTGCCGCAGCCTCCTCTTCTCGCACGTCAATTACGAGAGCCGGCTCATCAACCTGGATGAGGTGAGAGACACCGTGTTCCTGCTCTCCAAGCTGCTGAGCGTCAAAGAGGTGGTGGTCTTTGGAAAGACGCCGCTCGTAGACGATTTCAAGGATTTGCAGAGCCACATGCGCCCGTCGAAGACGGAGCTTCAGATGGCTTCCATTCAGTCGACGAACGGCAACCTTTTCGGACTCCTGAAATACCTCATCCCTAAAAAGTGGAAGAAGAGCCCCAAGAAAAAACGTAAGGAACGGCTGAAGGAGGTATTAGTAGAATATTGAAGGGCTGAGAAAGAGCCGTTCTTTCGATGTGAAAGAGCCGTTCTTTCGATTCGAATAAGCCGTTCTTTCAAAACGAATAAGCCGTTCTTTCTCCGTAGCCTCCTCGCAAATGTCCCTTCAGACCAGAGGTTTGCTCCATATGGAATCTAACTTTCATTATTCATGGACTTTTATTTCCACATGAATTACCATGAATGACCACTAATTATCCAATAATATAATTAATGAGAAAATCGTGGTCATTCATGGTCATTCATGTTAAAGAAAAGGGACATTCGCATCGGTCTTACAATTATCATGAATTATTATTTTTCATGAACGATTTCCGTTTTTCTGTGTATGCAATGACAGAGAGACAGAAATTGTTCAACTTTTTTAAAGACAGAAAAGAAATGAAAAGAGTAATCTTGATTGTAGCGCTGGCCGTGCAGAGCCTCGGCATCATGGCGCAAGTGAAAGCAGTAAGGGTGGAGAGCCCCATCGTGTCGGAGAAGGACTTCGTGTGGTACACGGAGCAGAAGGAAGCCTGGAAAGCCGAGACACAGAAAGACCCCACGAACGAGACGGCCTGGGAGAACTATTACTACGCTGCCCGCTACATGGGCTGGTGGGGTACCAGCTCCGACAGCATAGCACGACAAGCCATCATCGAGATGAGCCAAGCCATACCCGACACCTACACCTATCACTATTGTGCCCACATGGCCACCAAGTTGGGCTACGGCAGAGATAACGACGACGACAACCACGCCGAGAAGGCCCTGGCCATGCTGCCCGACGAGATGCACTATCAGGACTATAACGAGTGGGTGTGCTATCTGGCCATGAAAGCCGACCAGGAGCGCATGAGCCAGATGGCAAAGCGTTATTTCGACAGCGGCTTCTACTCCGAGACCGTCTTGCGCTATAGCTACAACGAACTGCAGGGCATGGACGAGGGCGGCATCTACCTCAGCAGCGGCGACGCGGCCATCATCCCCAAGTGGCTCATACAGGAGGGAATGCAGCAGCACCGCGACAAGACCATCGTCTGTATACCCTTCCTGGCCGTGAAGGAATACCGCCAGTGGCTTGGGAAGAAGCTGGGCGTTGAGTTCCCGGAATGGGAGAGCGGCAGCTATGAGTCGTACGACGCATACGAGCAGGCCCTGATACAGACCATCATCGACCGCTTTGGCAACCGAGTCTATTTCTCAACTACCACGCCCACATCGGTCACCGACCATTGGAAGAACAACCTCTACAACGAGGGCCTGCTGCTGAAGTATTCTGCAAAGCCTTACGACAACATGGCCGTGAAGCGCCGCAACGTGGAGGAGCGCTACATGCTGGAGTATCTGCTCGTGTCGTTCCGTCCGGAGTGGACGTCAGGACAGCGGCTCTCCGCCAACTACGCCGTGCTGCTGGCCGACCTCCTGCCCTACTACGCCAAGCACGACCAGCGTCGCTACGACTGGCTGATGAAGCGGCTGATGGCTGCCATCGAGAACGCAAAGATGGACGAGGAGCAGAAACAGCAATACATGAACCTGCTGATCGAGAAGTAAGCCATGCTGATACCCTTGAGACTGTCTGTCTATACAGACGAACAGCTGATGCAGCGGGCCGCTCACGGCAACGACCGTGCCTTCGAGGAGCTCTACAACCGTCATGCCCGGCGGTTGCAGGGCTTCTTCGCCAGGCGCTTAGGCGAGGACAGCGACCTGGCTGCAGACTTCATGCACGACGCCTTCCTGCGCCTCTATGCCGCCCGCGAGACTTACCGCGAGGGGAGCAGCTTCCGAGCATGGCTCTACACCATCGCCTACAACCTCTGCAAGAACCATAAAAGAAAGCCACATCCCCTACTCCTCTCGCAAGAAGAAGAGAGTATATACGCTCGTGATATCGAGATTGACATCGATGACGCCATCTTCCACGATGCCCTCCGCGACGTGCTGAGAAGACTCCCTGAGGTCTACGCCATGCTCTTCTCACTCCACTACGAGGAGGAACTCACCGTACCGCAGATAGCGCAAATCACCGAGCTGCCCGAGGGCACCGTGAAGTCGCGACTGCACAAAGCCATGAACATTATCAAACAACAACTGAAACAATATGAGAATCACTGAACAAGACATTGCCCGCACAGCTCGCCAGCTTCGCGACGAGGAGAACGCGAAACTGGAAGTTCCAAAATGGTCAAATAGTAAATCGTCAAACGGTAAATTAAAATATTTCCTTCCAGCTGCTGCCGTCGTCGGCTTCGTGCTGGGCTATCTGACCCCGAGAACCGAAGCTCTCGAGGAGAGCCCGCTGACGGCCCTCGTCGACACCGTATATATAAAGGTTCACGAGTTGAAAGAGGACACCCTGCCGCGTCCCGAAGAGCTGGTCAGCCCAAGGACTGAAACGCCCGTAAAAAAAGCGAAAGGGGCGGTTAGCCCCTCTCGCAAACATCCAGCATCCGCAACAGGCATCCCTGTGGCTGATGATAAAATACGCTACGACTTGCTGGTGCTGAATTAATTACCTTGCCGAGACGTACTTGTGGAGCGTGGCTCGGACGGCACCGTTACCGGCGTAGAGCTCCTTGACCATGCCCTCTATCTGCTCGCCCAGGCCAGCCTCATAAAGGTCGAGGCCGAAGACATCCTTGCGGCTATAGAGTTTCTTCAGGCAGGAGTAGTCCTGGTCGGCCTTGCCCACCTCAAGGGGAGCGACGATGGCCTGCAGCTCGGCCAGCATGGGGTCGGGCGAGGGCTCGAAGGGTGTGCCGTCGTCCTTGATGCCCTTCAGGTAACGGGCATAACCGGCCAGCGTAAGGGGGATGAGCACAAGGTTGGACATATCCAGACCGCGGGCAATGTATTTCTTGATGGTCTCGCCAAAGCGGATGGGCAGCTTCTGTGAAGTGTCCATGGCGATGCGCTGCGGGGCATCGGGCATGAAAGGATTGGGCAGACGGCGGTTGATGACCGCTCCAATGAACTCGTAGGGATTGAGCACGCCGGGGTCGGTAACCACGGGCATTGCCTCAATGTAGCCCAGCTTCTGAACGAAGGGGCGAAGGTCTTCGTCGGCCATCTCGGCAGAGATGAGGGTATAGCCGAGCATGCAGCCGTAGATAGACATAGCGGTGTGCAAGGGGTTGAGGCAGGT
Organism: Prevotella sp.; assembly: GCA_017645905.1. GTDB lineage: Bacteria > Bacteroidota > Bacteroidia > Bacteroidales > Bacteroidaceae > Prevotella. The sequence goes on along the minus strand of JAGCNO010000159.1, from coordinate 1,735 downwards.
GGTCACCTTCATCGTCTCCACCTTATCGACGGTCTCACGGGTGGTATAGAGCGCACCGCCCAGATTGAGCGGCGGACGGCCGTTGGTGTAGCTGTCCTCTATGACAAGGTACTGCACTTCCTCGGCATTGACGAAGGGCGCAGTAAAGGTGTGCTTCTCGGTCTCGATGTAATTGTTATCCTCAAAGCCGTCCTTAGCCAGCAGCTCCTTCACCTTCTCGTGAGGACGGGGCGTAATCTTGTCGATCATCGACCAGGGGAAGGTCACCTTCGTCTCGTCCTTCAGGTAAGTTAGGAACTCGGCGGGCACCAGTTCTTCCTTCACCCAGCGCTCGGCATAGGCAAACACGCCGGTCTTCACTCGGTCGCCGTTGTGCGAGCAGTTGTCCATCGACTGCACGGTGAGGGGCAGCTCGCCAGCCAGGAAGCGCTCTAAGAGCAGACGGCAGACCTTACCCATGGCAAAGACGGGCTCCAAACCTCGGCTGAGGTCGGCCTCGTTCCAAGTGTAGCCCTTCTCGGTGATGGTGAAGGAAATCATCTGGAGGCTCGGGTTACGGAAAATCTCCTCGAGGCGCTGCCAGTCAGGAAACTGCGGGTCGGCCTTCAGGGCTTCCGTCACCGAGGCGATGACCTTCTTCTCGATAGTCCCGTCTGAGCAAAGGTTGACACACAGCGAAAGATTGTTGTAAGGAGCGTAGGCCTTGTCGATGACCTCGAAGTCGAAGGTCTCGGCAACGATGACACCCCGGTCATACTGGCCGGTGTTCAGCGCGTCGTTGAGAATTGCGGCTGGGAAGGCGCGGAAGATGTTTCCTCCGCCGAAGTGTACCCACGTAGGTTCCTTGGCGGTCTTTTCACGAAGGGCTTGGATGTCAAACTTAGGAAGCTCGTAGCCTTTGGCCTCCCATTCTGCGGCATTGAATTGGCCGGACAGTAAATCATTCAGTTTCATAGTATTCGGTTTTGCGGGTTATTTGTGTGCAAAGGTAACATTTATTTCTGACATGGGCAAAAGAAATTCCTCCTTTTTTTAACTCTTTGTGAAGCACAGCGAGAGGATGCTGATGCGCACGTCGTCGGCCTGGCACAGCTGGCGGGCACAGGAAGCGACGGTGGCGCCCGTCGTCACCACGTCGTCGATGATGAGGATGTGACGGTGCTCGGCTTTCTGCGGAGCCACAAGACGGAACACCTTTTCCACGTTTTGAGCCCTGTCCCAGGCATGGCGGTGCGTCTGGCTTCCGGCAAAGGCGGTGCGCTTGACGAGACCGTCGTCCACAGGGATGCCCGTCACCCGGCTCACACCCCGGGCTATTTCACGACTTTGGTTATAGCCGCGGCTCCATTGCCTGCCACGTGTCAACGGAATGGGCACGATAAGATCTATGCCGTCGAAGAATCCGCTGTCCTTCATGGTCTGTGCCGCTATGCGTCCCATGCCCTCGGCCACGTTGCGGTGGCTATGATACTTCAGGTCGTAGATAATTTTGCTCGGCTGGGCATGGGGTTCATAGTAGAAGAGTGCTGCTGCCCGTTCCATACTGTTAGGCCGCTGGCCTGCCTCTCCTCCAGCAAGTGGTATCTGTCCCCAGAAGAGCCGGGCCATCTGGTTGTCGTAAGGCGACAGCCAGAAGCGCGTCAGCGGCAGGTGCAGGTGGCACACGGCACAGAGCACACTCTCGCCCACAGACAGCCGCCGGCCGCAGATAGAACAGGTGCGTGGGGCGATGAGG
>JAGCNO010000158.1 GCA_017645905.1 Prevotella sp. | reverse complement strand
TGATTCCCATCTTCTTCTTGGTGCTGGCACTATTAATTGAAAATGGAAAGAGTAAAATAGTAAATTCGGCCAAGGCTTTGGGAGTCTGTATCTTAGGCGCTCTTATTGCCTTGCTCATCAACGGCTCAAACCTCTACCACACGTGGCAGTACTCTAAGGAGACGATGCGCGGCAAGAGTGAGCTGGTGAAGGAAAACACGGCCAACCAGACGAGTAGCGGACTGGAGCGCTCTTACATTACTGATTACAGCTACGGCATCGGCGAGACCTGGACCTTGCTCATTCCTAACGCCAAGGGCGGAACCTCTACTCGTGCTCTCGGCGAGAACGAGAGTGTAAAGGAAGAGGGCAGCAAGCACTCCTTCAACGTAGGTGGCGGACAGGTCATCCCCTACAACTATTTCTTCAATCAGATGCCCCAATACTGGGAGGAAAGCATGGAGGAAGGCAGTAACGGCACGATGGGCCCTGTCTACGTCGGAGCCTTCGTCGTGTTCCTCTTCGTGCTGGGTCTGTTCATCGTTCGTGGCCCGCTCAAGTGGTGCCTGCTTATTGCTACTGTTCTGAGCATCATGCTCGCTTGGGGTAAGAACTTCATGGGTCTGACCGACCTCTTCATCGACTACATGCCGATGTACGCCAAGTTCCGAGCCGTAGAGTCTATCCTTGTCATTGCTGAGTTCACCATACCCTTGCTGGCTATGCTGGCACTGAGAGAATGGACCCACCCCCAACCCCTCCCTGTAGGGAGGGGAGTGGATACTTCCAGCAAAGAAAAAAATACCTCCAAAGGTAACTACGCCCCTCCCTCAAGGGAGGGGATGGGGGTGGGTCTTGCCTACCTCTTAACTGCCGGCTTCTGTCTGCTCTTCGCCTTATTGCCCAGTGTGTTCTTCAACTTCTACACCAATGCGGAGCTTACCTATTTCAGTCAGGTGCTCCCGCCATCGGATGTCAACACATTTATGGAGAGCCTGAGCCGTGCACGTCAGAGCGTCTTTACGGCCGACTGTTGGCGTTCGTTCATCATCATCACCATTGGAGCCGTATTGCTTATGCTATACCGTGCTAAGAAGCTGAAGGCCATTCCCCTCGTGGGCCTGCTCGTCGTGCTTTGCCTCGTTGACCTTTGGCAGGTGAACAAGCGTTACCTGAACGACGCAATGTTCAAGCCCCGCAAGGAGCGTCAGCAGATTCGTCCGTTGACTCCTGCCGACCAGCAGATACTTGCCGACCCGACACTCTACTACCGCGTGCTGAACCTCAACGGCAATGTGTTCAACGAGAACGAGACCTCCTACTACCACAAGAGTGTGGGCGGATATCATGCTGCCAAGCTGCGCCGCTATCAGGAGCTCATCGAGGCCTATATCAGTCCGCAGCAGCAGGCTGTGCGCCAGGCAATTGGCGACACCAACGGCGACCTCTCTCAGGTAAATGGCGACAGCCTTTGGAACGTGCTCAACATGCTCAACGCCAAATATTTCCTCATGGCCAACGCTCAGGAGCCCGACAAGAGCTTCCAAGTACAGAACCCCTATGCTATGGGCAACGCCTGGTTCGTGGACGAGGTGGACTATGTGGACAATGCCAACCAGGAGCTCGACGGTCTGAAAGATGCCGACCTGCGTCGTGTGGCCGTTGTCGACAAGCAGTTCCAGGCCGTTCTTGGCGAGGCTGCCGTACAGGACTCTACGGCAATTGTAGAGCTGACCAGCTACGAGCCTAACGAGCTGAAATACAACGTAAAGAGTAATCAGGGCGGTGTCCTTGTCTTCTCCGAGGTCTTCTATCCTGGTTGGGAGGCTACCGTCGACGGTCAGCCTGTGGAGCTTGGTCGTGTGGACTATGTGCTGCGTGCCCTTCGCATAGAGCCTGGCCAGCATGAGGTCGTGATGAGCTTCTTCCCCAAGACCCTCAACACCACCGAGACCTTTGCCTACGTAGCCCTCGCCGTACTGGCACTCCTCGTTATCTTGCTTATCGTCAAGGCCTTTATTAGAAAACCCGCCAAAGGACAATCATGATTATGCGGTAGCAAATTCTTCACTCTTCACTCTTCACTTTTCACTTATATATCATGGAAGTCATACAAAGTTTCACGATCGACCACACTCACTTGAAGCCGGGCATCTACGTCTCTCGTGAGGACAAGGGTTTTACAACCTTCGACCTTCGCATCACCGAGCCTAACAAGGAACCTGCCGTTGCACCTTCCGCCATGCATAGTCTGGAGCACCTGATGGCCACGTGGTTCCGCAACTCGGAGGCGAAGGACGATGTGGTGTACGTAGGTCCTATGGGCTGCCTCACAGGCATGTATATCGTTATGACGGGCAGCTATACCGTAGAGGACATGCGACGCCTGACCATCGCGTGTCTCCAATGGATTCTCACCCAGACAGAGGTTCCCGCCACGCGTCCTGAAGCCTGCGGCAACTACCTGCTGCACGACCTGCCTATGTGCAAGTGGGAGTCTGCCCGCTACCTCGACCGCCTGGTGAACGATTTCCATAGTGAGTACACCAAGCTACAGATTACCCTTGACGACGGAAGGACTTTTGCTGACGCATAGGCCTTTCCCTACTCATTCCACAGCTATAAGAAACCGCCTGACTCTCGTTAGTCCGGCGGTTTTATCATACCCAGCTCCGTACCCCTTCTGGGAAAAAGCCGTTCTTTCTATGAGAATAATACGTTTATTCTATGGGAAAAAGCCGTTTATTCTATAAGAAAAAGCCGTTCTTTCTCCAAGCCCTATAGCAGACGGACGAAACTAATTGTGGACAAAAATAGTTCATTATGGAAATTTCTTTCCATAGATTGTTTGCTCATGTCGGAAATAATTGTTAACTTTGCGGCGAAAAATACCTGAGAATCGCTAAAAAACAGTATGGAAGAGACCATCAAGATACCGCAAGAGTTTGACACGTTCTATCTGAAGGACGTGTCGTTTGTGAACCTTATGCCTCGGCGCATCTTCAACGTGCTCATCGTGGCCAACCCCTACGATGCGTTCATGCTCGAGGATGACGGGCGAGTAGACGAGAAGATTTTCGACGAATATACCGAGCTGGGAATGCGATACCCACCTTCGTTCACCCAGGTGAGTACTACCGAGGAGGCACAACGTGTGCTTGACACCACGAAC
>JAGCNO010000157.1 GCA_017645905.1 Prevotella sp. | reverse complement strand
TACCGGCTAAAGATATCGTCAATAGGCTTTCGTCCTATACAGCGAGAGGTGACGCTACGACGCAATCAGAGCCAGGACTTGGGTGACCTGATTATGTCTACCGATGCTGTGCTGCTGAAGGAGACCGTCGTCACAGGGCGTGCGGCACAAGTCGTCGTCAAAAAAGACACCCTTGTGTTTAACCCCGATGCTTACAGGACTCCCGAGGGTTCGCCCATCGAGGAACTCATCAAGCGCATTCCCGGTGCCGAGGTCGACGACGACGGCAACATCACCATCAACGGCAAGGCCGTGAAGAAGATTCTGCTCGACGGCAAGGAGTTCATGCTCGGCGATGTGGAAACGGCGTTGAAAAACCTCCCCGTGAACATCATCCAGAACATGAAGTTCTACGACCAGCAGAGCGATCAGGCACGCATCACCGGCATAGAGGACGGAAACAAGGAGACGGTCATCGACTTCACCATCAAGAAGGGCATGAACCGCGGTTACATGACCAACCTCGACATCGCCGGAGGAACCCATCACCGATACGCCTCACGTGGTATGGGCAGCAGCTTTACCGACAAGACCCGCGTAGTCCTCATGGGCAATTTCAACAACAAAGAGGAGAACGCGGGATGGTGGAACCGCCGTGGACTCAATGCCAACAAGATGCTGGGCACCAACCTCAACTATGACGACGGGAAGAAACTAAAGGCTGACTTCAGCCTCCGCTGGAACCACCGCGACGGTGACAATGAGAACGAGAACGCCAGCGAAAACTTCTATTCCGAGACCAACCGCATGTTCTCCAACAGCCGTTCGAAGAGTCTCTCCCGCAATAACAACTGGAACGGTAACCTGCGACTTGAGTGGAAGCCCGACACACTGACCAACCTGCTCCTGCGTGCCAATGGCAGCACGGGCACCAATGACGGCACATCTACCTCGACCAACGCCACCTTCGACGCCGACCCCTACCTCTACTCAGAAGACCCATTGGCCTCCCTAACCCCATCCGGCTCATTAGCCCCATACATCGTCAACCACAGCCAAGGTGCCAGCCTCAATTACGGCGAGAATAAGAACGTATGGGCCATGCTCCAGTTCTACCGCCGCCTCAACCCCCGAGGACGTAATGTCACCCTGCGTGTTGAAGGCTCCTTGGGCGACAGCGAGAACCAGAACGCATCGAATAATGAGGTCTACCTGCATCGTGTGAAGAACCAGGCAGGACAAGACTCCACTTACTACACCGCCCGCTACAACACCACCCCCAGCAATAACAAGGGCTACGTGCTCAGTGCCCTCTACAGTGAGCCTCTTTGGAAGGGAGCCCATCTGCAGTTCAACTACGAACTGCGCTACAATCTGAACGAGAGCGACCGCAAGACTTACGACTTCAGCCATCTGCCCCTAAACCCCTTCACCGGCATTGCCCCCTTGTACCGCCAGTGGGACCCCTGGATTGGCGACGAATCCCAACTTATTGCTTATCAATCATCACTTGACACTTACCTCGACAAGAACCTCAGCCGATACTCGGAGTACGAGAACTATACCCACAACCTGCGCCTCACCCTCCGCCACTATCAGGAAAGCTACGACTACAATATTGGCCTCCTCGTCCAGCCCCAGCACTCTAACTTCATACAGGACTACCGAGGCATCTATGTCGACACCATCCGCAATGTCACCAACCTGACGCCCACCATCGACTTCCACTACAAGTTCAGCGACCAGCACGACATCTGGCTCCACTACCGGGGAGACACACAGCAGCCCGACATCACACAGCTGCTCGACATCACCGACGACTCCAATCCCCTCTACATCACACAGGGTAACCCGGGACTTAAGCCGCAGTTCACGAACTCGCTCAACGCATACTACAAGAACTACATCCAGAAGTACAAGCGCAGCATCGTCCTCTACGGTAACTACCGGCACATACGGAACTCCATTTCCAACCTCGTGCGCTACAATGCCGACACCGGAGGAAGCCTCTCACGACCAGAGAACATCAACGGCAACTGGAACGCCGACGGAGGATTCAACTTCAACACTGCCCTCGACAGCGCTGCCCACTGGAACATCGGCTCCGACACCCGACTGCGGTATAATAACTATGTGAGCTACGTGGCACAGAACAAAGCCGACGCTGCAAAGAACACCACCAAGACCACTAACATCCGCCAGCGACTCAACATCAGTTTCCGTAACGACTGGCTCGAAGTAACACTCGACGGCAACGTAAACTACCAGCACTCACGCAATGAGCTGCAGCCCAGCGCCGACCTCGATACCTGGCGATTCAGCTACGGCGGACAAATCATGCTCCGCCTGCCAAAGGGATTCGAGCTCACCACCAACCTCCACGAGAACAGCCGGCGCGGATATAACGACCCATCGTCGAACACCAACGAGCTCATCTGGAACGGACAGCTCTCGAAGGCCTTCCTCCGCAGCAAGACTCTCGTCGTCGCACTCAACTTCTACGACCTCCTCGGCCAGCAGTCGAACTACGACCGATGGGTCAACGCCACTGGACGCAGCGACACACGCTACAACAGCATCAACAGCTATGCCATGCTCCACGTACGTTACCGCCTCAACATGTTCGGAGGAAAGGTCGATACCGAGGGACGCTACGACAAAAAATGGGGACGCAACGGCTCAGGAAGAATGATGTAGGAAAGGGCCCTGTGAGAAAGAACGGCTTATTCGGATCGAAAGAACGGCTTATTCGAATCGAAAGAACGGCTTATTCAAATCGAAAGAACGGCTTATTCAAATCGAAAGCGCTCGGCGACGAAGGAGACGCTTGCGTAATGAAATGGAGCAAGAACGGCCCAAACTCCAGACCATGATAGAGGAATCAGGCAAACTATATTCCCTACACGTTTCCGACCTTTGACCTTAAACCTCAAAAATGACGCTGACTATACAACAAATCTTGCAGCAAATACGTTTTACAATAGACAATAAACAATAGACAATAAATGATAAGGAATCAATTATATAAACCATTCATTATAACCTGTTCACTACTTCTCGCGCTTCTTCTTGCTTCGTGTGGTGGCGAGGAGCGCAAGCCACACGAAGCGGCAAAGTATGAAACGATGGTTGTCAGCCAAAAGGACATGACGCTTGAGCGGCAGTACAGTGGTCGCCTGGCGGGTCGTCAGATTGTGGAAGTACGTCCGCAGGTGTCGGGCTGCATCACCCGCATCCTCACTGGCGAGGGTCAGGCTGTGCGCAAGGGGCAGACACTGTTTGTCATAGACCAAGTGCCTTACCGTGCCGCCCTCGACATGGCTGTGGCCGCCCGCAAGAGTGCCGAGGCACGGCTGGCTACGGCCCGCATGAACTACGAGAACGAGACGAAGCTGCAGGAGGGACAAGTGGTAAGCGACTTCAGTGTGGAGACGATGCGCAACGCCCTCTCCGAGGCTGAGGCGGCACTGGCACAGGCTAAGGCACAGGAGGTGAACGCCCGAAACAACCTGTCGTACACGGAGGTGAGAAGCCCTGTCAGCGGCGTGGCGTCGATGATTCCCTGGCACGTGGGGTCGCTTGTCAGCAGCAGCATCAGCGAGCCGCTCGTCACCGTCGCTGACGACGCTGAAATGTATGTCTACTTCAGCATCAGCGAGAACCAGGTGCTCGACCTCATTAGCCAGTATGGCTCAGTCGAGGAGTTTATCAGCAAGGCGCCCGACGTGGCTCTGCGACTGAACAACGGTGAGGACTACGGCCTACAGGGACGCATCAGCGCCGTCAGCGGCACCGTAGATACACAGACAGGAGCCGTCACCCTCAGAGCCACGTTCCCCAACAGCCGCCACCTGCTCCATCACGGAGGCAGCGCAACGGTGGTTGTACCGACTCATCGCCCGGACTGCATTGTCATCCCACAGGAAGCCACCTACGAACTGCAGAACCGCCAATTCGTCTACCGGGTTATTGACGGTAAGACAAAAGCAACTCCCGTCACTCTCTTCCCACAGAACAACGGACGGGAGTATATCGTGGAAGACGGACTTTCGGTAGGTGACACTATCATTGCCGAGGGTGCCGGACTGCTCAAAGAAGGAATAGTCATAGAGGGCTTATGAATGTAAGAACTTTTATAGACAGGCCAATCTTGTCGGGAGTGATAAGCGTGCTGATGGTGCTTGTGGGCATCATTGGTCTGTCACGTCTTGCCCTCGAGCAGTTCCCGGAGATAGCACCGCCTACAGTTCGTGTGATGGCCAGCTACACTGGTGCCAATGCAGAGACCGTGCAGAAGAGCGTCGTAGTGCCGCTCGAGGAGGCCATTAATGGTGTGGAGGGCATGATGTACATGACCTCGTCGGCCTCGAACAACGGTTCGGCATCAATAGGTATTTTCTTCCGGCAGGGTACCGACCCGAACATGGCAATGGTCAACGTACAGAACCGTGCAGCCACCGTACAAGGCCGACTGCCCAGCGACGTGGTGAAGAGCGGACTAACGGTGAGAAAGCGTCAGACTTCGAACATCAAGCAGATTGCTGTATATAGTCCGGATAGCACTTTCGACCGCTCGTTCCTGGCCAACTACACGAAAATCAACATCGAGCCCCGACTCAGCCGAATCTCCGGTGTGGGCGAGGTAAACGTGATGGGCGCCGACTACAGTATGCGCATCTGGCTCGACCCGATGAAGATGGCACGCTACGGCTTAACGCCCAACGACGTGACGAACGTCCTGAACGAGCAGAACGTGGAGGTGGCAACAGGCACGCTGGGCGCTGAGAGCCAGAACACCTTCCAGTATGTGCTGAAGTATCGTGGCCGCTACGAGGAGGAAAAGGAGTACGAGCAGTTGGTCATCCGCTCGCTGCCCGACGGCGACGTGCTGCGCATTGGCGACATCGCCCGCGTGGAACTCGGATCGCAGAACTATAATATCATTGGTGAGACGAACGGCAGTCCGGGCATCAACATCAGCATTAACCAGGTGGCGGGCTCTAACGCCAACGAAATCATCAAGGAGATAGACCGTGAGGTGGAGGAGATACGCCATTCACTGCCGCCGGGCATCGTCATTGAGGACCTCGAATCGAAGAAGGACTTCCTCGATGCGTCCATCACCAGCGTGGTGGAGACATTACTCGAGGCCCTTCTGTTGGTCATCCTCGTCGTATGGCTGTTCCTCGGCAGTTGGCGTGCCACTATTATCCCTGCCATCGCCATCATTGTCTCGCTTATCGCCACGCTTGCCGTCATCTATGCCATCGGCTTCTCACTCAACATGCTGACACTCTTTGCCCTCGTGCTCGTCATTGGAACGGTAGTGGATGACGCGATAGTCGTGGTCGAGGCTGTACAAGCCCGGTTAGAAGCCCGCGACGGCACGAACGATGCGAAGCTGATGACCGAGGAGGCGATGAAGAAGATTACCTCGGCGCTGATTACCACGACGCTTGTCTTCATGGCGGTCTTTGTCCCTGTTTGCTTTATCGGCGGCGTCACGGGAACCTTCTATACTCAGTTTGGCCTGACGATGGCCATCGCCGTCGCTATCTCGCTGTTCAACGCCCTGACGCTCTCGCCTGCCCTGTCGGCTATCATCATGCGCGACTCAAAGCTCAACCGTTTCCAGGCCGGATTTAACCGCCTCTTCACGAAGTTATCCAAAAAGTACAAAGGCACCGTCGGAGGCTTCATCAAGCGCAAAGTCCTTGCCGCAGCCCTCGTCGTCATCGCCATCGCCGCCCTCGGTTGGATGATGAAGACCACCCGCACCGGCCTTGTGCCCAACGAGGACATGGGCACCGTATTTATTAATGTGCAGGCCTCGCCAGGCAGCAGTCTTCAGCAGACCTACCATATATTAAAGGAAGTCGAGGAACGCATAAAAGACCTCCCACAACTCCGTATCTACTCGCTGATTGCAGGTGCAAGTAACAACTTCGAGCAGTCGTCATCCAACGGTAACTTCACGCTTAAGCTGAAGCGCTGGGGCGACCGCAAAGGCAAGGGCGACGATGTGCAAAGTGTCGTCGAAGAAATCTACCGCCGAACCGCCGACATTGCCAATGCGAAGATTCAGGTGAACACGCAGAACATGCTCCCGGGCTTTGGACGTATCAACGGCTTCGAGCTCCACGTCCAGGACAAGCATGGCGGCACCATCCAAGAGCTTCTCGACTACACCAACCGTCTCATCGCCGCTCTCAATGAGCGTCCCGAAATCAGTCGTGCCTACACCAACTTCTCATTGAAGTACCCGCAGTACCGTGTAGAAGTCGATGCTGCCCTCTGCAAGCGTCGTGGTGTCAGCCCCTCCGATGTCCTCTCTGCCCTGAGTGGCTACGTCGGTGGCAACTATGCCAGTAACTTTGTTCGCTTCACCAAGCTCTACCGCGTCATGGTGCAGGCCTCACCAGAATACCGCCTTGACACGGAGTCGCTCAACAATATTTTCGTGAGAACATCAAGTGGCGAAATGTCGCCTATCGGCCAGTATCTCACGCTCACCCGCGTCTACGGCTCCGAGACGCTCTCGCGATTCAATCTCTTCCCCAGTATCATGGTGGGAGGAACGGCCGCCGAGGGCTACAGTAGCGGACAGGCCATCGACGCCATCCGTGAGACGGCCGCCGAGGTGCTGCCCGAGGGCTACGGCTACGAGTTCGGCGGCATGACCCGAGAAGAGGCCTCGGCACAGAACACTACTGCCCTGGTCTTTGTCCTCTGCATCGTTTTCATCTATCTCATCCTCTGCGCCCTTTACGAGAGCCTGCTCATCCCGCTGGCTGTCATCCTGAGTGTTCCCTTCGGACTGGCCGGCAGTTTCCTCTTTGCCCATCTCTGGGGCCTGGAGAACAATATCTATATGCAGACGGGACTCATCATGCTCATTGGCCTGCTGTCGAAGACCGCCATTCTCCTCACGGAGTATGCATCTACGCGCCGCCGCCAGGGCATGGGCATCGTCGAGGCCGCTCTCGATGCCGCCGCCGTCCGCCTCCGTCCCATCCTCATGACCTCCCTGACGATGGTCTTTGGCCTCCTGCCCCTGGCACTCGCCACCGGCGTCGGTGCCAACGGTAACCACTCGCTGGGAGTAGGAACCATCGGCGGCATGGTCATCGGCACCATTGCTCTCCTCTTCATCGTACCCGTCCTGTTCGTCATCTTCCAGACCATCGAGGAGCGAATCAAATCCTGAATCCAAACCATTTAATGCTTATCTATTATGTCGAAGAAACTGTTACTTTCTTTTGCTTTATCATTCTTCACTCTTCACTCTTCAATCTTCACTCTTCACTTATCATTTAGCCCCGCAGGGGCGCAGACACTTGCCAAGAATTACAAAGAGGTGAACAACGGCAACCCGCTGAGCCCCTGTGTCTTCTGTGCCGACCCCACAGCCCTCCAGTACGACGGGCGCATTTACGTCTATGGCTCCAATGACAGCCAGCAGTTCATCAAGAACAGCAAATCGGGCAGCAACAGCTATGGCGACATCAAGTCGCTCGTTGTCTTCTCCAGCGACGACCTCTGCAACTGGACCTTCCACGGCACCATTGACGTAGGCAAGCTATGCTCTGGCTGGGGATGGCGATTTGCTGCCTCATGGGCACCCTCGGTCACCTGGCGTTTGGATGCCAACGGCAACCCCGAATTCTTTCTTTACTTTGCCAACAGCGGCGGCAGCATCGGAGTCCTCAAAGCCTCTTCGCCCATAGGCCCCTGGCGCTCACCGCTCTCAAAGCCCATGATTGACGGCGACACGCCTGGTGTCAAGCCCTGTAACTGGATATTCGACCCTGGCGTGGTCATCGACGAGGAAGGGACAGGATGGATAGCCTTCGGAGGAGGAGACCCGCAGTCCACGGGTTCCAAACTCATGCCCGGAAACTCACGCATAGCAAAACTCAAGTCAACCATGCTGGCCATCGACGGAAAGGCCGTAAACCTCCCCGCTCCCTACCTCTTCGAAGCCAGCGAGCTCAATATCATCAACCACCGGTTTGTCTACACCTACAACACATCTTGGAGCGACCGCAACGACTGGAACAGCTACGAGGGCCGCAACGGACAGCCGGCACCCTCCTCATGCAGCATGTGCTACATGGTCACCGATACGCCCCTCGACCCCGACTCATGGGAATATCGTGGGGAGTATGTTCCCAACGAAGGTAACTTCGGCATGGGATGGGGAAACAACCACACACACATGCAGAAATATGTGCCCGACGACGACCAAACCACCAACGCCCCAAACGACCAAACCACCATCTCTACCAACTACTACCTCTTCTACCACTCCACGCTTCTTGAACAGACCATGAACACCGGCGCATCGGGATTCCGCTCCATCGGCATCAACAAAGTAAACGTCAGGGAAGAGGACCAGAAGCTCGGAAAAGTCACCCTTGACAAGACCGGTGTCAGCCCCATCAAGGCACTCGACCCTTACAAACTGCAGGAAGCTGAGACCATGTCCACTTGTGGAGGCATCAGCTATGAGGACTTTACCAACATCTCAAAGCCCACCAGCATCAGCAGCCTCGGCAACGATGCCTCCCGAAACCTGCAAGTGAAGATGGCTGAAGGCGCATGGACCATGATACGGAAAGTAGAGTTCGGCACACAGGGAGCCCTGTCTTTCATGCTAAGAGCCAAAGGCACTGGCACACTTCAGATACGCCTCGGCAGCAAGACAGCAAAGCCCTCTGCTACACTCGAGTTCTCGTCCACCGGCTTTGAGGACCACGTTATAGACCTCGACCCGACAGTCTTCACAGGAATCAAAAGTATCTTTTTCGTCTTCACCGAAGCCACGAACGTACAATTTGACGCCTGGCAGTTCTCGCAGATTGCCAACGGCATCAACGAAATCGTAAATAGTAAACCGGTAAATCGCAAATACTACGACCTCTCCGGACGCCCCATCCAAAACCCCAAAGGCATGCGCTTCGTCATAGAGCGGTATACCGACGAGAACGGACAGACACATATTCGCAAACAATTCCAGTTCAAATAACCTCAAATCAACTAATTATGAAAGCATTTTTCAAAGGGATTTACATTCCCCGCCTTCTGGCCCTTTCATTTATCATTTCTAATTTGTCATTTAGCCCCGTATGGGCGCAGCAGCAGCTCGGCCAGCGACCCCAAGTAAAGTCGCCAGTCATCAACCAGGACGGTACCGTCACCTTCAACTTCTACGACCCCTCTGCCAGCGCCGTCACCGTCAATGGAGACTTCAACGAAATCTCTAACAAGCGACTCACCATGGAGAAGCGGGCCGACGGTGTGTGGACGGTGACCACCGCGCCCCTTGCCCCGGAGCTTTACTCCTACAGCCTTAACGTAGACGGACAGCGTCTGACCGACCCTGCCAACAGCTACGTCAACCGCGACATCTCCACCCTCTCCAACATCTTCATCGTCACAAAGACGAACGACGACAAAGGCCATCTCTACTCCGTCAACAACGTGCCCCACGGCACACTATCCCGTGTGTGGTATGAGAGTCCTACACTCGGCCAGCAGCGCCGCATGACCGTCTACCTGCCCCCACAGTACGACGGCAAGAAGCGCTTCCCCGTGCTCTATCTGCTCCACGGATTTGGAGGCGACGAGACAGCCTGGGGCGACCTCGGACGCACCTCGCAGATTATGGACAACCTCATCGCCGAGGGACGCTGTGTGCCCATGATTGTCGTCATGCCCAACGGCAACCCCACCTGCAACGCCGCTCCGGGATGGTGGCACGAGGGGATGTATACCCCCGACGGCAACGCCTTCCGCGACCGTCCCGCTAAAGCCACGATGGAGGAGAGCTTCATGGACATCGTCAAGGCTGTCGACAGCCGCTACAAGACTATCACCAAGCGCTCCGGCCGGGCCGTCACGGGACTCTCCATGGGCGGCGGCCACACCTTCGGCATCTCACGTCTCTATCCCGAGCAGTTCGACTACTACGGGCTGCAGTCGGCAGCTTGCAGGATGCCCCGCGAGCTGACGCCCGTCACCACCCAGCCCTCAAACCTCGATAACGACTTCGACGGGCAGATGGCACGTCTCTTCGCCTCCAAGCCCAAGCTTTTCTGGATTGCCATCGGCAAGGACGACTTCCTCATGCAGATGAACACCGACCTCCGCAAATATCTCGACGAGAAGGGCTACCCCTATGAGTACTATGAGAACGACGGCGGACACATCTGGCGCAACTGGCGCATCTATCTCACCCTCTTCGCCCAGAAGATATTCAAGTAACCCCAACTCAAAACTTCAAACCCACAAATAATCACAAAAAAATGAAAGACTTTAATTTCTACGCCCCCACAGAAGTGGTGTTCGGCCAGCAAAGTGAGGAGCAGGTTGCTGCTCTGGTAAAGAAATACGGCGGCACGAAAGTGCTGGTACATTACGGCGGACAGAGTGCCCTGCGCTCCGGTCTGCTCGACAAGGTCTGCGGTCTGCTCGCTGAGGGCGGCATCCCCTTCGTCAAGCTCGGCGGCGTGGTGCCCAACCCGCGCCTGTCGCTCGCCCAGCAGGGCATCGAGCTCTGCCGCAAGGAGGGCGTCGACTTCATCCTTGCCGTGGGCGGAGGCAGCGTCATCGACTCGTCGAAGTGCATCGCTTACGGAGTGCCATACTCTGGCAACGTCTGGGACTTCTACCTCGGCAATGCAGAGCCTGAGCAGGTGCTCCCCGTCGCCGCTGTGCTCACCATCCCCGCCGCAGGCAGCGAGATGAGCGAGGCCAGCGTCATCACCAACGAGGACGGCGATGTGAAGCTGGGCTACTCCAACAACATCTCGCGCCCCAAGTTCGCCATCATGAACCCCTGCCGCACCTTCACCCTCCCACCCTACCAGACAGCTGCCGGCGTCACCGACATCATGATGCACACCATGGAGCGATACTTCAACACCGAGTGCGACATGACCCTGACCGACAACATCGCCGAGACACTCATGCGCACCATGAAGGATTGCATCTTTGCCGTGCTGAAAAATCCTGAGGACTACCGCAACCGCGCACAGATCATGTGGGGCGGCAGCCTGGCCCACAACGACGTGACCGGCTACCGCAACCTCGGCGACTGGTCTACCCACCAGCTGGAGCACGAGCTCAGCGGCATGTTCGACGTCACCCACGGCGCAGGCCTCGCCGCCGTATGGCCCAGCTGGGCACGCTACGTCATGCACGAGAATCTCCCGCGCTTCGTACGTTTCGCCGTCAATGTCATGGACGTGCCCAACGACTTCACCGACCCCGAGGGAACGGCCATCAAGGGCATCGAGGCCATGGAGCGCTTCTACCACGCCATCGGCATGCCCATCAACATCAAGGAGCTCATAGGCCGCGACATCACCGACGAGGAGATCAAGGAGATGACCCGCAAGTGCAGCCGAGACTACCAGCGCGCCTGCGGAGCCTTTAAAGTGCTCAATGCCAGCGACATGGAGGCCATCTACCGCATGGCACGGGGATAGCCCCTGGACTTTAAGCCGTTCTTTCGACCAGAAAGGACGGCTTATTCTATGAGAGAAAGCCGTTCTTTCTCCGAGAAAAAGCCGTTCTTTCTAAACCAAAGGTCGGATGCATTGTTAAAACCACGTCGTAGTTTGTAGAAACCACGACGACGTTTGTCAAAACTACGACGTAGTTTGTAGAAACCACGTCGTAGTTTTGACTTTTTTGATTCACGGCGCAGCCACTCCTTGACTCCTTAGATATATATTTAGCAGGGACACCGCATTTATGGACATAATTATGTTCATAATGGTTATTTCTTTCCAAGAATTATTTGGAGGTTTCAGAAATAAGTCGTAAATTTGCACGCAATAATCAATCACTTTGACGTTTAACCTTTTAACATAGTACGTTATGAAACAGTTTTTCCTTATTGTCGCCGCCCTCGTAGCCATCGCCACGGGCGCAAAGGCCGACGTAGAAATCAACAGTACGAACTTCCCCGATGACAACTTCCGCAACTACCTGCTCGCCCAGGACTACGGCCGTGACGGCGTGCTCACCAATAGTGAGATTGCCAACATCAAAGACATCTCAGTGAGAGGAAAAGGCATCTGGTCTCTGGGAGGTATAGAACACTTCACTGCCTTGGTATATTTGAACTGCGAATACAACAAGCTCCGCTTCCTCGACTTGTCGAAGAACACGAAATTAGAACGCTTGACATGCAACAATAACCAACTCATCGCCCTCGACCTGTTGAAGAACACGAAACTGATTGATTTACAGTGTTCTAAGAACATGCTTACCGAACTCGATCTGTCGAAGAACACGGCATTAAGATATTTGTTCTGCGCCGCCAACCAGCTCACCGCCCTCGACCTGTCGAAGAACACGAAACTATATCAATTCGAATGTCTTTCCAACAGGCTTACCGAACTTGACGTGTCGAAGAACACGGCATTAGGACTTTTGTACTGTTCCGGCAACCATCTCACCGCCCTTGATGTGTCGAAGAATACGGCACTGACAAATTTAGATTGCCGCTACAACCAACTCAACACCCTCAACCTGTCGAAGAACACGAAACTGCTACAATTATACTGCAATAATAATCAGCTCACTGAACTCGACCTGTCGAAGAATACGGCACTGTATCTTCTCTATTGTGAGAGAAACAGGCTTACAGCCCTAGACCTGTCGAAGAACACGAAACTGGAAAGATGTATCTGCTATCATAACAACATCTTTGGTGACAATATGGATGCCCTTATCGCCAGTCTGCCGTCGTACTCTAATTCCAGTACTGAG
Source organism: Prevotella sp. (assembly GCA_017645905.1). GTDB lineage: Bacteria > Bacteroidota > Bacteroidia > Bacteroidales > Bacteroidaceae > Prevotella. The sequence goes on along the minus strand of JAGCNO010000157.1, from coordinate 22,665 downwards.
ATAGAATTATTTGTGGTAGACAACGATGCTGACGAGGGAAACTACTTTAGCGCTGCACAGGCAGAGGCTGCAAAGGCAAAAGGCTGGACAGTTTATTGGAATGTCTTTGGAGAGAGAAAACCCTATGAGGATGGCATCGCCATTTATTGGTATTACTTCCACGATTCTGCCTTCCAAAACGCCCTCCTCAACCTCCCCTATGGCAGGGACGGCAAGTTCGTCTGGGAGGAACTTCATGGGACTAACTTCATTAACGTTAATGATAAAGGCATAGAGGACCTCGATGGTATAAAGTATTTCACGAGACTGACTTCGTTAGTGTGTGGCTACAACAAGCTCACCGAATTAGAAGTGCCGAACCCAAAACTGAAAGACTTGTTTTGTGCTGCCAACCGGCTAACCTCCATAGACGTGTCTGGGAATCCAGAACTGGAAACCTTGGACTGTGCTGGCAATAAGCTTACCTACATAGACGTGTCGGAGAATACAAAGCTGAAAGAACTGAACTGCGCCATGAACAAGATTACCGACCGCATGGACAGCCTCATCGCCAGTCTGCCGATGAACAATGATGCGACCGTTGAACATAAATTCTACGTAAAGTATAATGACCCGGACGAAGGCAACGTCATCACCGCAGAGCAGATGGCAGCCGTAAAGGCTCGTGGCTGGACACCCTATTGTTATAACGGGACGGCATGGGAATCCTACTCGGATATCATCGCCATCGATTCAGAGAACTTCCCCGATGACAATTTCCGCAACTACCTCCTTGCCCAGGACTATGGCAAGGACGGCCTGCTCACCGATGGGGAGATTAAAGCGATTAAGTCGCTTAACGTCTCAAATCAAAACATAAAGAGACTCAAGGGTATAGAGTTTTTCTATGCGCTGACTACGCTGACCTGCAGGTCCAACCAGCTTACAAACCTCGATGTATCAAAGAACGCGGCACTGACTGGGTTGTACTGCTCCGACAACCCGCTCACCGCCCTCGACGTGTCGAAGAACACGGCACTGGAATCCTTGGAATGTGACAACAATCAGCTCACCGCCCTCGATGTCTCGAACAACACGGCACTGACTTCGTTGCATTGCGTCAACAACCAGCTCACCGCCCTCGATGTTTCAAAGAACACGGCACTGACATCTTTGTCATGCTTTAACAACGATCTCACCGCCCTCGACGTGTCGAACAACAAGGCACTGACTGGGTTGTACTGCCACCAGAACCAGATTAAGGGCGACAGGATGGAGGCTCTCGTAGCCAGCCTGCCGAAGAACACCACCAATGACATTCATTACTTCTACGTGAATTACAACACCTCGGACGAGGGCAACGTCATCACCGAAGAACAGGTGGCAGCCGCAAAGGTCAAAGGCTGGACAGTCTACTGGTATAACGGCAAGGACTGGGAACCCTACGAGGTCAGCTATGCCATCAACGAGAAGAACTTCCCCGACGCGGCCTTCCGCAACTACCTGCTCGCACAGGACTATGGCAAGGACGGCAAGATTACCGAGGACGAGATACAGACGGTGAATTGGATAAACGTCGAGGAAAAAGGCATCAAGACCCTCAAGGGCGTAGAATTTTTTACGGCACTGACATCTTTGTACTGCAGCGACAACCAGCTTACCGAACTCGACCTGTCTATGAACACAAAACTGAGTACGCTGTGGTGCCAAAGAAACCAGCTCATCAAACTCGATGTGTCGAACACGGCACTGACTCAGCTGCAATGCTATATGAACCAGCTAAAGGGCAAAAACATGGATGCCTTCATCGCCGGTCTGCCGATAAACACCGATGAAGAATTTCCATATTACTTGTTTGTTTATAAAAAAAGTCCGAACGAAGGTAACGTCATGACCAAAGCACAGGTGGCAGCCGCTACGGCTCGTGGCTGGACGGTCATGATGTACTGGGAAAACGGAGACATGGACCTTTACGAAGGCATCGCTCTCATGGGCGACGTAAACGACGACGGTGCTGTCGACGTGGCCGACATTGCCACCGTCATCGACGTGATGGCAGGAAAGGCTCCCGAATACAAAGACAAGGCCGACGTGAACAACGACAAGACGGTCGACGTGGCCGACATTGCCACCATCATCGACATCATGGCTGGAAAGGACGTCGAGCCATAGTCAAGTATAGCGGAGACCTACACCGTCAACGGCGTCAGCTTCACCATGATTGGCGCGACATGAGCGGCAACGTGTGGGAATGGTGCAGCGACTGGTATGGCAGCTACAGCGCGACTTCTATCACGCGCAACTTCTACAACTTGGGGCTACGCCTTGCCCTTTAGTCATTAACTTTGCCGACGATTAAGATAATTAAAAACCAAATACCTATTTAATTATGAAAAACCTAATTTTATTATTCATGCTGATGCTCCTGCCCGTGATGGACAGTGCAGCGGATCCTGTGATGATTGACCTCATCTACTACAACCTGGACTCAAGCACGAAGGAGGCCGAAGTGACAAATTACTGGGGTGGCTATCCCGATGGTATGAGTGTCAGATACTCAGGCAGTGTAACCATCCCCGAATCGGTCTTCTACGACGGAACGACTTACAACGTGACGACAATAGGAAAATATGCTTTCTTTTATGGCCTCGTAACTTCCGTCACGATTCCAAACAGTGTGACGAGCATCAACGATTATGCTTTCTTTAGATGCAAAAACCTGAACTCCATCACTATTCCTAATAGCGTGAAAACAATAGGAAGCTCGGCTTTCAATGGTTGTACTGGTCTGACCTCTGTCACAATTCCCAAAAGTGTGACAAGCATAGGGAACGATAATCCTTTCGGTGGTTGCAGCGGCCTGACCTCCATTAAAGTGGAAAGCGGTAACACGTATTTCGATTCTCGAAATAGTTGTAATGCTATCATCAAGAAACAAAACTCCGAACTTATTTCAGGATGTATGAATACCGTAATACCTTACGGTGTGAAGAGCATAGGAAGCTATGCTTTCTTAAATTGCAGCGGCCTGACCTCCATCACGATTCCCAACAGCGTCACGAGCATAGGAACCGCTGCTTTCTATGGTTGCAGCGGCCTGACCTCCGTTACGATTCCCAACAGCGTGACAAGTATAGGAAGCTATACTTTCTATAATTGTAGCAACCTGGCTTCCGTCACTTCCTTGATTGTTGATCCTTTTGAAATCCCTGAAAATGTATTTTATGACGAGAATGATAACTTTATCATCGCCACCCTCATCGTTCTCAAAGGAGCGAAGGAGAAATACGAAGCCACGCCGGCGTGGAATAAGTTCGAGTGGATCGATGAGCTGGAGACCGTTGAGATTAACGGCATTTACTATAACCTTTATCCTGATGAGGCTGAAGTGACCAATAGCCAAGGCGGCAGCAAAAAAGGCGGCGGAAGCTACTCAGGTAACGTAGCCATTCCCAGCACCGTATACTACGGCGGAACAAGATTCAGCGTGACAAGTATTGGAGAATATGCTTTCTATAATTGCAGCGACCAAACCTCCGTCACCATTCCGAACAGCGTGAAGAGCATAAAACACGCTGCTTTCTATGAATGTAGCGGCCTGACATCAGTAAACATTCCCAGCAGCGTGACGACCATTGAAGACTACGCTATCTTTGCTTGCAGCGGCCTGACCTCCCTCACGATTCCTAATAGTGTGACGAGCATAGGAAACAGTGCTTTCTCTAACTGTACCGGCCTGACCTCCATCTCGATTCCTAATAGCGTGACGAGCTTGGGAGGCCACGTTTTCCGCGAATGTACCGGTCTGACCTCCGTTGCGATTCCCAATAGTTTGACGACCATAGGAGAATATACTTTCTATAATTGTAGAGGCCTGACCTCCATCGAGATTCCCGACAACGTGACGAGCATAGAAGACTATGCTTTCTATGGCTGCCGCGGTCTGACCTCCATCACCATTCCTGACAACGTGACGTACTTAGGAAAGGGTGTTTTCACCTACTGCCGCGGTCTGACCTCCATAACGATTCCTAATAGTCTGACGAGCATTAGTAACGCTTCTTTCTCTGGTTGCAGCGGCCTGACTTCCGTAACGATTCCCAATAGCGTGACAAGCATAGGGAGGTCTGTTTTCTCCGATTGTACCAGCCTGGCCTCTATTACGATTCCTAACAGCGTTACGAGCATAGGAGAATTAGCCTTCGCATATTCTGGCCTGACTTCCATAACGATTCCTGCCAGCGTGACGAGCATAGCACCCAATGCTTTTAAGAATTGTAGCAGCCTGACCTCCGTCACCTCGTTGATTACTGATCCTTTTGAAATCAATGAAAATGTATTCTCTAACAATGGTTCTTTCACCACCGCCACCCTCTACGTCCCAAGGGGAACAAAGGAAAAATATGAAGCCACATCGGCGTGGAACAAGTTCCAGACGATTGTGGAGACTTGGTTGAAGGGCGACGTAAACGGCGACGGTGCGGTCGACGTGGCCGATATTGCCGCTATCATCGACGTGATGGCGAAAGGTACCTACGACCCTGAAGCTGACGTGAATGAGGACAAGACAGTCGACGTGGCCGACATCGCCACCATCATCGACATCATGGCCGGAAAAGATGTTGACACCCCAGAGGAAAATACTGACACCGCCTGCTCTGACGCAAACCACCCGCACTGGATAGACCTGGGCCTGCCCAGCGGCACGAAGTGGGCCTGCTGCAATGTGGGGGCAAGCAAGCCGGAGGACTATGGCGACCACTACATCTTCTATGATGCGCTGGATTACGATGCTCCTTCGATGGACCAGATTGAGGAGCTCCTTAATAATACCACCTCTGAATGGACTACGCAGAACGGCGTGAATGGTTATAAGTTCACCGGCACTAATGGCTGCTCTGTGTTCCTCCCCGCTGCCGGCCACTTCGTGAATGGCATGCAGTTGGACAACGTCGGGACGTACGGCGACTACTGGTCGTGCACACTTACGTCTGACGGCTATCCCTACGGTTTCCGCCTCCTCTTCGATTCGGGCGGCGCGCGCTTGTGGTACGACGATTGTTATAACCATGCGTTCGTGCGCTCTGTGCGTTAGAACGGAAAATAAAGCTACGCGCAGCCAATAGCCCTTTCTTTCAAATGCCTTTCTGAGAAAAGACTACCATTTCTCATAGAAAAGACTACCATTTCTCGTAGAAAAGGTAGTCTTTTCTTATTGAAGGAACGGCCTCTCCCCATGACCCTTGTAGGTTAAAAAGGGACAAAATCTTTGGGGAATCATTTTTTTTGCCTACCTTTGCACGCTGAAAGATTGAAGATTGAAGATTAATATGAACATAGGATTCCTGCAACAGCATAACACCGACGACCGGCTGAAGAATATTGAGCGCCTCTGCGACGGCGTGCGCGACCTGGCACGGCGGGGCGCCGAACTGGTGGTGCTGCAAGAACTGCACAACACGCTCTACTTCTGCGACGAGGAGGACGTCAGCCGCTTCGACCTCGCCGAGACCATTCCGGGCCCGTCGACCGACATCTACGGACGGCTGGCACGGGAGGCGGGTGTGGTGCTGGTGACATCGCTCTTCGAGAAACGCGCCACGGGACTGTACCACAACACCGCCGTGGTGTTTGAGAAAGACGGGACGATTGCGGGGAAATACCGCAAGATGCACATCCCCGACGACCCGGGATACTACGAGAAGTTCTACTTCACGCCAGGCGACCTGGGCTTCCAGCCCATCGATACCTCCGTGGGACGCTTAGGAGTGCTCGTCTGCTGGGATCAGTGGTACCCTGAGGCTGCACGCCTCATGGCCCTGAATGGAGCCGAACTGCTTATCTACCCCACCGCCATCGGCTACGACCCTAACGACACGCCCGAGGAGCAACAGCGGCAGCGACAGGCCTGGCAGCTGGTTATGCGAGGACATGCCGTAGCCAACGGACTGCCTGTGGTGGCGGTGAACCGCGTGGGAAGTGAAAAATTAAGAATGAAAAATGAAGAATTAAGAATGAAGAATGAAGAATTTGCTTCCGCAGCACTCTTCTGGGGCTCCTCCTTCGTCTGCGGCCCGCAAGGCGAGCTGTACTACGAGGCATCGGAGGACGAGGAAGAGAGCATCATCGTCAGCATAGACATGAACCGCTCGGAACAGGTGAGACGCTGGTGGCCATTCCTCCGCGACCGACGGATAGACAGCTATCAAGACTTGACAAAACGATTTATAGACAATAAACAATAAACAATAGACAATAAACAAATGAAAACCATCAAACTTATCACAACGGCTGTAGCCGCCATGCTCATGGCCTTTCCCTCAACGACGAAGGCTCAGGAACTGCAATACGGGCAAGGCTACCAGCCGGAACAAGAAGAGAACTTCAACGACCAGGTAGAGGGCAGCGTAGGACTTGACCTCGTGAGCCATTATATGTGGCGAGGCACCGACAAGGGCAACGTCACCATCCTGCCCTTCGGACAGATAAGCTGGAATGGAGCATTCCTCAAACTGCATGGCGCTACCGGCCTTGACAAAGATGACGCCAAGGAAATTAATATCTCGCTGGGCTACAAATATAAGTTCTCGGACTATTTCGCCGTGAACATCGGCGCTACCGACTACTGGACATCGGGAAAGGACTACGAAGGCCGTAACCTCTACTTCGAGTGGGACCCCGTGAAGAACGGTCACCAGCTGGAGGCTAATCTGGGCTTTGACTTCGGTCTTTTCTCCATTCAGGGCTACACGATGGTGTGGGGCAATGACTTCAAGTATGAGCACCTGGACGACGTGGAGAACCGCACCAATGGCAAACGGGCATGGTCTACGTTCATCGAACTGAACATACCCTTCTACATGGGCGGCATCGACTGGGACATAAACGCAGGTATGACACCCTTTGAGAGTGCATATATCGTCACGCCGCTCACCAGCATCAACACGCTCAACCTGGTGCATAAGGAGGCGTTCTACTCCGACAAGGCATCGCTCATCATGGCATCGGTCAGGGCAACCAAGCGACTGGAGTTCGGCGACGTCAAGGTGCCCATCTTCGCAGAGATGCACACCAACCCCTACATGAAGCGCGCTAACTTCCTCATCGGATTCAGCGTACAACCTTTCTAATATGGACAGCAATCTCAGATTCCAGGTCGTCGAAGAGGCGTTCAAGAAACGAGCCCTCGACGTAGAGGTGCCGAAGGAGCGACCGTCGGAGTACTTCGGCCGCTACGTGTTCAACCGGGAGAAGATGTACAAGTATCTCTCTGCCGAGGTGTACCAGAAGCTCGTCGACGTAATGGACAATGGGGCACGACTGGACCGGGCCATCGCTGATGACGTGGCTGCCGGCATCAAGCAGTGGGCACAGGACATGGGAGCCACACACTACACCCACTGGTTCCAGCCGCTGACAGAGGGTACCGCCGAGAAGCACGACGCCTTCGTGGAGCACGACGGAAAGGGTGGTATGATGGAAGCTTTCAGCGGCAAGCTGCTCGTACAGCAGGAGCCCGATGCCTCGTCGTTCCCCAACGGCGGCATACGCAACACCTTCGAGGCTCGAGGATACTCCGCCTGGGACCCCACCAGCCCTGTCTTTATCATCGACGACACGCTGTGTATCCCCACCATATTCATAGCCTACACCGGCGAAGCACTCGACTACAAGGCTCCGCTGCTACGCGCCCTCCATGCCGTAGACAAGGAGGCCACAGAGGTCTGCCAGTATTTCTACGACGACGTGAAGAAGGTTCACGTGAACCTTGGATGGGAACAGGAGTATTTCCTTGTGGACGAAGGGCTCTACTCCGCACGCCCTGACCTGATGCTCACAGGCCGTACGCTGATGGGGCACGAGAGCGCCAAGAACCAGCAGATGGACGACCACTACTTCGGCACCATCCCCGACCGTGTGCAGGCTTTCATGAAAGACCTGGAACAGCAGGCACTCATGCTGGCCATCCCCTGCAAGACACGCCATAACGAGGTGGCTCCCAACCAGTTTGAGTTGGCTCCCATCTTCGAGGAGTGCAACCTCGCCGTGGACCATAACATGCTGCTCATGTCGCTCATGAAGCGTGTGGCACGCAAGCATGGATTCCGAGTGCTGCTCCATGAGAAGCCCTTTGCCGGCATCAACGGCAGCGGCAAGCATTGCAACTGGAGCCTTTCTACAGATACTGGCGTGCTGCTCCATGCTCCCTCTGGACAACACCTAAACGAGACACTTCGCTTCGTGACGTTTATCGTCGAGACGCTGATGGCCGTATACCGCCACAACGGACTGCTGAAAGCCTCGATTATGAGCGCCACCAATGCCCACCGACTGGGCGGCAACGAGGCTCCGCCAAGCATCATCTCATCGTTCCTCGGCAAGTATGTCTCGGAGTTGCTTGACACCATCGAACAGACCTCAAACCTCAAGACGCAAGCTGGAGGGGATTTGCAATCCCCGACAAAGGAGATAGATATTCCCCAGATTCCCGACCTCATCGTTGACAACACCGACCGTAACCGCACGTCGCCCTTCGCCTTCACCGGCAACCGCTTTGAGTTCCGTGCTCCCGGCAGTAGCGCCAACTGTGCCTCTGCCATGATTGCCCTCAATGCTGCTATGGCCGAAGCACTGTGTTCGTTCAAGGAGAGGGTAAACGCAAAGATTGCCGACTATGCCCAGCGTCCGGAATATGCCGCAGGCACCGGCCATACGGCAAAGTTCCATGCCATCGTCGACGTGCTCCGAGAGGACATCAAGACCTGCAAGCCTGTACGCTTCGACGGCAACGGCTACAGCGACGAATGGGTGATGGAAGCCGCCCGCAGAGGACTGGACACCGAGAAGTCGTGTCCCGTCATCATCGAGCATTACCTCGACGAGAGCAGCATCAAGATGTTCGAGCAGACCAAGGTGATGAACCGCAAGGAGCTGGAGGCCCGCAACGAAGTGAAGTGGGAGATGTATGTGAAGACCGTACAGATAGAGGCCCGCGTACTGGGCGACCTGGCCATGAACCATATCATCCCCGTGGCCACCCACTACCAGAGCAAGCTCATCAAGAACGTGCAGGGCATGAAGGACATCTTCTCCGAGGAGCAAGCCGGTCGCCTCTCTGCCCGTAACATGAAGCTCATCGAGGAGATTGCCAACCGCACGGAAGCCATAGAACGGCTGGTGGAGGAGCTGACCGATGCCCGCCGCATTGCCAACCGCATTGAGGACATCCACGAGCGTGCCATCGCCTACCACGACACCGTCTGCCCACACATGGAGGCCATCCGCAACGAGGCTGACCATCTGGAGATGATTGTCGAGGACGGTCTGTGGACCCTACCAAAGTACCGAGAACTGCTGTTCATACGTTAACCAAACGACCAACTCCCCAAACGACCAAACGACCACCATGTCAGACATCAAACGTATCGTCCTCACCGGCGGCCCCTGTGCCGGAAAGACCACCGCCCTGGTCCGCATCATAGAGCACTTCTCCAGCCTCGGCTTCAAGGTGTTCACCATCCCTGAAGTGCCCACGCTCTTCACCCAGGCCGGTATGAACTACCTTACGAAGAACCAGGCCTTCTTCTACGAGGGCGAGAAAGCCACGCTCGAGATACAGCTTGCCCTGGAGGACAAGTTCCTGCGCATGGCCGAACAGTGTCAGACGCCATCGGTCATCGTCTGCGACCGAGGAGCAATGGACATCTCTGCCTATATGACCCCAGAGACATGGAACGACATCACCCGAGCCGTGGGAACGTCGACTCCCCAGCTGCGTGAGCGCTACGATGCCGTGCTCCACCTCGTCTCAGCCGCCGACGGTGCCGAGCAATACTACACCACGGCCAACAACGCCCAGCGCTACGAGAAGCAGGATGAAGAGGGACTGCGAATAGCACGTATGCTCGACAAGCGCGTCATCAAGGCATGGACAGGACATCCCCACCTGCGCGTCATCAACAACCACGACGACTTCGAGGCAAAGATGCGCCGCGTCATCAAGGAAATAAGCCAGGTACTCTCCCTGCCCCAGCCCATCGAGGAAGAGCGCAAGTATGTCGTGGAGATTACCGGGCCGCTACCCGACGACTGCACCGAGTGCGAGATTACGCAGACCTACCTCAAGGGCTATCCCGATGCCGAGGAACGGCTGCGCAAACGTTCATGGGGTAAGAAGAATGTCTATGTCCATACCACGAAGAAATTCCTTGGCGGCAACGAGGAACTGGTTACCGAACGGCAGCTCAATCAGAATCTCTACGAGATGATGCTTCCCTTAGCCGACCCAGAGCGCAACACCATCCACAAGATGCGCCACAGCTTCATCTGGCAGGGACAGTACTTCGAAATAGACGACTACCAGGATCAGCTCTCTGGCCTTACCATCCTCGAGACGAAAGGCATCACGGAGAACGAGCCGGTGAAGTTCCCGCCGTTCCTGAAAGTGATATCCGAAGTTACTGGCGACAAGGACTACTACAACTTTAATTTAGCCCGCAAGTCTTAAATACCGCAAAGCGCTTCTCGCCGAAATCATCCTCTTGTATCTCCCCCTCTGAGAAACCCATGCCTGACAATAGGGTTTGCAACTCACTGGCATACAACGGATTGATTTCCAGCAGCAGCTCTCCTTCGAGCTTCAGAGCACGGACGGCATAACGGGCAATAGAACTGTAGAAAAGCAGCGGGTCGTCATCGGGCACAAAGAGTGCCTCCGCAGGTTCATGGCCAAGCACGTTAGGGTGCATGGCCATTTTTTCATGTTCACATACGTATGGAGGGTTACTCACGATGAGGTCCCAGCGATGGACATCGTCGGGCGGGTTCAGCGCGTCCTGCTTTTCCACTTTAACGTTAGCACCCAGCGCCAGGGCGTTGCTGCGGGCAATGTCGATAGCACGGTCGGAGATGTCCCATGCCACGACCTCGGCCGACGTTTCCAGAGCCAAGGTACAAGCGATGCACCCGCTGCCCGTGCCGATGTCGAGGATGCTAAAGGGATGGTTGCGATAAAATCGCAACAAAAAGGACGAGACGGCCTTGTGGCAGAGCCACTCCGTCTCCGGTCTCGGGATGAGCACTCCCGGCACAACATGAAACGTGCGACCGCAGAATACGGCCTCACCCAGCACATACTGCACCGGCTCGCCTGTGAGCAGGCGCTGCCTTACGGCGTCTAACTCCTCCTCATCGAGCCTTTCCACCGCCCCACAGGCAATGTCAGTCATCGACAGGCCGAAGCGCCGCTCCATCACCAGACGGGCGATGGCACGAGCTTCACCGTCATCGTAAAGCCCTACTAAAGGTTGCCAGAAGTCCCTAAACTTCATTACCTTTGACTATAGACCTTAGACCTTCTTCCCGTAGGCCAATGCCGCACCGATGGCCGTGCAATACTCCGAGTACTTGGGAATGTGGAACCGCACTTTATAAAGTTTCTCCAGAGCGGGGAAGATTTCCTTGCACTGAGGAAGCAGCGACAGGTTACCGATGAGCACCATGTCGCGGCAGTCAGTACCCTGTGCGGCCAGCACCGCTGCCGACCCGATGCTCTGCAGCACCATAGCGATAATGCCGCAGGCGATGTCCTCCTTCGACGCATCGTTCTGAGCACGGGCAAAGATGCTGGCCGTGGCCTCCATAGGCAGACCGGGCAGCGGCTGTGCCGAGATGTCGCCGATGAGCAGGTTAATGTGGCTGATGTCACCCTGCATGGCGAGTGCCGACACCTGTTTTATATCGCTCGTATTCAGCATGATACGCGAAAGACCCTGAAGTGTTCCTCCGCCAATGCCGATACCTCCAATATGCCGGATATCATCGCCGTGACACATGACGAATGATGTTCCCGTACCCATCGAGACGACAATGGCGTGGTCGATATGCGACTCATAGCGGGCACCCAGTGCGTCGGCCACAAACTCGTCGCAGCGGCTCGTGGCAACGCCGTAGACATCGTTCTTCACGTATGCCGCACCCACACCGGTGAGCATAACGTGCTCCACTTCCTCGAGGGGCACGTTGTTATCGTGGAGATACTTGCCAAAGGCTCCGTAAAGCGACGTAACGGGGTCGTTGGCAGTGATACGCAGCGGGGCCGACGGCTTGCCGTCGCGCAGCCCCACAATCTTCGTGGTCGATATGCCCACGTCAATTCCTATTATCTTTCCCATAATTAAAAAGTTATCAAATACAGCCCTCAGACATTAAGCCGTTCTTTCGATTTGAATAAGCCGTTCTTTCCATGAGAAAAAGCCGTTCTTTCGATCTGAATAAGCCGTTCTTTCTCTGAGCATGTTTTTGGCAGTCTTCCTGTTTGACGCTGCAAAGGTATGAAAAAAATGTGACACAGCCAAAAAAAACGCGAAATGCTTTGGCCGTCAGGCCGCTTTATCTGCACCCTTAGTTAAACTTTGCGTAAATGTTTGGCCATATCAATAATTCTTACTACTTTTGCGGCGCAAAAAATAGAAAGCAGAAACGATGAAAAACTATGCAAGGTCATTCAGTGCGGTTTTAGTCTTTTTATTCCTGTCGATTGTCGTCGCCACGGCTCAGACGCTCACGGCGCGAGCCCCTCAACAGGTGGCCGTGGGTCAGCAGTTCCGGCTCACGTATACGGTGAACAGCCAGGACGTGTCAGGGTTTCACCCTGGACAGATACCTACCGACGGTTTTGAGATACTGATGGGGCCAAGCACCAGCACACAGTCGAGCTTCTCGATGGTCAACGGAAAGACGACGCAGTCATCGTCCATCACCTACACCTATATCCTCAGTGCGCTGAAGAACGGCACGTTCACCATTCCTGCCGGCTACATTCTCGTCAACGGTTCGCAGGTGAAGAGCAACGCCCTGAAGATTGAGGTGAGCGGCACTGCCCAGCAGCCGCAGGCCAACAGCCGGAGCCGCAACAGCCAGCAACCGGAGACCCGGCCGCAGGGCACGCCCATCTCGGGCAGTGACCTCTTCATCAAGGTCTCGGCCTCGAAGAAGCGCGTCGTAGAACAGGAGCCGGTGCTCCTCACCTATAAGGTTTACACTCTCGTGAGCCTCACGCAGTTAGAGGGCAAGATGCCCGACCTGAAGGGCTTCCATACACAGGAGATTCCTCTGCCACAGGAGAAGAGTTTCAAGATAGAACAGTATAACGGCCGTAACTACAAGACCGTGACCTGGAGCCAGTACGTGATGTTCCCGCAGATGACTGGCACGCTGGAAGTACCACCGCTGACATTCAACGGCGTAGTCGTGCAGCAGAACCGCTACGTAGACCCCTTCGAGGCGTTCTTTAACGGCGGCTCGGGCTACGTGGAGGTGAAGAAACAGATTCAGGCTCCGGGCGTAAAAATCGAGGTTGACCCGCTGCCCGCTCGTCCCGACGGGTTCTCAGGCGGCGTAGGCCACTTCTCGATGAAGGCCGAGATAGACCGCACGCAACTGAAGGCCAACGACCCGCTGACACTCCGCGTGACCGTCAGCGGAACGGGAAACCTGAAGCTCATCAAGGCTCCAATGGTGAAATTCCCCAAGGACTTTGACACCTACGACGCCAAGACCACTGACAAGACACGCCTGACGACCAACGGCATCGACGGCAGCATCATCTACGAATATCTCGCTGTGCCCCGCCATCAGGGGAAGTTCGACGTGCCGCCCGTGGAGTTCATCTACTACGACACGCAGCAGAAACGCTACGTCACGCTCACCTCTGAGGCCTTCCACCTTGACGTGGCCAAGGGCGAAGGCGGCGACAGCCGTGTCATGGACTACACCGAGCAGGAGGACATCCAGATGCTGGCCAACGATATTCGCTACATTCACCTGGCCGACAACAGTCTGAAGAAGCAGGGCGAGTCGTTCTTTGCCTCCACCACCTACTGGGCCGTGCTCGCCGTGATGTTCATCGGCTTCGTCTCGCTCATCGTCATCTTCCGCAAACGTGCTATTGAGAACGCCGACGTGGTGGGCCATGCCTCCAAGCGTGCCGGCAAGGTAGCTACGAAGCGACTGAAGAAAGCCGCCAAGCTCATGGCCGAGAACAAGCCCGGCGAGTTCTACGACGAAGCCCTCCGTGCCCTCTGGGGCTATGTGGGCGACAAGCTGAACATCCCCGTGGAGCAGCTCTCACGAGAGAACATCACCGACCGCCTCACCGCCCGAGGTGTGGATGCCGACACCATCAAGCCCTTCATCGAGGCTATCGACGAATGTGAGTTTGAGCGCTATGCCCCCGGTGACCCCAAGGGTAACATGAACAAGGTCTACGAGCAGGCCATGAAGGGAATCACCGCGCTGAACGGGAAACTGTAATAACAATATAACTGATTAATTTCCATGTCGTCTATGAAACATATTTTAAAAATGTTTGCGGTTCTGGCCCTCACCTTGGTCATGGCTCTGCCTTCCCATGCCGATAACAATAAGGGCTACAGCCTGGTGGTCTATAATGCTGACGGAACCCGCACGGCTTACGCCTCCAGTGACCATCCAAAGCTCACCATCAGTAGCACCGTCTTCACCGTTACCACCAGCGAGGCCAAGATTGACTATGCCGTCAGCAACCTGCGCCGCTTCACTCTGGAGGATGCCGATGGTGAAGTTATCAACGACACTTATTGGCTCGTCATCAGCTTGCGCGACGGCACCATCGAGGCCTACCCCTTCACCGACCGTCCGAAGATCACCATCAATGACGGAACGTTCACCGTCAGCAGCACGGCCCACACTGTCAGCTACACCGCTACGGACGTTGACCGCTTCCGGCTGACCGACCGACTCGAAGGGCTGACAGTCAATGCCGATGTCAATGGCGACGGCTCCGTAGACGTGGCCGACATCGCCACCATCATCGACGTTATGGCAGGCATAGTGACCGACACCAACCTGTGCTCAAGAGCCGACACCAATAAAGACGGCTCCGTAGACGTGGCCGACATCTCCAACGTCATCGATGTCATGGCTTCTGGACAATAGCAAAGTCAAATTGTAATTTGTCAAACAGTAAAATGAGAAAAACATCCCCGATAGGTTTATTATTTCTTATTTCTTATTTCTTATTTAGCGCCAGCGCAAGTGCGCAGACCAAGGCCGATGCTGACAGCGCCTACGTTCAGGGCAACTATCAGAAGGCCATTGAGCTGTATTCTGAGCTCTTGAAGGAGGGCCAGAGTGCCGACGTGTACTACAACCTCGGCAATGCCTACTACCGCACGGAAGAGATTACCCAAGCCATCCTGGCCTACGAGCGTGCTCTGCTGCTTTCGCCCGGTGATGCCGACATACGTTTCAACCTGCAGCTGGCCCGTACCAAGACCATCGACAAGATGGTGCCGCAGTCGGAGTTCTTCGCCGTCACATGGTACCGCTCGCTGGTCAACCAGATGAGTGTCGACGGCTGGGCACGCATGTCGCTTGTGCTGCTGGCCCTGACCATCGTCCTCGCCCTGCTCTATCTCTTTGCCTCACCCGTATGGCTGCGTAAGGTGGGCTTCTTCGGTGGTCTGCTTGCCCTACTATTTTTCCTGCTGGCCAACCTCTTTGCCTGGCAGCAGAAGCAGACACTCAACCATCGCGACGGCGCCATCATCATCCAGTCGGCCGTGCCCGTGAAGAGCACGCCCTCAACTTCTGGCACCGACCTCTTCATCCTTCATGAGGGTACCAAGGTCACCGTCACCGACGACACCATGCAGGACTGGAAAGAGATTCGTATGCCCGACGGAAAGGTAGGCTGGGTTGAGACCGCACAGATAGAAATTATCTGATTTACTATTGACGATTTGACGATTATACAATGGATAGCAGCAACCTGATAGAGCTTGACCGCCAATTGCTCCTTTGGTTCAACGGCAGCGACTCGCTTTTCCTTGACGGACTGGTAAAGACGTTGACAACGGCCGTCACCTGGGCGCCGCTCTACGTGTCGCTGCTCTATCTTGTTCTGAGGAACAACGACAATGTGAAGAAGGTGCTGCTCATCGTTGCCTGTGCTTTACTGTGTGTGTTTCTTGCCGGTTCGCTTAACGACATGCTGGTAAAGCCTTCCGTGGGCCGTTGGCGCCCCACGCACGACCCCGTCATTGGCTATGTGGTGGATGTTGTGAACGATTATCGCGGCGGTGACCACGGTTTCTTCTCTTCTCATGCTGCTAATACGTTCAGTCTGGCAATATTCTTTTCCCTGCTGGTACGCAGCCGTGTGCTCACCGTTGCACTGATATTCTGGTCGCTGGTAAACTGCTGGACGCGCCTGTACCTCGGTGTACATTTCCCGGGCGACATTCTCTGCGGACTGCTTTGGGGCGGACTGGTAGGCACCGCCATGTGGTATCTCCACCTGCGTGTGCGCCGCATTCTTTCGCCGTCACCCGGTTTTATTTCGTCGCAGTACACCTCTACCGGCTATCAGCTCACCGACGTAGATGTCGTCATCACCGTGCTTGTCATGACCTTCATCTACGCCATTATCCGAGCGTGCTTCTATCTCTATGTCTGATTAAAGGCTGATTTCCCCCGAGCCATAACAGCGGTGGTGGTCAGCATCATAGACGACGCAGAACTGCCCCGGTGCAACACCGTGGATGTTATCCTCCGACTGAATGGAATATTTACCGTCGCCCATCGTGACGAACTTCGCACGATGGAACTCGGGCGTGTGGCGTATCTTAAAAGTAATATCCTCTGAAGGCATCATGCCGTTGATGCTGTGGAAATCACGGACAAGGAAGTCCTTTTTGTAGACCGTGGCGGGGTCGTAACCGTTAGAGACGTAAATAAGGTTCTGTTCTACATCCTTTTTCACGACAAACCAAGGCCCTCCTCCGAACCCCAGACCCTTTCGCTGTCCGATGGTGTAAAACCAGTGCCCACGATGCTTCCCAATCAGCTTCCCTGTCTCTAACTCCAGCACGTCGCCGGGTAGCTCGCCGAGGTAGCGCCGCAGGTATTCATCGTAGTCAATCTTTCCTAAGAAACAGATGCCCTGCGAGTCACGCCGCCGGGCGTTCACCAAGTGTTCCTCCTCGGCTATACGCCGCACCTCGTCCTTCATCAGATGGCCGATGGGGAAGAATGCCTTCTCCAGCTGCCAGCCGTATATCTGAGCCAGAAAGTCGGTCTGGTCCTTTACGGGGTCAGGACTGGTGCAAAGCCATTTTAATTTACGATTTAACGATTTACCATTTACGATTTCAGAAACCACTTCCACCTCTGTCTGGGCATAGTGCCCCGTGGCGATGAGGTCGTAGTCGTGACCGCACTTCTCGTGGAAGGCTCCGAACTTTATCAGCCTATTGCACATTACGTCGGGGTTGGGCGTCAGTCCAGCCTTCACCTTCTCCATGGTGTAGGTCGTCACCTGTTCCCAATACTCGCGGTGGCAGTCGACGACCTCCAGCCTACAGCCGTATTTGCGGGCCACGGCGGTGGCCATCTCCATGTCCTCCTCCGACGAGCAGTCCCACTCCTCGTCCTCCTCCGGGCCAATCTTTATGTAGAAACAGTCGGGGTGCAGCCCCTGACGGGCCAGCAGACAGAGCACCACGCTACTGTCTACACCACCCGAGAGCAATACGGCTATGCGCTTATCAATCATCACGTTATTTACTATTTGACGATTTACTATTTACTATTTATGCTGCAAAATTACGACAATTTTTCATAATTCGTGCCAATAAGCTTCTTTTTTTTTGCCCTTTGCGGAAAAAGCAGTACTTTTGCAGCCACGATGAGAGAAGAGATACTCGTAAGGGTCATTGAGTTGCTGGGCACCTACGCCTTTGCCATTTCCGGCATCCGCCATGCCGCTGCCAAGCATTTCGACTGGTTTGGCGGCTACGTCTGCGGCATCGCCGTGGCCATCGGTGGCGGAACCATCCGCGACGTGATGCTTGGCGTGGTGCCGTTCTGGATGACTACACCTATATATATTATATGTACCGCTGTAGCCCTGCTCACCGTTGCCTTCTTCGGCCGATGGATGGAACCGCTGAAGAACGCGTGGTTCGTTTTCGACACGCTGGGCCTCGCCCTCTTCACCATAGCCGGCATACAGAAGAGCATCGACCTGGGGCAGCCCTTCTGGGTGGCCATCATCATGGGATGTATAACCGGAGCCGCCGGTGGAGTCATTCGCGACGTGCTGCTCAACAACGAGCCTGTCATCTTCCGCAAGGAGATATACGCTATGGCTTGTGTTGCCGGCGGACTGGCCTACTGGGGCGGAGTGGCCATAGGGATGCCGGTGGAGATTACGGCCATAGTGAGTTTCCTCACCACCTGTATCATCCGTTTCCTGGCCGTGCGCTATCATATTTCCCTGCCCATCCTGAATGGCGAAGGGAAGGACGATGAGGAATGAAAAGTTTGAAATGCTTACCAAGACCAACAAAACACATATAATCATGAAAAGAATCCTGTTTATCCTTTCGTTCGCGGCTGCCACTCTTTGCGCACCCGCACAACTTCTCTACAAGATTTCGGGCCAAGGGCTGACATCGCCCTCCTACATCATAGGCACCTACCACCTGGCCCCCGTGTCGTTCGTTGACTCCATCCCCGGCATGCATCAGGCCATAGCTGACTGCCAGCAGGTCTATGGCGAGCTGATGATGGAGGAGATGTTTGGCCCTGACAGCCTCGCTATGATGCAACAGGCCATGATGCTGCCCGACGGCTTGACCCTCGACAGTCTGCTCAACGCCGACGAGATGAATCGCCTGAACGCCTACATGAAGAACCTGATGGGCATGGACATGACCAACCCGCTGCTGGCCCAGCAGATGAAGAAGATGACGCCGACAGCCCTGAGCACAACGCTCTCATTGCTCTCCTTCGTGAAGAAAAGCGGCAACTTTGACCCGATGAACGGTTTCGACAGCTATTTTCAGAAAGAGGCCGTCAAGCAGGGAAAGGGCGTGGGCGGACTGGAGACGATGGCTTTCCAGGTAAAGACGCTCCTCAAGGGGCAGACGCTGGAGCGCCAGAAGGAGCTGCTGATGTGTTTGGTGGACAATGCTGAATTCATGGACAAGATGAGCGACGGCATCGTCCGTGCCTTCTTCGCCCAGGACTTAGATGCCATCAAGAAGGCCATGGACATGAAGATGAACAGCAGCTGCGACAGCCGCCCCGAGGAGGAGGCCTCGCTTATCGACAACCGCAACGCCGACTGGATAACGAAGATGCCCGCTATCATGGCCAGCAAGCCCACGCTGTTTGCAGTCGGCGCCGGCCACCTGCCCGGTGAGAAGGGTGTGCTCCACCTGCTGCGTCAGGCAGGATATACCGTAGAAGGAGTTACTAAGTAAAAACCCCAACTCTTAACTCCTAACTCTAATGATATGGCCAGCAACACAGACTTAGTACAGTACATCGCCGACCAGTGCGCCGGTGCCGGCGAGATAACGGTGAAGAAGATGTTCGGCGACTACGGCATCTACTGCGACGGGAAAATCTTCGGCCTCATTTGCGACGACTGTTTCTACGTGAAGCCTACCGAGGCCGTCCGCCCGCTGCTCCGCGTTGTTGACATGCGACCTCCCTACGAAGGTGCGAAAGACTACTTTTACATCGCCGACGTAGACGACCGCGACTACCTCGCTCAGATTGTCAGCGAGACTTGCCGGGCACTGCCTGAGCCGAAAACCCGTAATTCAATTCGCAAATCGTAAATCGAAAATCAACACTATGGGACAGATTGAGCGAATCATTCAGATGGAAAAGCACTTGGACCGTGCTTCTGCGGCTGTGATGGAACTCTCGGCAGCACTTGACAAGTATGTGGAGGCACAGGAGGCCATTACTGCGCTTAGTGAGTATTACGGCAGCGACGACTGGAAACAGGACTATGCCGACGACGAGGCAGGACATTTGCCTGCCGGCCTGAAGCGCGGCGTGCTCTCGGAAGACGGCATCTGGAACCTGCTTTCCGACAGTCAGGAGCTGAATGTCCGCCTACAGGAAATCATAGGAAAGGAGCGCTGACCCAGCCGGGTCAGCGCTCCTTTCCTATGTCCCGAAGGTGCTGCCGATTACTCTCCCTTTGCAGGCAGCTCGAACTTCGAGCCGGTCTGACGGATGAGGTCGCGGCCGTAGCGGGTGGGATAGCCGGGACGCTTGACGGTGGCTCCGAAGCCGTAAGGAGTCTTCGTGAACTGTCCGTTCTCCTCGGGCTTGGAAATCATGTCGTTGTATTTCACGATGAGATAGGTGGCAAGCTGACGCCAGCGGGCCAGCATCTGGTCGGCCTTCTCGGCGGTGTACTTCGTGAGGTACTTCGTACGGGCAGCCTCGTCCATAGCCAGAGCGCGGTCTTCCACCTCTTTCTGAGCACGGAAATAGGAGTTGTCGAGCGAGTCGCGAACAGCCTGCAGCGAGGGGAAGAGCACGGAGTAGCGCGGATAGACCATGTTGCTGACCCAGTTCTGAACCCAGTAGGCGTTGTCCATGGAGAAGTGCAGGTCGTCGGCACCGGGAGTGTTATAGGGCCGCGGAGCCTCGGTGGTGCAGCAATAGACGGGGGTGAAGGGCACCATGTTGCCGTCGTCGTTGGCAAACCAGAAGCAGCCACCCACCTGACGGGGCAGCCAGGAGCGCATCTGCGAGACATAGACGAAGCCGGCCTGCTGCGTGGAGACGGGACGCTCGTTGAAGTATTTCTTGCCGTCGACCTCGAAATAGAGCGGCGTTGGACGGTAGGGCATCTCCCAGATGCCGCCTCCCATGTCCTGGTCGAGCGAGAAGGGCGTGCCCTCGAAGTGGTCGCGCATGGCGGCCTCGACGTCGGCAACAGTGAGCAGACGGTTGGGCTTCACCCACAGGGGCATCACCTCAGCCTGCTTGTCGTGACCCTCGGCCCATGCCACATAGCGGTCCATGCCGTCGGCATAGCGGTTGAAGAAGCTCCATACACGGGCATCGCAGATGCGGCGGCCCTGGAAGTCGGGGAAGGCATAGGCAGCGTTGTAGCTGAAGTCCTCGTCCTTGCCTGAGAACCAGCCCATGATGCGGGCGTAGCTGACAACGTTCTTCGAGAAGAGCACGTCGCCCGTGGCATTGACCATTGACCATTGATTATTGGCCTTCTTGCCCTTCTGGTCGAAGGTGGTGATGCGGCTCTGGTTGGCGTGTCCGCAAATCATGTCGTCGGGAATACGTACGGCCACCCAGACGGTACGGCCGAGTTGCTTGCGGACAGAGCTCTTCAGCGTGGCCTTCAGCGAGTCGGGCACCCAGGCACCCATCATTTCCATAATCCAGGCTTCGTTGGGGTCGCAGATGGTAAAAGTCTCGCCCTCAGAGCAGTAGCCGTACTGCTCGGCCAGTGTGGTCATTACGTTGATGGCCTCTCGGGCTGTCTTCGAGCGCTGCAGGGCGATGTAGATGAGTGAGCCGTAGTCGATGATGCCGGTCGTGTCGACCATCTCTTCACGGCCGCCGAAGGTGGTCTCGCCGATGGTCACCTGCCACTCGTTGATGTTGCCGATGGTGTTGTAGGTCTCCTCGGCCTCGGGAATCTCGCCCAGATACTTGTTGGTGTCCCACTCAATGATTTTGCGCATGTCGCCCTTCTGGTGCTTGGCGGCGGGCTGGTGGCGCAGACCGGTGAACATGCCGTAGCTGTCAGCAGAGTAGGAGCAGATGACACTTCCGTCCTTCGAGGCTTTCTTGCCCACGATAAAATTAGTACAAGCCATAGCTCCGGCGGCAGCCAGCAGCATGGCAGAAAGAATGATTTGGCGTTTCATAAATAAATGTTGTATTAGTTTTTTTACAATTCTCGGGCGCAAAGGTAATCATTTCTTCTGAATCCTCCAAAACCATCGTCATGATTTTTTAAGAGGATTCCGATTATTTCCCGTATATCCCGAATCGGTCATCAGGAGGCATGTTAAATCTGTATACCGTTCCCTCTCATAGAAAAAGCCGTTCTTTCCGGTAGAAAAAGCCGTTGTTTCTATGAGGAAAAGCCGTTCTTTCTATGAGAATAAGCCGTTCTTTCGAAACAAAAGGTCGGATGCATTGTTTAAACTACGTCGGCGTTTGTATAAACCACGACGGCGTTTGTAAAAACTACGACGTAGTTTGTAGAAACCACGTCGTAGTTTTAACTTTTTTGAAACAGCATCCATCCCCGGCAATTCATGGAAATTCATGTTTAAGAATTGAAGTTACCCATCATGGAATCATTGTCGCTAAAAGACGCTGAAAGCGTCTACGCTCAATAACCGGGGTGTGCGGAGCACCCCCGGGATAGCGTGTAAGGAAGCCTTACGACTCTGAAGGAGTCGCCCATCTGTACCTGTTGGGGCACTCTTTCAGAGTGCGTTCCTTGACATAGCTACCTTCCGCTGGTCGTTCCGACCACCGGTTACTGAGCGATGACGCTTTCAGCGTCAGAGGGTTACGATTATCCTTAGCAGATACGATTATGCGCAACTTCCTGATTCACGGCTATCACAATGTGGAAGATCACTCCCAAGAAATCAAGAATAATATTTTTCCCTTTTCCCTTGCTTATTTGAATTCTTTTCCATACTTTTGCAGCAAACTTTTCGAATAAGACGAAAGCAAACATGATTAAAAACTTGATTACTGACCCCTCCCTCAGCCCCTCCCCTACAAGGGAGGGGAGTTACTGCGCATATCGTCAGCGGTAGCCGCTCCCCTCCCTTGTAGGGGAGG